>DASZPU010000892.1:0-45015 GCA_035550195.1 Nannocystaceae bacterium
TCGCCGCGCGCACGATCAGACCGATCACGTCCCAGCGCACCAGCCCGTCGGGATCGCGTGCGACCCGGAGCTGACGACCGATCGTGTTCGCGAGCCGCAGGGCCGCGAACGGTGCGCTCGCGAGCACGATGCCGGTGATGCGCTCGGCCAACGTCCACCCCACCGCGCGATCGACCAGCGATCCCGTCGGTGGCCACGCGAGCGCACCCGCGACGCACGCGACCCCGAGCCCCGCGATCGCGCCGGCACCGAGCGCCCACTTCCGCATCGCCTCCACGTCGGCGATGCGTCCGCGGCCGCCCACGCGCAGCGCGAGGATCGTCGCGCCCGCGGTCGGCACCGCGAGGATCGCGTTGACGAACAGATACCCGTAGCTCAAGAGCGCAAAGTCGCCTTCGTCGAGCACGTACAACGACAGCAACGAGTCGACGAGCCCGAGGTTCACGTAGATCAGCGTATCGATGTACAGCGCCCAACCCGGCGCTGCACCGGCGCGCGCGTGCGTCACCACGTCGTCGTGCTCGCGCAACGCCGTCGGTAGCTGCACGATCATCGCGATCGCCAGCCCGACCGTGAGCCCACCGATCGCACCGAGCGCGACGCCGTCCGACGCGAGCGTGCCGGCGATCGTGCTCACCAGCGGCACCCAGTCGAGCGCGACGCCCAGCCGTTCGTGCCCGTGACGCTCCGACAACGCACGGATCGCCGCACCGTACGCGGCCACGATCACGCACGCCGCGAACACGCCGCTCTCGATCGTCAGCCACTGCGCGCGTGGGATCACGATCGCGAGCGCCGCCACCGACACGAGCGCGATCGCGGTGCAGCTGGGCAGCCCTGCGCGCAGCAACGCCCGCGGCGACGGCCCCGGCGGCAGCGGGATCCACCGCGCACGCAAGAGCGCCAGCGTGAAGTTGCGCGCCGCACCGACCACCACCACACCACGGAAGAACAGATCGGCCGCACCGCTCGCCTGCAGCTGCTGCGCGATCGTCAGCTCGCGCAGCATCCCGAGCAACAGCGTGCCCGCCGAGAGGACCGCCATCCACACGAACACCGCGCGCGCGTTGCTCATGGGCTCGCGCTCGGCACCTCGGACGCGGGCAGCTTGCCCTTCAGCAACAGCTGCTGCGCCGTCACCTTCGCGAACGCTTCCATCAACGGACGCACCGCGTCGTCGCCTTCGACGGTCGCCAGCGCGCGCATGGCCGCTTCGAACGTCGACATGCCGTGCTCGTGGTGCTGCCGGCGTACGCCCCAGATCGACGGCGGCCCCGGTGGCAACGCGACGCAGGGCAGCTCACGCACGTGGGGTGCACGCCGCGACATGCGACTGCACTGATGCCACGTGCCGTCGAGCAACACGAAGCCACGCTTGCGCCCATCGGGCTGCGCCGGCGCGAGCACGGTGGCGTCGTCGCGCGGCGAGAGCAGCACCCACTCGATCTCGGGATCGACCAGCGGCCCGGGATCGAACGGCGTGTCGCGCAGCCCGTAGGGCAACAGCTTCGTGCCCTCGACCATCGACAAGAGCAGGCGCACCGTGTTGGTGGGCTTGGGCGCCTCGGCGAAGTGCTGCACGACGACGATCGGCGTCGCGAGCTGCACGCGCGGCAGCTCGGCGCACATGCAGCGCTCGGGCTTGAGCCCGCACCCGCCGCAGCGGGGCTTCATGCGGCTGCGCTTCGTCACGTGGTCAGCATACCGCGCTCACAGCCAGGTGTAGGCCGTGCGCAGCGTGTCCATCGCGTCGCGCTCGATGGGGTTGCCGTGGGCGAGCACGATGCGCTCGAACTCCCACGCGAGCATGCGCTCGAGCGACGCGCGAGCCGCCGCGCGGTCGCGATAGATCGGTCGCAGCATGCGGCTGACGCCCGGCTTGCCGTGGATGCCGGCCGCCTTGAGGTAGAGCCGCGTGCCGAAGTGCGGCGAGCTGTCGAAGTTCTCCACGAGATCCGACGTGACGATCGAGCGCGTCGGTTTGTGGAAGAACACGATCTCGCCGAGCATGCAGCCGCGCAGCGGCGTCTGATCGATCACGTCGGCCCACGCCGCGTCGGGCGTGTCTTCGAGCGTCGCATCGAACGGCAGATCCTTGCGCTTCGCCGCCAGCCCGGCCGCGCCCCACAGCAGCGCGGACGGATAGGCTTGCTTCCACGGGCCCGCGTACATGTGATGGTAGAGATTCGGCGCGACGATGTGCGCGACCTCGCCGAGCGCGTCGATCTCGGCGCGCAACGCATCGTCGATCGCGATGGTGGAGTGCAGCCACAGCTTGCCGCCGGGCAGCCGGATCACCGTCATGCGCGTGCCCAGGTGCATGCCCATGAAGGTGTGGTCGATCGCCGCGCACCACAGCTCGTCTGCGATCCGTTGCAGCGCCATGGCCGGGTTGTATCACATGCCCTGCTGGGCCAGCTCGGCGATCTCGGCGTCGTCGAGCACGCGATCGTACATGCGTACGTCGTCGATCGCGCCCTCGAGATAGTTCACCGGAAGCGGCACGACATGGTCGTCGTCGCAACCCACCAAGAGCGGCTGGTCGTCGACCTCGATGAGCGTCGACGGCACCAGCTCGTGCAGCTCGCCGTTCACGTAGCTGGTCATCGCCTCGCCCGTCCAGGTCGCGGCGAAGTGCACCCACGTGCCGAGCGGCAGCGGTGCGTAGCTGTCGACGCCGCTGTCGTCGATCATGCCCACGTGCACGTTGATGCGATCGCCGAGCATCTCGTCGTACTGCAGCGTCATGCGCCAGGTGTTGTAGGGCATGTCGCCGACCGGCTTCGTGAACGCGACGTCGAAGCCGGAGCCCGACACCTCGCGACGCGCCCACAGTGCGAGCGTGAACGTGTCGGGTGCGAGCGCGTCGACGAACGGATACGTGCCGCAGTCGTCGACGCCGTCGAACTGCGCGCCTTGTCCGATTGGACCGTCGATGGCGGCGGGGCACGTGATGTCGGCACAGGTCGCGACGCCACCGAGCGCGCCGGAGTTGTCGAAGCCGTCGCCGAGCTCGTCCTCGAATTGGAACCACACCAAGAGGCTGGGATCGGGCCCGCCACCGGTCGACGACGACTCGCCACCGTCGCTGGAGGTCGCCTCGCCGCCACCGCTGCTCGTGCCGGGCGACCCACTGCTGCTCGTGCCTTCCGCGATCGACGGATCGATCGTCGACATGCTGCTGCTCTCGGCGACGCTGGTGCTGCTGCTGCCGGTGCCGCCGGTCGGCACGCAGTGGCCCGAGAGCGCACCGCTGTGATCGCCGTAGCGCTGCCCCGACGCGCACGCGTCGTCGGGAAAGCTGCACACGCCTTCGGGCTGACACACGCCCTGCGCGTCGCCGGCGTCGCACTGATCGTCGCCTTCGCACGCGAACGCGCCGCTGCGACACGACGCGATCGCACCGAGCAACGCGAGCTCACGCGCCGAGCTGCGCACAGCGCTGCCCTTCTTCGGGAGAGTGCTTCGCGACGACCGGCACCGCCGCATCGACGAGCCCGCGGATCTTCGCCTTGTCGCCGTGGCTCTTCAGCAGCACCTCCGCGAGCGTGCACTGCAGCTCCGACACCGTCACGTCGCGCACCTCGTTGCCCTCGGCGGCCGCGAGCCCACGCTCTGCGCTCGCGCGTGCGGCCGCGAGGTCGTCGTCCTTCAATTCGATCCACGCCTTCGCGCTCAGGGCCCGCGCGAGCGTGTTGGCCGAGCACACCTGCGTGCGATCGCAGCGCGCGAGGATGTCGTGGAGCTCGGCGAGCGCGTCGTCGCGCCGCCCGAGCTCGGTGAGCGTCACCGCGGCCTGCGTGCGCGCGGCCAACACGTCGCGATTGTCGACGCCGAAGTGCTTCGCGAGGATCGTCGCGCCGCGCTGCGCTTGCTCGAGCGCGGTCGCGAGCTGGCCGGTGTTGTGCGAGCTGGTCGCGAGCGCACCGATCGCGACGCCGACCTCCGGCGATTCGGGCCCACCACGGAGCTCGCCCATCTCCACCGCGCGCTCGAGCTGCACCACCGCTTCCGCGTTGCGGCCCTGCTCCGACAACGCACTGCCGAGCATGAGCGTCGAGTGGAAGAGTGCCGGGCTGTCGGGGCCCTGCAGCGCGCCGATCACCGTGATCGAGCGCAACAGGTGCTGCTCGGCTTCCTCCGGCCGATCGAGCCCGACCAGCAGCTGCCCATAGTTGGCGTGCGCGATGCCGGCCTGCGGCGTGTCGGGCCCGAGCTCGCGCTCGAGCGACGCGATCACCTCCGCGAAGATCGGCGCGGCTTCGTCGAGGCGATTGCCGCTCGCGAGCACGATACCGATGTCGCTGCGCACCGCCGACGCGCGCCAGTGATCGCCGTGCAGCGCGATGACCTGATCGAGCGCGCGCTGGTAGTGCGCGATCGCTTCGTCGGACTTGCCCGAGCGATCGAGTAGATACGCGCGCGTGCGCTCGACGTCGACCGTGAGCTCGGGATCCGCAGCCTTGCGCTCGATCTCCAGCTCCGCCAACGCGAGCCACGACTCGGCCTGCTCCGCGTCGCCCTTGCGCGCGTAGTCGCTGGCCAGCCGCGCGCTCGCTTCGGCAGTGATCGCCACGTCGCCGCTCTTGCGGCCCGCGAGCACGGCTTCGTGCATGAGCTCGATGCCCTCGTCTTCGCGCTCGCCGGCGAGCGCGACGCGGGCGAGCTCGATCAACGCCTCGGCCTGCACCGGCTCGTAGCCGCAGGCTTCGGCCTGCTCGCGCACGCCTGCACTGGCCGCGCTCGCCGCGGGGATTCGGTTCGCACGCCGCAGCGCCTCGATCTCGCGCAGACGTGCGCGCACGAGCTCGACCGCAGCCGCGGTGATCGCATCGGTGGGCGGAGCGATCGTCGCGAGCAGGAAGTCGGCATCGGT
Organism: Nannocystaceae bacterium; assembly: GCA_035550195.1. Taxonomy (GTDB): domain Bacteria; phylum Myxococcota_A; class Polyangia; order Nannocystales; family Nannocystaceae; genus Xiheibacterium. The sequence goes on from DASZPU010000892.1 coordinate 4,877, forward strand.
GCACGCCAGCGGCGTCGGCAGTGCATTCGCGGCCTCGACCGCGCGCGTCGTCGTGCTCGCATCGACTTCCGCGAACGCATCGAGCAACGCGGCCAGCTCGGCGGCGCGATGATCGAAGCAGCTCATGCTGCGCTCGAGCACCGCCTCGCTCTGCGTACCTTCGCTGCGCGTGGCGAGGCACGAGCTCGCGCGCGCGTCGATCCACCGCTGCGCCCACTCGTCGAGCGCGCGATCGGTGTGCGCCCACGCGCTGCCGCCCTGCTCGCCCGCCGCTTCGACGAACGTCTCGGCCAGCGCGTTGCGACGCGCCTCCGACCAGATGATCGCCATGCGCTCCGCACCGTCGCTGCACGGCGTCTCGCGGGCGCCGAGCGCCAGACCGGCGACACCGGCGAGCGTCGCCGTGCCGACCGCGAGCGCGAGCCATCGTCGCGCACGCCCGCGCCGCTCGACGATCGCGACGATGCGCGCCATGTCGGGGTCGTCGGCGGGTCCGCGCGCCTGGGCGAGCACACGACGCAACCATCCCGGCATCGCGACGCGCTCGTGCATCGCGGACAGACCCGCACACCAGGCGCGACGATCCGCGAGCCGGGTGTCCGCGTTGGCGCTGCGACCCGATGCACCGGTGATGCACACCCGCGCACCCGAGCGCCCGAGCTGCACGTGCTCCGCAGCGAGCTCGCCGTGCACGAGCCCCGCGCCGTGCAACGCCGCGAGCGCGCGCGCAGCCGCGAGCCACACCGCGACGTTCTCGGCCGACGATCGTGGCGCCGCGATCGCCCACGCCGCGGCGCTCGTGCCCTCGAGGTGCTCGGTCGCGACGAACAGCCCGCCCTTGTCGCGTCCGACCTCGTGGATCGCCGCGACGTGCGGGTCGGTGACCTTCGCGAGCGCCTGCAGCTGCCGCTCGCGTCGTGCGAGCGCCTCGTCGTCACCGCGGTAGCGCGTCACCGCGACGCGACGATCGAGCCGCACGTCACGCGCGAGGTAGACGATCGCATCGTCGCGCTCGGCGAGCTGCGCCTCGACCTCGAGGTGCGCACCGATGCGCTCCGCGGACATCGCGATTCGCGATCATACCCGAGCGCGCGCAACGCTGCTTCACACACACAGGAACACGTCGCACAAGCCGAAGATGTTGCCGCCCACGCCGGCGGGGCAACACGTGCTCTGCGGGTCGTCTTCGTCGAAGAAGCAGAAGTCGCCCATCATGCCGCAGTTCTCGAGATCGTCCATGCACGCGGTGATGTCGTAGGTGCACGACGCGGTGCAGTCGAGCTCGCCGAGGTCGAAGCCCTGCGTCACGCAGCTGGCCCCGCCGAGCTGATTGCCGTCGCACTGCTCGCCGCCGTTGAGCATGCCGTCGCCGCAGCTCGGCAACGGGATGCAACCGCTGTCGACGATCGCCGAGCAGTCCGCGCTGCACGCGAGCGCGCCGGCGCCGAAGCCGAGCGTCGTGCAGCTCTCGCCGCCGAAGTTCGTGCCGTCGCACGCCTCACCGATCGCGATGTCGCCGTCGCCACAGGTGGAGCACGCATCGGTGATCAAGCTGCACGCGGGATCGCAGGCGAGCACGCCGTCTTCGAAGCCGAAGTCGGCACAGCTCGCGCCGCCGAGATCGGTGCCGTCGCAGGCCTCGTCGCCTTCCTGGGTGTCGTTGCCACACTGCGCCGGCGGAGCATCGTCGACGCCATCCGATCCGCCGCTCGTCGCGAGCGCGCCGCTGCTGTCGTCGCTCGGCGGTGCCTCGTCGCTCGCTTCGCTCGACGACGCGGCGACCGAGCCACCTTCGGAGCTCGCCGGATCTCCGCTCGTCTCCGGCGGCGGTGCCGTCGTCGTCGCCGTGGTGCTCGCGCTGCCGAAGCCACCGGTGTTCTGGCCATCGAGCACGCCTGCGCTGCATGCCGTCGCGAGCACGCACGCCGCGACCCACCCTCGAACGAACGCCGAGCCACCCATCGTCTCCCACGGTATCGGAGCGACGCGAGGCTCGCGATGGGCCGCGACGCGAAGAACCTCACCCATGCACGCTCACGGGCCGGGAACCTCGGGCGCGCGTGCGGAAACCAGGCGGAGATCCGTCAGCGCTCGGGAGGCATCGCACGCACGCCGCCGCGGGTCATCGGAGGATGCGGCGCGTCGATCGTCTTCGGAGGATCGCAGGGCTCGTCGTTCGCGACGGTCGGCACCTTCAGTCCACCTTCGACCTGCACGTCCTTGGGCTCGGGCAGCGGCATCGGACGCATCCCACCATCGACCTGCACGTCGTCGGGCGCGACGATGGGCGCCGGACGCATGCCGCCCGCGACCACCTTCTCGAGGACCGGCGGATGCACGTCGGGGATCGTCGGCAGCGTCGTGGTCGGTTGCGCGGTCTCGACGATCGGCGCGGCTCCGACGCGCGGATTCTCATGCGGTGCACACGCTGCGAGTGCGACACCGAGACCGATCGCCGCGGCCGCGGCGAGCTTCGGACGACGCACGAGCGACGCGACCGGCACCACCGGATCGGGGCGGAAGCGGATCTCGCCCTTGGCACTCATCGCATACGACACGCACACGTCCTGACCCGCGTGCTCGGTGAGGAAGCGTCGCGCGTCTGACTCGGTCATCGACGACAACACGTGCACGGTCTTGCTGCAGTGACCGCAGTGCCAGCGGTCGCCCTTTTGGCGCATCCCGGTCTCGTCGAGATCGATCGGGCATGGGCTGGTGACGTGAACGTCGCGCTCGCGCAGGGACATCGTGCGCTGCTCCAACGCACCGTCCTGCCGCTCGGCCTACACGCCGGGCCGATCTGCTCGCATCCGCGCGCTGCGCGTGACGCGAACAACGATGTTGCGGTAGGGTGGAAGCCATCTACGGGCAGGCCCCCATGAGACGCCAAGCCGTACTCTTCGCATCGTTTTCCCTGGTCGTCGCATGCAAGGGTGACCCCCCGGCCAGCGACGAGACCACCTCCACCGGCGACGCCGAGGAGAGCTCGTCCGACGACGGCTTCACCGGCGAAATCCCCTTCGAATGCATGGCGGTCGGCGAGTTCTTCTTCGAGGACGGCGTGGGCCTCGGTGCGATCTCGGTGGATGCGATCCGCGCGAACACCGAGGACGGCATTCGCTACGACGTCTACGTGCACGGCGACGACACCGACATCACGCAGATCACGATCGGCTTCATCGGCGAGCCCGCGCTCGAGCTCGACTACGCCGCGAGCATCGCCGTCGCGCCCAACAAGCCGATCATCGGCCTCTTTCCCAGCACGCAGGGTGCGGCCACGCTCGTCGGCGGCATCGTGACGTATAAAGAGGTCGGCATGGCGACCGGCGACATCATCGATCTCGAGCTGCAGCTGCAGCTGTCGAGCGGGCTGATCCGCGGGTGCGTGTCGGCAGCGATCGTGGCAGCGGATGGCGGTTGAGACGGCGACGCACGAGCTCGGGCTCGAAGAGGTCTATCGCAAGCACTACGCGTTCGTGTGGCGCAGCTGTCGACGGCTCGGCGTGCCGGCGGACGAGCTCGACGACGTCGTGCAGGAGGTCTTCGTGATCGTGCATCGCAAGCTGCACGAGTTCGAAGGTCGCTCCGCGTTGACGACGTGGCTCTTCGGCATCGCGTATCGCGTCGCGCGCGATGGTCGACGCAGCGCCGCGGCCAGGCGGCGACGTGAAGAGCTGCAGAGCGGTGGGCGCCCGCCGACCGAGCCCGATCGCAAGCTCGCGCGCGTGCAGGCGGCGGGCGTGCTCGACGAGCTGCTCGCGAAGCTCGACGAGGATCAACGCAGCGTCCTCGTCATGGCCGACATGGTCGACATGACCGCGCCGGAGATCGCCGAGCTCACCGAGACCAAGCTCAATACGGTGTACTCGCGGCTGCGGCTGGCGCGGCGTGCATTCGAGCAAGCGCTGGCGGAGTATCGCGAGCAACACGGAGGCGAGCTGCCGTGGCTGAGCTGAACGACGAAGAGAGCGAAGACGTCGCGGCGCTCAGCATGGGCGCGAAGAGCCTCATCGCGAAGGCGATGGCGGAGGACGAGCCGCCCGTCGGTGCGGAAGAAGAGAGCTGGGGCGTGGTCGCGTCGCGTGTCGACGAAGGCTCGCGCGCGCAGCCGGTCGCGGCGATCGAGCCGCCTGCGGCCGCGCCGAAGTCGTCGCGATGGATCGGCGCGGCCATCCTCGCGTTGGCGATCGGCTCCGTGGTGGGACTCGGCGTGTGGGTCGTGCAATCGGGGCCGCCGCCGCAGACCGACATGCCGAAGAAAGCCGACGCGAAGCACGACGCGAAGCACGGCGACGCGAAGCACGGCGACGCGAAGGTCGAAGCGAAGCGCGCGACGAGCGAAGCGAAGCGCCCGGGCATGGGCGTGGATGCGAAGAGTGGTCCGAACGACGAGGCCGCGACCGCGAAGCTGCTCGACGAGGCCGCGGCCGCGCTCGACGCCGGACAGGCCGCGCGCGCGTTGACGTTGCTCGAGCAGCACGCCGAGCGATCGCCGATCGATCCCGAGGTCGCGCGCCGGCTCGCGCTGCGGATCCGCACGCTCTGCGCGCTCGATCGCATCGACGACGCGAAGAGCGAGGCCGCCGCGTTCCTCGACGCGCACGGCAGCACGAAGTGGGCCGCCGACGTGCGGGCGTCGTGTGCGAAGCCGTAGTGCGCGGTAGAGCACGGCGCGGCTCGTCGCGTCGCGCTAGCATGCTGCGGTCGTGAGCCGACCCGAGGCCGCATCGGATCAGACCGAGGACGAGCGCGCTGCAGCAGCCCGCGCGCCGCTGGTGGTCCCGCAGCCCGGCGAGCCGATCGGCCGCTTCTTCGTCGTCGACGTGCTGGGCCAAGGCGCGATGGGTGTGGTGGTGCGCGCGTTCGATCCCCGGCTCGAGCGCACGCTCGCGATCAAGCTGGTGCATCCGCGCCGCTCCGATGCGGCCGTGCGTGCACGCGCGCGGCTCATCGCCGAAGCGCGTGCGCTCGCCCGCCTCTCGCATCCCAACGTCGTCGCGGTCTACGAGGTCGACGTGCACGAGGGTCGCGACTACGTCGCGATGGAGCTGGTCGAAGGCATCGATCTGCAGAAGTGGCTGCGCATGCGGCCCCGCGGCTGGCGCGAGGTGGTCGAGGCATTCGCGGCCGCGGCCGATGGGCTCGCAGCGGTGCACGCCGCCGGCATCGTGCACCGCGACGTGAAGCCCGCGAACATCCTGGTCGGTCGCGATGGTCGTGTGCGCGTCGGCGACTTCGGCATCGCGACGCGCAGCACCGACGCGACGCACTCGCTCGGCCCGCCGAGCGGCACGCCCGATCTCACCAGCGGTGACGCGCGCGACAGCCTCAGCGACGACGGCGATCCCGACGCCGTGCTCACCTCGCTCACCGAAGAAGGCCAGGTGGTCGGCACGCCGGCATACATGGCGCCGGAGCAGCACGTCGGTGCGGAGCTCGGGCCCGCCGCCGATCAGTACGCGTTCTGTGTGTCGCTCTACGAGGCGCTCTACGGGCAGCGACCGTTTCGCGTGCCACTTTTGCAGCTCGCGATGGCGAAGCGCAAGCCGCCGCGCGAGCCGAAGAAGCGCGGCGTGCCGCGATGGTTGTACGGCGTCGTCGCGCGCGGGCTCTCGCCGGATCCATCGCAGCGCTTTCGTTCGATGGCCGAGCTCGCGACCGCGTTGCGGCGCGACGTCGGTCGCAAGCGCCGACGCATCGCATTCGCGGCCGCGACGATCGCCGGTGTCGCTGCGGGTGCACTGGTGATGTCGCAGCAGCGCGCCTGCACCGATGCGGAAGCGAAGCTCGCGGGCGTCTGGGACTCGACCGTGCGCGCGAGCGTCGAGCAGGCCTTCGCCGCCAGCGCGCGGCCGTACGCCGCACAGGCATGGGCGCAGGCGAGCGCGCAGCTCGACGGCTACGCGTCGCGTTGGATCGCGATGCATACCGATGCGTGCACGGCCACGTCGATCCGTCACGAGCAATCCGAAGCGATGCTCGACCGCCGCATGGCCTGCCTCGAGCAGCGCAAGACCGGGCTCGCGGCCACCGTCGAGCTGCTCGCCGCCGGCGGCGACGATGCCATCGATCACGCGTACGAGATGACCGGTCGCCTGCGTCCGATCGCGGCGTGCGGAGATCTCGACGCGCTCGCGGATGCGGTCGCACCTCCGGAGGATCCGCAGGTGCGCAGCGACGTCGAGTCGGTGCGGGGCGAGCTCGCACGCGCGAGCGCGGCGAAGAACGCCGGCCGCTACGACGAAGCACTCGCGCTGTCCGGCCCGCCGCTGCAACAGGCGCGCGAGCTCGGCTACGAGCCGCTGATCGCCGAAGCGCAGCTCGTGCGCGCCGACGCGCTCGCGACCCGCAGTCGGCTCGACGAAGCGCGTACGGAGGCGAGCGAAGCGATCTGGAGCGCGATCGCAGTCGGTGACGACGAGACCGCGACGTCGGCCGCGATCTCGCTCTTGTGGCTCACCTCCGAGGATCTGCGCGACTTCCCGGCCGCGGGCCAGTGGGCCGCGCTCGGCCACGCGCTGTTGCGACGCAGCGGCGAGCAATCGCTGGTCGCGGCGCGCTTCGACAACGCGGAGGGCTCGTACCTGCTCAACATCGGCCGCTACGACGAGGCCACTGCGGTGTTCGAGCGCGGGCTCGCACGCATCGCCGGCGACGACGACGGCGTACAGATCGCGCACAACATGCGCATCAACCTCGCGAACGTCTGGAACAACACCGGACACAACGCGAAGGCGCGCGCGGCCTACGAGCTCGAGATCGCCGAGCTCGGGGCGCTGATCGGCAGCGATCATCCCTCGGTGATCGGCGTGCGGCGCACGCTCGCGGATCTGCTGAGCCGCATCGGCGAGCACGAACGTGCGGTCGCGATGGCGCGCGAGGTCGCCGACGCGCTGGAGCGCGTGTACGGGCGCGACTCGCCGCTGTTCGGTCACGCGCTGCTCACGGTGGGGCTCGCGGTCGATCGCACCGGCGACTACAAGAGCGCGTTGGCCGACTACCAGGAAGCGATCGCGGTGCTCGAGCGTGGGCACGATCCGGTCGGCCTCGCGATCGCGCTCAACAACGCCGGCGAGGTACAGCTACGCCTCGGCGTGTTCGATGCGGCGAGCCACGCCTTCGATCGCGCGATCGCGATCCAGCAAGCGACCTACGGCGGCGATCATCCCGATCTGGTGTTCCCGATGGTCGGCAAGGCGCGGCTGTTCTCGATGCAGCATCGCTGGGACGAGGCCACCGCGGCGACGCTGGAGGCCGAGCGCATCACGATCGCGACGATGGGCCCCGACTCGCACGAGCTCATCACGGTGAAGGACACGATGATGGAGATCCTCGCCGGGCAGGAGCGCTTCGCGGAGGCGCTGGTGCCGGCGCAGGCGTCGTTGGAGATCGCGCTGCGCACCGAAGACGTGCGCCCGCGGACGCGTCCGCTCGCGCGTGCGCACGTCGCTGCGTTGCTCAATCGATTGCAGCGACCGGCAGAGGCGCTGCCGTTGCTCGAGACCGCGGCGCTCGAGGTCGGCGGTGGCGTCGACGCCGAGCTCGGCGTGGAGATCGAGCTGGAGCGAGCGATGGCGCTGAAGCTGCTCGGACGCAGCGACGAATCGGTCGCGAGCGCCGAGCGTGCGCGCCGGCTCGCCGAGGACGGCGGCTTCGAAAAGCTCGCTGCCCAGGCGCGCGGGCTGCTCTCGCTGTGATTGTGATGTCCGCCACGGCGGGCGGTGACGGGTCGGCGCGCTCGGGTGCACCCACGCGATGCAATGACACGCAATCGACAGAGCTTCTCGATCTTCCTCGGCCTCTTCCTCGCGACCGGCTGCAACCTCGGCCTCGACGATCTGCTCGATCCCGACGACATGGGCGACGAGAGCGGCGAGTCCGGCGACGCGGACGAGAGCGAAGGCGGCGACGGCAACGGCGACGAGGGTGAAGACGACGGCAACGACGACGGCGCCGAGGGTGCGGACGGTGCCGAGGGTGCGGACGGTGCCGATGGAGCAGACGGTGCCGATGGTGCCGATGGTGCCGATGGTGCGGCCGACGAGACCGGCGGTGGCGACAGCGGCGAGGTGCCGGCCGACGTGCTGGGCTCGTGGATCACCGGCGATCAGTCGGCCGCGATGCTGCTCGAGCTCTACGACGACGGCACGTACACGCAGGGCGTCTACTACGAGTACGACGACGCCGGTTGCTGGACCGTCGGCACCGAGGCGTACTCGGGCACGTTCGCGATCGATGCGAGCACGCTGACGCTGGTCTCCGACGCGGGTGCGCAGCAGCTCGATCAGTGCGGCACCGCGAGCGAGAGCCAGGACGTCGCGGAGACCGTGGAGCTGTCGTGGTCGCTCGGCGTCGACGAGATCGGTGACGCGCTCACGCTCGACGACGGCACCGGTGCGCTCGTCTTCCACCGCGCCGACGAAGGCGGTGGCGAGGGTGGTGGCGAGGGCGGAGCCTGATCAACCGCCGGGGCTGAACATCGACGTGCGACCGGCGGCGAGCGGATGATGGTGACGCATCCGCAGCCGCCGCGGCGCATTGGCGGAAGGATGCAGCGGCGGAAGATGGGTGGGATGCACCGCGGGCGCAGCCAGCATGCCGCTCGCGAGCTCACGCAGCGCTCGCAGTGCATCGGTGGTGGTGAACACACCGATGACGTCGTCGCCTTCGAGCACGATCGCGCAGCCCCAGCGATGCGATTCCATCGCGAGCGCGACGTCGCTGATCCTCACCTCGGGCCCGCATACGTATGGGTTGTCGCTCATCGCATCGCGCACGCGGAGCTTCTTGCCGTCGGCGCCGGGCAGCGACAACGCGAGCGTGATGTCGCCGCGCGACAGCACGCCGACGACGTGCCCCATGCGATCGAGCACGACGAGGTGACGAATGTTGTCGAGCCCCATTCGCTCCTCGGCGTCGACGAGCAACAGGCCTTCGTCGGCGGTGGCGGGCTCGCGCGTCATGTACTGGGCGACGGTGGGCTCGGTCTCGTTCATGCCCTCAATCTGCACCACGGCGCGCGCGGTGCCATGCGCGGTGCGGGCGCGCCGCCTCAGGATCCACACGGCCACATGCCCGCGAGATCGTCGGCGCGGCGATACATCCAACGGTTCACGTCGCGCTCTTGCGTGTCGTCGCGCTCCTGCTTGCCGTACAGCTCGTAGGCCGCACCCGCAGCGTCGAGCGCCATGAGCACGAAGAACGACTCGCGCCCGTTCGGGCAACGTGCGTCGAGACGAAACACGTCGAGATTTTTCTGATCGGGTGCAGCGCCGAATTGGTCGCGCAACGCGGGACAGCTCCGCACCGCGACCATCAACCGCTCCATCTCGGCTTGGTGCTCCGCGTCGGTCATCGCGGTCTTCGCGGTCTTCAACGCCGCGGTGCAGGGATACTCCGCACAATCGACCAGCTCGAGCTCCGCACCGATGTCGCAGCTCGCGAGCGCTTCGTCGATCGTCTTCGTCCAGGTCTCGGGCGACTCGATCGTGTCCGCTTCGGGCCACTCCTGCCGCACGGCACGACGCTCGCGCACGCACGCATCGAGCTCGGCCTCGCACCAACGCGCGCGCAGCTCGGGCTCGCTGCAATCGAGCTCGGGGAACACCGGCGCGCGGGTCTTCGCGCACACCAGCGGCGACGCGGTGAGTCGCCGCGTCGACGTTCGTGGCGAGCTCGGCGACGATTCGGGCGCGGCTTCAGGCGCGCGCGGGACCGCGAGCGATCGTCCGGCCCAGAAGCACAGCGCACCCGAGACGATCGCGACGAGCGAAGCGATGGCGACCACGCGCATGGCCAGACCATGATGCGCTTCGCGCCCGCCGTCCGTCGCGAGCCGGTCTACACCGCGTCATGCGACGGTCACCGGTGATCCGCAGCACAGTCTCCGCCCGGCGCACCGGAGATCGCGAGGCGGAGCTTGTGCTTCGCGACCGCGACCCGGCTCAGCGCCGTCCGCAAGGTCGTGCTGATCATGATCTTGTCCGCGCGCACGCCGATCTCGAGCTCGTCGAGCAGGCGCTTCAGCTCGGCCTCCGCCGTAGCCAGCTCGTTGAACGCGTCGGTGAGCACACTGCTCGGCGCTTCGATGGGTAGCTCGGCGATCATCGCGGACGCCCTCCGCCGCGCGGCTTGTCTTCGGCCGGGCTCACGCGAATCGATCGCCCGTCGAGCCTGCTGCCGTCGAGCGCCTCGATGGCGGCCTGCACCTGATCCGCCGTCGCCATGGTGACGAAGCCGAAGCCCCGCGAGCGTCCGGTCTCGCGCTCCGTCAGCACGTTCGCCTCGACCACCTCACCGTAGAGCGCGAACGTCTCCTGCAGTTGCTCGTCGGTGGTGTTCCAACTCAATCCGCCCACAAACACCCTGTTCGCCATGAACTCGCGCTCCATTTCCTGGTTTCGTGACTCTCGAAATCCGTGCACGTCGATCACGGCGACAACACGACCAATCGCGCATCGACGAGGCGACCCACCGCACGCGTGACGTCGGCGCGGGACTGGCCGCAGACCTCGAGCGCCTCGGCGAGCTCCGCGAGCGTCGCGGCAGTCTTTTCGAGCTCGGCGAGATAGAGGCCGTCGTCCGACTCGAGCTCGTTTCGCGCGGCCCACTCGCTGCACGCACGCTCGAACACGGCATGCTCGCCCCGCGTTCGGGCTGCACGAATCAGCGCGCGGTATTCGACGACGAGCGCGCGGCCACGGCTCGACAGCGCGAACCGCTGCGACCGCGAAAAGCGGGGAATCGAACGACCGTCGGGCATTGCACCGTCTCGCTAGCGCAGCTGGGGCCGCGCGCCGCAGGTGCAGAATTTTTGTCGCGGCGTCGATCCGCTACGCGACGTCGTCACGCTAGCACGCGGCGCTGCGTCGCGATCGCGAAAGCGATGGATGGGTCGCTGATGGTCCGTGCCGGACCGTTGGTGGCGATCGACTCGAGGCGCGCGCCGGGGCCGCTCACGGAAAACGCTCGGGCAGCTTCGCGAGGCCCTTGGTCAGCCACTCGTCGACCTTGTCGCCGTAACCGGCTTCGCAGCCGATTTTGCCACACAGCCACGCGCCGTAGCTCGACAGGAGGTTCATGCGCCCGTCGCCGCCGATCGCCAGCTCGCGCGTGACCGCAGCCTTCAGCTTCTCGGCATCGTACTCGCCGATCTCGATCTCGAAGTCGCTCGCGATCGCCGGCGCGGCATCGAGCCACTTCTCGCACTCGGGCGTGAGCGGCACACCGCGATCGTCGATCGGTTTCTTGGTGGTGTCGGGCACGAGCATCGTCGGGCAGCTCGGCGGCGCCTTGCTGTCGTCGGTGAGGATGCGAACGACGCGAAGGCGATAGCGACCCGGCTTGGAGAGCGCGGCGCATCCGGTCTGCGGCGCGAGCCAGTGGTCGTACGTCTTGCCGTTCTCGAGGCTGATCTCGCCGCGGCCGCCACCGCCCGCCATCGGCTCGGGTCGCCCCCGCAGATCGCAGACCACCTCGTCCATCGCGTCGCGCACGAGCCACGTGAAGCGCAAGGGGCCCTGTTGGTAGCCGTCGCCGCCGATCGTGAAGCGCAGCGGCTCGGTGCCGACCGCTTCGAGATGGAAGCGCACGAAGATCGGCTCACCCGCGACGTAGCGCTGCTCGTGCATGACGAAGCTGCCGCGCAACGGACCCTTGGTGCGATGGATCGGATCTTCGAGGCCGCCGGTGCGCGGCAGCTTCGGCTGCGGCGGCTCGGCCTTCTTCGCGTCGGTCTTCTTCGCGTCGGCCTTCTTCGCGTCGGCTTTCTCCGCGGCGACCGGCAAGGTCTTCGGATTCGGCGGCGTGCGCTCGCATCCGAGGGTGGCGAGAACGAGAAGGGCCGCGGCGTGCGTGCGGGTCGGTATCATCGCAAGGGTGGAGCTCTCGACGGATTATCTCGTGATCGGTGCCGGCGCGGCAGCCATGGCGTTCACCGACGCGCTGCTGGCCCATTCCGACGCGACGGTCACGATCGTCGATCGCCGCCACGCGCCCGGTGGGCACTGGGTCGACGCGTATCCGTTCGTGCGACTGCATCAACCGTCGGCGTTCTATGGGGTGCACTCGGTGCCACTCGGGCGCGATGCGATCGACACACACGGCACGAACGCGGGCTTCTACGAGCTCGCCGGCGCCGACGAGCTGCGCGCCTACTACACGCGTGTGATGCAGCGGCACTTCTTGCCGAGCGGACGCGTGCAGTACTTCCCGAGCTGCGAGTGGCGCGGCGACGATCGCTTCGTGTCGCGGCTGTCCGATGCGTCGTGGCGCGTGGACGTGCGCAAGAAGCTGGTCGACACGACGTATGTCGAAGGCACGATTCCCGCGACCAGCCCGCCGCCGTTCGAGGTGGAGGACGGCGTGCGTTGTGTGCCGGTCGGCGAGCTCGCGCGCGTGCGCGAGCGGCCCGATCGCTACGTGGTGATCGGCGCGGGCAAGACCGCGCTCGATGCGATCGCGTGGCTGCTCGAGCAGGGTGTGCCGCCATCTGCGGTCGGTTGGGTGAAGCCGCGCGAGGCGTGGTGGATGAACCGGAGGTTCCAGCAGCCGCTGACGTTGCTGCCGGATCTCTACGCCGGCGCAGCGACGCAGCTCGAAGCGTTCGCGGAGTGCGGCTCGATGACCGAGCTGTTTGCACGGCTCGAGCGCGAGGGCATCATGCTGCGCATCGATCCGCACGTGGAGCCGACGATGTTCCGCGGCGCGGTGATCAGCGAAGGCGAGGCGACGCTGTTGCGGCGCGTGGAGGACGTCGTGCGCCTCGGGCACGTGCGGCGGATCGGGCGCGATGCGATCGTGCTCGACGAGGGTGAGGTGCCGACGACGACGAATACGTTGCACGTGCACTGTGCCGCGGCGGGCACGGTGCGACCGCCGTTGCGTCCGATCTTCGAACCGGGCCGCGTGACGGTGCAGCCGTTCCTGTGGGGCTTCGCGTGCTTCCAATTCGCGATGCTCGGCGTGGTGGAGGCGACGATCGAGAGCGACGCGGAGAAGAATCGCGTGTGCCCGTCGCTGCAATACTGGGATCGCAACCGCGACTATCTGTCGGCGTTCCTCGCGACGATGGTGCACGATCGTGCACGCGCGGATCATCCGACGCTCGCGGCGTGGGCGAAGAGCAGTCGGCTCAATCCGACCGCTGGGATCGCGGCGTACCGCGACGACCCGCGCGTGCTCGCAGCGCGCGAGCGCATCAAGAAGTGTGGTGCGGCGGCAGCGAGCGGGCTCGCGCGATTGCTGCGCGAATAGAAGTCCCCGCCCGCGGCGGTTTGTCCCGCGACGTGCGGCGTGAGGGCCCGCGATCGCATGGGACGAAACGGCCCCCGGTTGCGCGTCACTTCTACGGCGATGGAAAACCGCTGCACGATCACCCTCCTCGTCGCCGCGTTCGCGTGCGGCTGTGCTCCCCAATCCGCGCCGCCGAAGGCGACGACCGCGGCACCTGCTCCGGCGCCCGAGCCTGCGCCGCCGAAGGCTGCGGATCCGCAGCCGACGAAGCCGACAGTGGCGCCCGCACCGACGCCGGCCCGTGCGTCGAGCGACGGCGCGCTGATGCACGAGGAGCTCGCGCTGTTCGATCTCGCGGGCCCGTTCGCCGACGACGCGGCGATCTGCGAGCACATGCGCGTCGCGTTGGAGGTGCCGCGCGAGGCCACCGACGATCCGTTCGTGTGCACGAGCGCGGCGAAGGCCGGCATGCCGGCGGGCGTGCATTCGCTGCGCGCGGGGATCGAAGCGCCGATGGGCGAGGGATTGGTGATCGGCTTCGCGGTGCTGCGCACGGGCGGTTGGTACGTCGGCCACGGGCTGGCGCGGTTGAACGAATCGGTGCACGGCGGGTATGCGACGCGGGCAGACGAGCCGAAGATCGCGACGATCGACGTCGCGGGTAGAGCCGGGCTGCAGGTGGATCTCGACGTGCGCGAGGTGACCGGCGTCGACGAAGAGAAGGACCGCCTGAAGCGTCGCGTGCAGCGACGCACGCTGTGCGTGCTCGAGCCGACGCCGCGCTGCACCAGCGTGCTGCCGATGAAGATCGAGAATGCGAAGGGCAAGCAGTTGCTCGCGTCGACCGCGAGCGTGTCGTCTGCGGGCGAGCTCACCGTGGCGCTGAAGAGCACGATGTCCGCGGACGAAGACGAATCGTTCGACGGCACCACGAGCAAGCGCGGCACGGTGAAGCTGCTCGCACCGTGAGCGTCGGTCGTGAACGCGGGGTTTTCCCGCGATCACGACCGCCGAACCGACTCAGCGCGCCCAAACGCGGGATTTTCCCGCGTTGGCCGCGTGATCGCGCTCGCGCCCGTCGTCCCCCGCCGCGCATCACCGCACCCATCGCACGAAGGACGATACCGCAGCCCCGCGGTTGCGCCCTACCCCGGCACCACCAATACGGCGCGATCGGCCAGGCGCGCCAGATCGCCCGCCACGCTCGCGCTGAACAGCCGCACGAGCGGCGACAGATGCTCGGTGCCACAGACGATCATCGGCGCTTCGATCCGCCGCGCCTCCGCGATGATCGCTTCGACCACGCTGCCCTCGAGCACGCCGACGTCCGCGGCCGCGAGCTCGTGCGCACGCATCCATTGCTCGACCTCGGCGACCCCGCGATGCTCGGAGACCGGAATGTTCACACCTTCACCGTAGAAGCTGGGAAACGGATCGAGCCCCGGCGATACGTGCAATGCGGTGAGCGGCCGCCCGAGCTGCGATGCGAGCTTGCCCGCGAATCGCATCGCCGGCACCGACGCGGGGCCGAGATCGGTCGCGACGACGATCGGCCCCGCACCGATCTGCACCGCGGCGAGATCGTGCGGCACGACGAGCACGGGCACCGGCAACGTACGCAGCAGATTGCGCGCGACTCTGCCGAGTCGCACGAGCCCATGGCCGATGCGATCGGCGCGACGATCGACGAGGATCCCGTCCGCACCTTCGCGCGACGCAACGGTGGCGAGCCCGTGCGAGGCATCGGGCGCGAGCACGATGTCGACGGCGTCGAACGTCGCGCCATCGCAAGCCGTCGCGAGCGCAGCGCGCAACGTCTCGCGTGCGGCATCGACGATGCCGGCGATGCCCTCGCCGATCTTCGCGCTCGTCTTGGTGTGCTCGACGACATGCACCGCGAACAGCTCGAGCTTCGGCGCCGCACGCATCGCGAGCCACCGCGCGAGCTGAGGCGCACCGAGCGTGTGCTCGAGTCGATCGATGCCGACGATCCAACGCACGAAGAGAGGCTAGCAAGGCCGCAGGCCGCGTCGCGCGCCGAGAGGGTTGCGCGGGGCGTCGCGCGGCCCCATACTGCCATGCCGGTCGAGGAGCTGCCCCCGCAGCTGCGCGATCGACTTCAGGGGGTGTAACGGTCTCGACGGGGGTTCTGAACGAAGTGACTGCGTGTCGCGGATCCCAGGTCTCCGCGTCAAAACGGCCTGGGAAAACACAGCTGCCAACGATAACAGCTACGGCCGTATGGCCCTCGTCGCCTAAGAACCGACGACGTGTGCAGGTGAGGAGCTCGAGTAGCCTGCACGCGTGAACACACGAGCTGGTCGCCACCCGTTGTCCCAAGGTGGCGGCGAGAGACTGGGGCTGGGCGAAGGGATCGCTTGCCAGTGGGCGTGCCCCGAGCCGAGATCAAATCCACCGGCCACACACGTGAAGAGGTCCTTTGGGACGACCTTCGGACCCGGGTTCGACTCCCGGCGCCTCCACTGCTAAGCCCCGGATATCCGGGGCTTTTTTTGCGCCGTAGCTCGAACGTAGCTCGGTCGGCGTCTCGGGGGCCGTGATCGCGCTGGCGAACGCGGCCTCGTCGGTCTCGGGGACCGGCTTGAACGCGGCCACCGCGGCGCACAAGGTTGGCCACGGCAGCGTCGTGTAGAGGTCGAACGCGTGGCGCGTGCCCGCCGTGTGGGTCGTTCTCTGCAGGTGATCTCGGCGCGCGCCATCGGCTTGGGCAAGCGAGATGAACGTGCGCCGCAGATCGTGAAAGCGACGATGCGGGATCCCGAGCAGCTCGAGGTCTCGCGTGAAGCGTTTGCCGATCTGGTTCTTCGTCCGCATCGTGCCCGCGGCGCGGTGCTTGTGGGCTCCGTTGCCGCCGCGGGAGATCGGGCTGGGCACGATGAGATCGTCCCCGCCGGGGACGTGCCCGACGACCGCGGCGTAGTGCCGACGCCGCCAGTCGGTGAGCACGCGAGCGAGGACCGGGTGCACGGGCACGCTGCGTGGCTGGTCCGTCTTCGTGACCGAGTCGTAGCTGTGCGCGACGAGCATGCGCGGCAGCGGCTTGGCGTCGTCGATGTGCCGCCACCGCAGGCCCGCGATCTCGCCCTCGCGCAAGCCGCTCAGCGCTGCGATCGCATAGATGACCCGCCTGTCGATCGGGAGCTGCGGATCGGTGAGAAGACGGACGACCTCTTCGCGCGAGTACATCGCGCCCTGCCGCCACTCCGGATCCTTGTCCCCGGCGCGTCCGAGATGGCGCGCGTGAACGTTCGCTGGGTTCGTCTCGATCAGCTCGTCGTCGATCGCGTCGTCGAACAACACCTTGATGTTCGAGTGGATGTTCCGGATCGTCCCCGGTGCGAGCCCATCGGCGCGGAGCTTCGCGAGCAACTGCTTCACCATCGGTCGGGTGACGGCGGGCAGCGGATATCCACCGAGCACCGGCAGGATGTGGAAGCGGAACCTCGACTCGTCGTTGTCGACGTCTCGGATCCCGCGATCGCGCCGCTGCGCGATCCATGCCTTGGCGTACTTCTCGACGCTCGGGATCGCCGACGAACGCTCAGGCGACGCCGCGGCGCGTTGGCGGATCGCGATCTCGATGCGTTCGAGCGCCTGCCGTGCCGCCGCCTCCTCACCGACGGGAAACGGCGAGGGCTTGGTCACGGTTCGACCGTCCGGGCCCTTGTAGCGCCACCACAGCTTCGAGGAGTCCTTCCGACGATAGACGCTTCCCATCGATCACTTGCCTTTCAGAACGCGCATGCTCCGGAGTTCAGCTTCGACGGCCTCGTCGATCGGATCCGCACTCTCAGGAGCGAGGAGCTCGTGGATCTCGGATGCGCGGATGAGCAGCCGCCGCCCGGAGCCGTAGCGTTGCAGCCTGCCCTGCTTGAGCCACGCGCGGATGGTCGCCGGCCTGACGCGGGCCAGTTCGGCGGCCTCGTCCGTGTCGAGGTACTCACGCTCGACCTTGCCTCTCGCGGCGTGGCGCAGGGCCGCGTTCACCGAGCGAAGCTCGTCGAGGACGGGGGCGACCGCCTCGTTCACCGCGCGCCGCACCGCATCGTCGATGCTCACGATCGCTTCCCGATGCTGCTTGCCGCGCGGCCGTGTGGGTGTGCACGGCGTGCACAATGTGCAGCGTTTTCGTCGCGATCAGCCTCACTCGCGCGGGGCGGCTGAGCACCCCCGACAAGCGTGCGACAAGCTGAAGGATCGCGGGCCCCCCTGGGTCGGCGCCCCGGCCGATGCGCGCGTGCGCCGAGGCCCGCGGTAGTGTCGGCCGGGGAAGTGCGATCGGAGTCCATCGGAGCCTCGAAGTCGTGGGGGCGCGTACGCCCCGCTTCTTGGCTTGCCGGATCTCCGTGGCGTTTTGCATGGGCCGACGACGTCGTGACGTGGACATCGCGCGCTCGCTCGCTCGGGCTACGGCTCGGCGGTCGGTCGGCCCAGCACGCGTTGGATCGTGCTCGGCCACCACTCGCCGTCGCGCGCACGGATTCCGTTCGCGAGGCAGTACTCGGCAACAGCGCGGAGGCTCATGGACTCGCGCAGCTTGGACAACATGGCGATGGTCTCCTGCTCGCCATCGTCCGCGACGAGGTGGACACCGTCGTCGCCGAGCCGGAAGCCGAACGGGACACGGCCGATGCGTTCGCCGCGACCACGCTTCACCGCGAGAGCCGCGCGCGTACGCGACGAGATGATCGCGCGCTCGAACTGCGCGAACACGTCGACGATCCCGCGCAGCAGGAGATCCTCGGGCGCGGTGCCGTTGCCCACGCCCGATGCCGTGACGACCCGGGCGCCGGCGCGCTCGGCCAGCCGCTCGATCATCGCGGCCACGACGATGTCGCGCGCGAGACGGTCACGCTTGGCCACGATGAGCAGCCCGGCGCCCGTCGACCGAACCGCGTCGAGGGCCGCCAGGAGCCCCGGACGACGGTCGAGCGGCGCTGCCCCGGAGACCCCACGGTCGACGAACTCGGCCGCCACGTGGACGCCGTGGGCCGCACACCAGCGATCGATCGCGTCTCGCTGCGCATCGGGCCCGAGGTGCTGCTCGTCGGTGGAGACGCGCATGAGGGCGATCGCCCTGTTGGGGTCGCCACTCGGCGCACGACGTTGTCCACGATGCGCGCGTCCGCTTGTTGGCCACGTTCCGTCCACGTCCCGATCATGACCTCGCCCGGCCGCGTACGCCTACCGACCGGTTTGCGTTCACTCCTGTCGCCCGCCGACGGGGACAGAGGTTAGCAATCTTGGTTCCGACGCGTTCCGAGGCGTGGTTGCCGCGTTATGTATCGGGGCGCCGTCGGTGCGCGACGTCAACCCCGCTGCCCAGCTGCGCGAGCGCGAGGCGAACTTCCTCGACGACGTGTTCAAGGTGAGCATCGGGATCTTCGTACTCGCGGGTGGCGAGGTATTCCCGCGTTGCGGCGCGCAGGTCGACATCGGTGACGTTGGCTTGCACCCCGCGATCATGAACGTGCTCGGCGACGCGGGAGCCGATCGCCTTCGCAGCGGAGTGGCGATGGGCAGCACGCCGAATGATGTGCTCCTCGAGCTGAGCACGAGCCCATCGATCGTAGTGCCGGGTGGTGACGACTCGTTGCTCGCGGTACTCGTGCTCGCCGTCTCGGATGCCGAGCGTCTTCGCAGCGTTGGAGATCGCGACAGCCGAGACTCCGAGGCCGCGCGCGATCGTGGCCTGCGCCGCCCAAGACCATGGCTCGGCGTCGGCAAGGCCGGCCTCGAGCGCGGCCGCTCGGCGCCGCGCTTCGGCTTGCGACCGTTCGAGAACGTAGGCGATGGCATGTCTGAGCGCCGCATCGCGGAGCTGCACCGCCGTGACGCTGCGTTCGCTGACCTCGCGCTGACACGCGGCGAACTCGGCAAGGCTGACGACCTGTGGATTTTCGTCCGGACTCATGCGCTGTGAACTTGCCGGCGGCGCAGCTCATTCTCCACGGGCGCGTCGACGTCTCGTCGCCGGGCCTACTTCGACGGCACGAGGCCGAGAACGTCGGCAACCGCCTTCACGGTGCCACGGCTCGCGTGCAGCAGCCTCGCGGCGGCGGAGTGCTGAGCGTTGCCTTGGACGTCGAGCAGGAGCTCGGCGGGGTGGACCTCAAACACGCGAGCCAAGTGAACGATCGTCCGCAATGAGGGCATCTCGCGCCCGTTCTCGACATCGGAGATCGTCGCCCGCTTGATCGCCTCGTCGAGGTGGGCCTCGAGATCGATCTGCTTCCAACCCCGCGCACGCCGGAGCTCTGCTACCCGTCGACCGAGCACCTTGGCCACCGCCACTTCCTCGGCCGAACGACGCGCGCGACGGGCTTCGCTGGCCGTCTGCGGCTTTCCACGCCGCGGCTTCTTGCGGGTGACACCCACGCGGCCTTGACCGTAGGCGGCGCGAGTTCCGAAGATGTGGGTGTGACCCACATTCGACATCGCCAGACACTGGCTAGCAGAACCGCCTCATGGGCATGTTGCATCGCCCTCGCGACACCGCTGGCTTGCGACGCCGGCGAGGAGCGACGCGCAGAGGCTGCTCGCCCGGAAGTCGAAGCGAAGGCCGAGGCGGAGGGCGCCCGCGCCGACGAGGTCGACGCGTTGGCGAAGGCCAAGCGCGAGGAGCCGAAGGAGGAGCCGAGCGCTGCCAACCCGGACATCCGGGCCAAGGGCTACACCGGGTTCGATGCCAAGGGCGACGCGTTGCCGCTCACCCCCGAGGAGGTGCGCATCGCGGTCGAGCTCGGCAACGCCCTCTTCCATGCTGCCGGCGCCGGCGCTGACGAGGAGAAGGTGGTTCGACGCATCGCGAAGAAGCACCGGATCAGCGCCGAGCTGCTCGACGGGATCTGGGGGCGCGCGAACGTCCTGCAGGACCGGCGCGTACTCTCCGCGATCGGGAAATGACGAACCGAGCGGTACGTCGTCGAGCATCGGCCCCACCGTGGTGACGACGGAGCGGTCCGCGGTCCGTCGAGCAAGATGTGTCGCTCGAATCTCCAGTGAATCCGCCTGCTGGAGATAGCCAGCGATATGCAGATCGGTGCGTCAGCGGCTGCCGGCCCGCCGAGATGTCGACTGTGCGGCGCGCTCCCGCAAGCGCCGCAGAGCACTCGCGACCACGTCGGGCCGGACACTGTCGCGCCCCGCCAACGCAAGCTCGGCCAACCCTTGCCAAGCGAGCTTCGTGGCCGCGACATGGTCGCCGACTTGCTCGCGCGCGTTGGCGTAGAGGGTCTCGAGATCGAACGCGAGCATCCGATCGCGGAGAAGGTCGCCATGAGCAGCGATGGAAGCTGTCCAGCTCGGCACCTCGCCCGCGAGGATCATGTTCAGCACAGCCTCGTCGTCATACCCATCCGCGAAGCCGACCGGCCCCCGCCCCTGCCCGGACTCGCCCGCTGCAGGGGCAGGCTCGACGCCGTCTCCTGCCGCCCTCTCCCCTCCTCTGGAGGGGAGGGCCGACGGGTCGGGTGCTTCAGCGGGGACGCGGGGCGTGTTGAGAGAAACACAGTCGCTCTTCGCGACGGGCGGGTTGGCCACGTGATCGGTCGCCACGTCGCCGCCGCTGGCTGCAGCGAAGAGCAAGCACGCGTTGCCACGCCGTTCCTCCGTGACAACACCCTCCTCAAGCAGCGCGCGGAGCATGTTGTCCTTGCGTGTGGTCGACCCGCCGACCACTCGGCGCAGCTCGGACTTGTTGATGCCCTGGTTGCCGGCGTCACGGATGGCATCGAGCAGCTCGGTACGAAGCGCGGCTTGGCCATCCCCACCATCCCCACGGGCCGTGCGCACGCCCTTGGCTTCGAAGTGCAGCTCGTTGTCCGAGATGATCTTCTTGAAAGACAACTCGCGCGGCGCCGCGGAGTGGTGCTCGGCCTTGATGGCGATCCCGTCGGCTCCCGCCTTCTTCAGGTACAAGACGGACTCGGCGCCCGCGACGAGGTCGGTACTCCCGCGGATCTGCCCCTTCGCGCCGACATGATGGATCACGACGACCGCGCGACGATCCGCGGCAAGGCGCTGCAGCTGGCGGTGGACCTCACTGACGGACCCACTGTCGTTCTCCTGAAACCGCGACACGCGACGGAGACAGTCGATGACGAGCACGGCCACCTCGTTCGCATCGAGCCGTTGGACGAGCTCATCCACGGCAGCCATGTCGTCGAGTTCGATGCCGGGCGGATCGAGGACCAACACACCGCCGGGCGGGGCGGCCCGGGCATCACATGCACGTCTGAGGTTCTCCGCCACACCGCGCCGATCTCGATCCTCCGCGAGCCAAGCGACGACTCCGGGCTTCGTCGAGATCCCGCAGAAGTTGGTGCCCGATGCGACTGCGGCCGAAAGCGCCCCCAGGAACTGGGTCTTGCCTGCCATGGCCGCCCCGACCACGAGCGTCACGCCCACGGCGGGGATCAACCCGTCGACGATCCACTTGTCGACGGGGGCCTGCGCCGCGACCTTCGCGACGAGGTCGTCCACGGTGATGAACTGTCGATCGGTCATCGGACACCCCCGCGCCGAGCGGCCTCGACGGTGCGGTGTGCGTAGTCGGCATCATCCCGGTGGCGCCCCGGTCGGTGCATCACGGCGTCCACGACCTCGGGCACTGGGACGTGCCTCGAGAGGAGGGCGCGCGCGAGCGCGAAGTCGTAGCCGCTCGCAGATGCGTCGCCGCGACTGCGCCCTTCACCGTCCCAGAGCCGGCGGAGATCGAGGTGCGCGCGAATCATGCTCATCACCCGAGCGGAGGGGCCGGGAGCGATCGAGGCGACACTCGCCGGACCGCGCACCGTGGCGCGCTCGTGCACCGGCAGCACCAGCGCCGCGAGGGCGCCATCAAGTACGAGCGGTTCGGATGTCCACGGCTCTCGACCGGGCACCCACTGCACTGCGTCACCGGACACATGGAGGCTCGGCTCGACCACGAGAAGCCCGCCGGGAGCTCGCACGTCGATCGCGTGCGACTGCCCGAGATGCGCCCGGTTGCGGACGAGCGAGCCGGCGGCAGTCGAAAGGACCCACGCTCGGCCTCGTCCACGCCGACGCTCTCGAGAAGGACCGCTCGCCGCCAACCGGGGATCCAGCAAGAGAACCTCGGATTCCGCCGTCGGTGAATCGGCCTCGACGACGATGAAGTCGTTTCGCACGACACCACCGAGGTTGGAGTTGGGGAACCGCTGATCCCACTCACGAAGCTGCGAGTCGGATGGCGGTCGCGTCGCGAACGCGGGGTATCCGACGACAAGCGGACGCTTCCCCGAGCGGAGGCAGGGCTGTGTGTGGCGTGCGGCCGAGCAACAGCCGTTCGATGTCGGCCGGCAGAGTGGGATCGGTGCGAGAACGCCGGACGCGAGAAGCCGTCTCGCCGCGGACATCCAGTTCGAGTCGGTTCGATGCATGCCGTTTGACTTGGCGATCTCGGCGGCGATTTTGCGTTGCCAGCACGTGGACGAACGGTCGCGAGGCCGCGGCACTCTCAGGGCCGCTACAGTGAGCCCGGCTGATCCTCGCCACGCGGCGAACTTCGATCCGCGGCCGCGTGTTCGCGGGCAAGCGCCGTGCGACGCCGCGCTGAGCGTGGGCGCGCACGCGCGCTCGAGATCAGAAGATCTCCCACCGCGAGTGCGGAGCTCGCGTGGCCGAGCGAGCGACCCATCGCGTGCGCGCGCGAGAGTGGCCGCGTGAGGCCGGTTCGCGCCGATGGCCCCGAGATCGCAGCGAAAAGCGTAGGCTTGGGCCCCCCGATGATCGCGGACCCTGCGACGCTCGACCAGATCCTCTCCGTGCAGCTGGCCATCGCATGGGCCGGCGAAGGAGCGTGCGAGCCTCGGCGCCTCGGTTGGTGGGCGACGGACCTCGTCGACGACGCGGGCGGCGGCGATCTCCTGCGACGCCTCATCCCGCGTACCGCGGTGTGGGGCGGTCTCGAGGCGGTGCGGGTCGCGGCTCGGCGGGCCGACGCCGACGCACGTGCCCGCCTCGCCGCGCCGCATCAGGCTCGCTCGATCTACTTCCTCGGGTTCGATCTCGACGAGGCGCTCGACGAGCGTCTCGCCGTTCACAAGCATGGAACGCAGTCGCCCGCCGAGGCGCTCGCCCTCCCGCGCGGGACCTTCGGCGCTTGGACCGGGACGTGGCTCGCCGACGCGTTCGGACACGTCGCCGCGCCACCGGTGAAGATGACGCTCGCCGGCCGGCAGGTGAAGACCGCCGTCCCGGACAACCCCGCCGTCCTCGTCGAAACCCTGGCGGCCTGCCTGGTGCCGCCCGCGGAAACATACCCATGTCCCTACTTTCCGCTGTGAACGACCCCTCGATCGACGCGCCGCTGCGCGCTCCGCCGCCGGAGCGCACGGCGGAGGAGACGACCGTGCACACTCGCCTGCTGCGGCTCGCGCTCGGGGTCGAAGAATCGCGCGCGTACTGGCTGCACGTCGACCCCGCGGTGACCGGCGAGGCCCGCCTCGAGCGGGCCTTCGAGGAGCGCTGGTTCGGAGGCAAGAGCTACCAGCGCGTCCGCACGTTGCTCGGGAACTTCGCCGCTCGCTACGACGCCTTCGCGTTTGGCTTCGATGCACTCCGCCGATGGACCAGCATGAGCCCGAGCACCCGGCGGCTGGTCTGCCACTGGCACGCGCAGCTGTCCGACCCTCTGTATCGTCGCTTCACCGGCGAGCTGCTCCCGCAGCTGCGTCGCCGCGGCGCGCCGCGGCCCCTCGATCGCGCCACCGCGATCCGATGGGTCGGCGACGCGTTCCCCGAGCGCTGGGCTCAAGCGACGCTCACGCAGTTCGGCTCGAAGCTGCTCTCGGCGGTCACCGAGGCACGCCTCGCTACCGGCGGCCGAGACCCACGCGCCCTGCCGACGCCCGAGGTGCCGGACGAGGCGCTCGAGTACCTCCTCTACTTGCTGCGCACGGTGCAGTTCAACGGCACGATGACCGACAACCCGTACCTCGCATCGGTCGATCTCGAGGGCCCGTTCCTCGATCGACGCCTGCGTTCGCTCCGGGGTCTCGACTTCAGGCGCATGGGGGAGCTCGTCGAAGTCGAGTGGCGGTACCGCAGCCTTGCCGAGTGGGTGGAGCACACGTAGATGGCCACGCTGAGCAAGCTTGAGGAGGGGATCGCCGCGCTCAAGGCCGACTTGATGCGTCCCGACGGCCCGCGCATCTCGACGATGCGCAACTACAACTTCGCGATCCTGTGGTATCCGCCGAGCCGCGAGCTCGAGCTGCGCAAGCGCATCCGCACGCTCGTCGGTGAGCTGCGGACCGGCGGCTTCGACGTGCTCCCGATCGATCTGCAGGAGCTCTTCCATGCGCGCATCCAAGCGCTCGGCAAGGAGACGCTCGACAGCACGATCGCCCGCGAGCAGAAGCTGTTCGCGAAATCTCCCGAGCGAGCGGTCGGCTACCTCAGGGACCACCTGGCCCGCCACGTCGAGGGGCCCGATGGGATCGCGGCCGATGTCATCCGGCTGATCGACGAGCACGTCGAGCGCCATCGCAACCGCATCGACCGCACGATCGTGTTCATCGGCCGCGCGGGTGCGCTGTATCCGTTCTTTCGCTCGTCCGCGCTGCTCAAGCACATCGACGGGCGCACACGCAACCTGCCCACGGTTCTCCTCTACCCCGGCAAGCGCGAGAGTCAAACGGCGTTGCGATTCATGGAAGAGCTGCCGTCGGACCGCGACTACCGGCCGCGGATCTACCCCGATGCCTAGGAATCCAGGCCCCCGATGAAGATCCGCGAACTCTTCCTCGCCAACGTCACCCGCGACATCCCGCCGGTCGTGTACTTCCACGAGCAGACGCCTGCTCGCGTGGCCGACGAGGTCGCCGAGTACATCATCACGGGCGGCTATCGGGAGGGAGACCCGCGCTACCGCAGGGTGAAGCAGGGCATCCACGAGCAGTTCGTCTCGCTTCTCCAGGGGATCACGCGTGCGGTGTCGTCTCGCACGCCGCCGGAGCTGCCCAGCTCGTGGATCTCCGGGTTCTACGGCTCGGGCAAGTCGAGCTTCGCCAAGCTGCTGGGACTCGCGCTCGATGGGATGGTGCTCCCGACGAAGGAGACACTTGCAGCGGCGTTGTGGCGGCGGGACGACTCACCCAAGAAGGCCGAGCTCGTCGAGGCGTGGGACGGCCTCATGGCGAAGGTCAAACCGGTCGCCGTTGTCTTCGACATCGGCACTGTCGCCCGCGACGACGAACACATCCACCGCGCTGCGCTGCGTCAGGTGCAGGCCAAGCTCGGGTACTGCGCCAAGAGCTCGCTCGTGGCGGAGTTCGAGCTCGCCCTCGAACGCGATGGCGAGTGGACCGAGTTCGAAGCCACCGCGAAGCGGGCGCTCGGGCGTCCGTGGTCCGAAGCACTCAGCGACGAGCAGGCCGAGGATCACTTCTCGCACGTGCTGCATGTCCTGCGGCCCGATCGCTACACTGAGCCGACGACGTGGATCGACAGCCGAGCCGGATACCGCAGCGACGGCACGAGCGTCAGAGACACGGTGAGCGCGATCATGGCGATGCTCGATCGCCGCGCGAACGGCTCAACGTTGTTCCTAGTGATCGACGAGGTGAGCCAGTACGTGCACCACGACAACCAGCGCATGCTCGGCCTGCAGTCGTTCGTGCAAGAGCTCGGGCAACGCATGAAGGGGAAGGCTTGGCTCCTCGCAACGGGCCAGCAGCAGCTCGAGGAGTCAGCCGACCCGCAGGGCGTCGGCAAGCTGAAGGACCGTTTCCCGGATCACCTCCGGGTCCATCTCGCGGCGACCAACATCCGCGACGTCGTTCATCGTCGGCTCTTGAAGAAGGACCCGGCAAGGGAGAAGCCGCTGCGCGATCTGTTCGCGCGGCACCGCAGCGACCTGAAGCTGCACGGCTACAAGTGCGGCGAGATCACCGAGGAAGACTTCGTCGAGGTCTACCCGATGCTGCCGGAGCAGATCGACCTGCTCATGCAGATCACGACGCAGCTCCGCGCGCGGTCGACCCGCATGCAGGGCGACGACCATGCGATCCGCGGCCTGCTGCAGCTGTTGGGCGAGCTGTTCCGCCAGCGCAACCTCGCAGAGGAGGAGGTCGGCACCCTCGTTACGCTCGACGAGATCTACGAGATCCTCCAGTCCGCGCTCGACGCGGACACGCAGACCACGCTCGCGCGCATCTTCTCGGACCCCGAGCGCCCGCGCGACGAGTTGATCGACCGCGTCGCCAAGGCGGTTTCTCTGCTCGAGCTCCTGCAGGAGAAGGGCGTCGCAACGACGTCCGAGCTCGTGGCGAGCTGCCTCTACCGACGCCTCGGGGCCGGCAACGACGAACCGAAGGTGCGCGACGCGCTGGAGATGCTTCGCGAGCGCGGGCATCTCTCGCTGAGCGAGAAGCTCGGCTACAAGATCCAGAGCTCCGCCGGGCAGGAGTGGCAACGGGAGCGCGATCGCATCGGCGTCACACCCGAGAACCGCTCGCGCGCGATCCAGGACGCGCTCGGGGGGCTGTTCGAGCAGCTCGAGGGAGCTCCGCGCTACAAGGGGCAGTCGTTCCCGTGGGCCGCGTTTCAGACCGACCGATGGTTTGCTCAGGACGCCCGCGTGAAGGACCCACGCGCCGATGCGAGCATCACCGTGGATGTCCGCCTCGTCGGCAAGCAACAGAACCCGGAGCACTGGATCCGCGAGAGCGCCGCCGATTCGTTCGCGAACAAGATCGTGTGGGTCGGCGCGGAAGACGGAGACGTCGAGCAGGCTGCAAACACGCTTCAGAAGTCACTGGGGATGCTGCGGATCTGGTCCCCGAGGCGCGAGTCGCTTGCGCCGGAGCGAGCACGACTGCTCGTGGAGGAAGAGGCGAACCGTAGCGAGCACGTCCGCAAGCTGCGTCGGACGCTCGAGCAGACGCTGATCGCGGGACGGATCTACTTCCGTGGCCAAGCGCGTACGCCGACCGACCTCGGCACGTCCTTCGCCTCGGTGATGTCCGCGCTTGCCGAGCAAGTTCTCCCTTCACTCTACCCCCACGTCGTGGATATCGCGGTGAGCGACAAGGAGCTCGAGCAGCTCTTCGAGGATCAGCTTGAAGGGACGTCGTCGAAGTTCATGGAGGCCGGGCTCGGCATCCTGTCGCTCGACGCGGGCAAGTACGTTGCCTCGTGCAACGGGCCAGTACCGCAACGGATACTGAAGTACATCCGCGAGTCGCCGTGCACGGGCACGACGCTGCTCACCCATTTCGGGCGCCCGCCGTACGGCTATCCAGCGGACGTTGTCCGCGCGTGTGTGGCGGGCCTGCTTCGCGGCGGGAAGATTCGAGTTCAGCCGGACGGGCGCCCTGCGATCACGTTCTTCCGCGGACCGGACGTCAAGGACGTCTTCCGATCGATCAAGGAGTTCCGTCGCGCGGAGTACCATCCCCCGCGCGAGGACGGCATCAAGCCGCGCGACCTCGTCGCGGTGGCGCAGATGTTGGCATCGACCCGCGGCATCGACGTGGACCGCGAGCGCGACAAGATCTCCGACGCGGTGTACGAGCTCGCACCGCGAGTCGCCTCTGAGCTGCGCGACTTCGCCGAGGTCTACCGCCGCCTCCCGGGGCGACCGGACATCCCGGAGGGGCTGGTGCGCCTGCAGACCGCGCTCGAGCAGTGTCGTGGGTCGCGGCAAGTCGACGAGATCGTCACCGCCGCGGTGCGCAACCTCGACGCGCTCAGGGACGGGCTCGAGTTGTTAGCCATGCTGCGCACGGACGTCACGGACGCAGCGGTCGAAGCGGTTCGCGAGGGGACCGAGGTGCGCGACCACATCGTCCCGCAGCTCGCGAGGACGCCCGGCGGTCTCGAGGACGCCGCGGCCACCGCCGAACGGCTCGGTGTGAACCTCTCGGATGAACGCCCGTGGAGGAACGCCGACGAGCTCGAGCGCGACGCGGAGGCGCTGCGGGTTCGGTACGTGGAGGCGCGTCAGCAACTCCTCGCTCGCGCGTACGAGCAGGCCGAAGCCGCTCGGGGCCGAGTCAAGCAGCGCCAGGGCTTTGCCGCCCTGTCGGCCGAGCTGGCGGAGTCCGTGCTCAGACCGATTCAGGACGCTCTACCGAACACGAGCCCGGAAGCCATCGCGCCGACGCTCGCGGACCTGATGGCCCGGTTCGAGGTCGACCTCGGCCGCGCGGAGTCCGACGCGAACGATCGACTGGACGAGGCCCTCGCGCAGCTCGACGAAGCCCAGGTCGTCAAGGTTGAGACGCGAGTCCGAGGCCGCGAGGTCAAGAGTCGCGAGCAACTCCAAGAGGTGTTCCGCGAGATCGAGGAACGCGTTGGCCCGATGCTCGACGCCGGCAAACGGGTCCGGTTGTTGTAGAGGACGAGCGCACGACCGATGTTGACTTCAAGCGTCAAGGATCTGCTGCGGCGTACGATCCAGGATCTCCGAGATCTGTTGCTCAAGAAGCTCGACGATAGTCTCGACGGCGCCTATCAGCTCGGAGCGCCGATCGACTCGGCGAAGCTCGGGGACGAGCAGCGACAGCGTCGTCGACGCTTGGAGGGATGGATCGACGAGCGCGTCCGTGCGTCGGGCGCAACCAAGAAGGCAGAGGTCAAGGCCGCGGTCCAGCGATTCCGCGAGCAGGCGGTGAAGGAGGCCGCCTACACGCTGATCAATCGCCTCGTCGTCCTGCGCATCCTCGAGGAGGACGGACACATCAAGCCCCGGGTTGTGACCGGGGGCTGGGCGAGTCCCGGCTACCAGTCGTTCATCGCCTTCGCGCCTGCGGTTGGGCAGGTCCGCCGTGACGACGCGACGGAGGGGTACGCCCTGCTTTTGCGACTCGTCATGGACGAGTGGGCCGCCGAGATGCCAGGGCTCTTCGCCGACATCGGCATAGCGCGGCTCGTGCCTATTCCGGCCGACGTCCTGCGCGAAGCTGTCGAGCGTCTCAGCATGGAGGCGCTTGAGCCCGCCTGGCGCGACGACACGACGCTCGGTTGGGTCTACCAGTTTTGGAACGACCCCGACCGCGAGGCGCTCGACAAGAAGCTCAACGCACGGCAGAAGCTGCAGCCGCATGAGGTCGCCAGCAAGACGCAAATGTTCACGGAGCGCTACATCGTCGAGTGGCTGCTCCAGAACAGCCTCGGGTTGATGTGGCTCGCAATCTGCAAAAAGAACGACTGGACGCCCGAGGCAGAGTCCGTCCTCGCGAACCTCGAGACGCGACGCGAGGCATGGCGCGCGAGGCGTGAGGCCAGCGAGGTTGCCCTCGACGAGCTGATGCCGATCGCGGATGGGCTCGAGGATCGATGGAAGTACTTCGTGCCGCAGGCGCTGCCGCCGAGAGTCGTCGAGACGGCCCCCACGTCGATCCGCGACCTGAAGATTCTCGACCCGGCGTGTGGCAGTGGGCACTTCCTCGTGATCGCCTTCGACCTGCTCGCTGCGCTCTACCGCGAGGAGGCGCGCCACCGCGGCGACCGCATCGCCGACGAGGAGATCGCACGCTCCATCGTGGAGAGAAACCTCTTCGGCGTGGATATCGACCCGCGCGCCGTTCAGATCGCGGCCGCCGCACTCGTGCTCAAGGCGAAGCGCGTCGCGCCGACGGTGATTCTGTCGCGCCTGAACCTCGTGGCGCCGGCGTTCGACGTGGCGGGCTTGCCGAAGGATGACCCCGCTCGCACGGCGCTGCGCGAGCGTCTCGAACGCGAGGTCGGGGTGCGCGCGTCGGCGACTGACAACCTGATCGACAAGCTCGCGGGCGTCGGTCACCTCGGCACGCTGCTACGCCTCGACAAGGCGCTCGAGTACGCCGTGGCGACGGCGAAGAACGGCGACGCCGACACGGAACGCCGTGTCGAGGTGGCGCTCGAGGAGTTCCTCTCGGCGCACACGAGCGAGGCCGATCTCGGCCTGCGGCTCGACGGTGAGCAGATCGCCGCGGGGGTCCGCTTCATTCGGATGGTGCGCGAGGGGACTTACGACGTCGTTGTAGGCAACCCGCCGTACCAGGGCACGAAGAAAATGGCCGAGGCGGGCTACGTCGCGCAGCACTACCCAAGGGCCAAGGCTGACCTATTCGCGGCGTTCCTACAGCGTGGCTTGGAGCTTGCGCGCGAGGGCGGGATCTCGGCGCTGCTCACCATGCGGGCGTGGATGTTCCTGACGCAATACACGGGACTTCGGCGAGAGATCCTGCTGAAGCACGACCTGCGGTCGCTCACCGATCTCGATTCCGGCGCGTTCGAGGACGTCGCGGCCGCTCAGGTCGTGCTCTCGGTCGCTGCAAGCGTGCTTGTGCGCGGGGCGCCCGCAGTCGCACAGACTGTCGCGCTACGGCCGACCGCGCGGGAAGATCGCGCCAGCGCCGGGATGATCGATCGCAAGCGTGCGGGCCTCGTCGCGCAGGTCGGTCGCCACGATTTCGACGCGAAGGCCTTCGAGGTGATCGACGGCCAACCGCTCGTCTATTGGTGGTCCAAGGATTTCCTTGCGCGCTACGCCTCGGCGCCGAAGCTAGGCGACATCGTCGAAGTCCGCCAGGGCCTAGCGACGTCCGGAAATCTCCGCTTCTTGAGGAAGACGTGGGAGGTCCAGATCAACACGTCGAGTGCTTGGGCTGCGTACGTGAAGGGGGCCGCGGGCCGAGCGTGGTTCGAGCCACGCGAGGACGCGATACGCTGGGCTGCGAACGGGCTCGAGTGCAAGACGTTGGCCCAGCGGCTATACGGGAGTTACACGCGCACGATCAAGAACGAGGGCTACTATTTCCGAATAGGCCTCGCGTTCTCGATGATTGGGGCGGAGTTCTCCGCCCGGCTTCACCGCGTACCAAGCATCATCGCCGACAAGGGGTCGTCCGTCTACGGTGGGGATCGAGCGGATCTTCTCTGTTCGATGAACCGCACGGATGCAAGCACGATCCTCAGCGCCCTCAATCCAAGCGTGAGCTTTCAAGTCGGCGACGTGAACCGACTTCCTTTCGTTTGCATCGATGGGGCGCGAGAGATCGTTGGCCGACTGGAAACCGTTTTCGCGGAGCACGAAGCTGCACGCGAGGCGTCACTCGAGTTTGTTGGCCCCGGCCCATCGTGCTGGCGCAGCGCGCAAGAGTGGGCGCAACGGGCCGTCGATCGTCCTGACGGAACACCGCTCCCGCGGTGGGAGCCCGAGTACGACGCCCCGGAGTCGGCCGCGTTCGTTTCGTTCGCGCTGGGCATCGCGCTCGGGCGCTTCGGTGCGAACGGCGAAGGTATCTTCGACGACGCCCCCGAAACCGCGCTACCTGGCGGAATCGTCTTCCTCTCAGCCGCGACCGAGCAGGACAGTCTCGGCCACGCCGCATCCCGTGCACTCGTCGACGCGTGGACGGAGCACGGCACAGCCACCGCCCCGCGCGACGACCTCCGCAGCTGGCTGCGGAAGTCCTACTTCAACTGGCACAAGCATAACGAGCGGTACGACAGCCGGCCGATCTACTTCCCGCTCTCTTCAGCCCGAAGAACCTTCGTCGCGTGGGTCTCGATCCATCGCTGGCGATCGGACACGCTCTCCGTCCTGCTCGCAGAGCACCTGCTGCCCGAGCGTGCTCACCTGGAGGGCGCGCTCGACGATGTGCTCGCGGAGGTCAGCAAGGGCAAGGCGAACGCGAAGGCCGAGCGCCGGCTCGCGGACGTTCAGGCTCAGCTCGCCGAGCTCGACGAGTTCATCTCGACGGTCCGCGAGGTCGCCGATCGCGGTCCACCTCCCGTGGACGGAAAGACGACGCCTCGAGAGGTCGACGCAGGATTCGAGATGGACCTCGACGACGGCGTCATGATCAACAGCGCCGCCCTCTGGCCCCTTCTCGACCCTCAGTGGTCGAAGCCGAAGCAGTGGTGGAAGGAGCTCGCGAACGCCGAGGGTAAGAAGGACTACGACTGGTCCCACGTCGCCGCGCGCTACTTCCCCAAGCGGGTCGCCAAGAAGTGCGTGGACGATCCCTCGCTCGCCGTCGCCCACGGTTGCTTCTGGCGGCTTCATCCCGCACTCGCGTACGCGTGGGAGCTCCGGCTCCAAGACGAGATTCGCCCCGACTTCACCATCGACGAGACGGGCTCCGACGCGTCGCGTGCCCGGTTCCTCGCGGAGCACGCCGAGAAAGCGGAGGCAATCCGCCAGAAGGAAGAGGTTCGCCGGCGCCGCAAGTCGGCCAAGGAATCCGACGAGCAACCCGAGCTCGACCTCGATCCCGAGGAAGACGACGAGGCCGTGGACGACGATGACTGACTCCCGATCGACGTCCGCCTGCCGAGGATCCCGCTGATGGCCCGCTCGGTCACGGCCAAGGTGAAACCCGAGCTTCTCGCGTGGGCGCGTACGTCTGCCAAGCTCACCGAAGCCGCGTTGGCGAAGAAGATCGACGTCGACGCCGCCACGATCTCCGCGTGGGAGCGTGGTGACGGCGCGCCCACGATCCCCAAGCTTCGCCAGATCGCCGAGGCATGTCGACGTCCCCTGCTCGTGTTCTACCTGCCAGCGCCGCCGACGGACTTCACTCCGATCCGCGATTACCGACGCATCGATCCGATGCTCTCCCCCTCGGACTCCTCCGCTCTCGCCCTCGAGATCCGTCGGGCCCAAGAGCGACGCGAGGCCGCCCTCGAGCTCGCTCGATTGCTCGGCGAGCCTCCGGCCCTTGCGGGTCTGCGTGCCGAAGGCAGTGACCCGGCCAACGCCGCTGCCCAGGTGCGCACGCAGCTCGAGGTGCCCGTCGGCACGCAAATGGGTTGGCGCGACTCGGGCAAGGCCCTTCGCACCTGGCGTGCCACGCTCGAGCGCTTCGGGATCCTGATCTTCCAGATGAGCCGCGTCGCCGTGCAGGACGTGCGCGCGTTCTCGATCGGTGCTTCGCCGTTCCCGGTCATCGTCGTCAACGGAGCCGACAGCGACAACGGGCGGGTGTTCAGCCTCATGCACGAGCTCGGTCACGTCCTGCTCGGCGAGGGCGGACAGTGCCGCGTGCGTCGAGAGGACGAGGGAGCCGACGCGACCGGGAGAGTCGAAGCGTTCTGCAACGCGTTCGCGGGCGAGCTCTTGGTGCCGGCCGCAGCGCTCACCGGGCACGCGCTCGTCCGTGGACACTCCGACAAGCAGTGGTCGGACGCGGACTTGGAGGAGCTCGCGCGAACGTTCAGCGTGAGCCGAGTGGTGATCGCGAGACGGCTGCTCTCGCTCGGTCGTGCTTCGCAGAAGTTCTACCAAGAGGTGCACGACAAGTACGCCACGGTCGACCAAGCCAAGCCGAAGCCCAAGAAGAAGGCGGGCAAGGAAGGAGGACCGGACTACTACCGCGTGCGAGTCGCCACGCTGGGTCGGAGCTACATCCGGCTCGTCTTCTCGGGGCTCGCCGAGGGACGGATCTCGGAGCTCGACGCGGCCGGCTTTCTCGGCGTGAAGACCCGTGGGTTCGCCAAGCTGAAGCAGGAGGCCTTCCATGGCGAAGCGACGCGCTGATCCCAAGCGCCCGGCAGGGTCCGGATCGCGCTACTGCGTGGACGCCAACGTGCTGATCCACGCCCACCGCGACTACCCACCCGAGCATTTCCCTGGGATCTGGACGAAGCTCGATGCCCTTGTCGGGCAAGGCCGGTTGCTGTCCGCGAGGGAGGTGCTGGAGGAGTTGAAGCACCACGAGGGCGACGTCGCCTACGCGTGGGCCAAGAAGAACAAGGAGATCTTCCTCGAGGTGGATGACGCGATCCAAGACGTCGTGGTCGAGCTCATGGCGGCTTTTCCGACGCTCGCCAAGGCACGCCTCGGCAAGACGCGCGCCGATCCGTTCGTCATCGCCACGGCGATCACGAACGCGGCCTGCGTGATCACCCACGAAGAGGACGACGACAGCGAGAGCCGAGCGAAGATCCCACTCGTCTGCCGGCGCAGGTCGGTCGAGCACGCTCGCTTCCCGAGCATCATCGTCGCCGAGGGCTGGGTGTTCGCGTGACCGCGGCGCGCCCCGTCAGCGCCGCGCTCGCTCGCGAGCTGCGCGCCAAGCTGCGCACGGCTCCCCGAGTGTGGCTCGATCCGGATCACCGGTACACGCAGTTCGTCGACGACCTTGCCCGGGCCCATCGGGCCGGCGAGTTCCCGTACCCGGTGATCGCGTTTCGCGGATCCTTCCTGCAGGTGATGCTCGAGCTGAAGCGCTTCACCTCGGAGCCCGATCCTCAACCGTTTCTCCTCCACGTTCCGGGGTTCAACTGGAACACGATCCGCACGACACCGCTGCTCGAGGTCTACGAGGCGTTCGCCAACAACTACGAGAAGGCCCTCGACACACTCGTGCTCGAAGCTGCCGCCGGGCTCGTTCGCCCGGACGAGGTCACGACCTGGCTCAGTGAAGGCCGCAAGACGCTCGAGGAAGCCGACGCATGGGTGGCCTCGCGTGTCGAACCGGATCGGCAAGGGCTCGCGGAGCTGCTCGACCGGATGGGCATCGACGCGGTGTTCGGGCAGCTCATCGCGGTTCTCGAAGGCCGCGAGCGCGAGGCCATCCTGGCGCCTCAGGTCCCGAACCAGCAGGAGGCGGAGGTGCTCACCGGGTTTCTGTCCCGGCACGTCGGCCTGTCGACGCAGTGGGTCGAGAGCTACGCTTTGGGTGAGCAGCGAGTCGCGCCGCTGATGCGGGTCGCGGACACGGCGATCGCGTGGCTTCTCGCGCTCGAGTACGTCCACGATCTCCGGCGTGCCCCGTACCTGTCCGTCTTGGAGCCGATGGTCCAAGTGCCGAAGCCGTACGTCGAGGCAGCCACCCGCCTGCTCGACGTGCTGCGAAAGAACCACGCCGAGACGTACATCGCCATCGCCGACGGCGTCGAAGAGACGCTGTCCAGCGAGCTTCGGCAGATGAAGCCCGAGGACCTGGGCAAGATCGACACGTTCCGCGGCGAAGAGGTGCGCGTGCTCGAGGGCGCGGTGGACCTCCTTCTCCAAGGGCATTGGGCCGACGCGCGCGAGTGGTGCGAGGCGCGGCAGGGTGGTCGCTCGTTCTGGCTGTCTCAGGACCAGCAGCGGGCTTGGGCGTGGTCGCTCGTCCACGAGGCGGCGAGGTTCGGCGAAACGATCGCCACGCATCCGGAGCCGCTCGTCGGGGCGACCACCCACGAGGACGCAGTTGCACGCTACGTCGAGCAGGCAGCGAACGTCGACCGCGCTCACCGGGAGTTCGAGCAGAAGCGAGTCGCCCGGCTCGATTCGCGACTGCCCCACTTCGGTGCTCTGCAGCGCGTCGTGGGCGACTTGCGACGCCGCTATCGCGTGTGGGCCGACGATCTCGCGCTGTCGTTCACGGCGTTGTGCGAGGCACGAGGATTCCTACCTGCCCGGGAGTTGCAACAACGCGCCGTGTTCGACGACGTCGTCGCGCCGCTGCTCGACGGGGGTGGCAGGGTTGCGTTGATGACCGTCGACGCCCTGCGCTTCGAGATGGGGGCTGCGCTGCGTCAGGAGCTCGAAGGACCTGGGCTCGCGCTGCGCCTCGAAGCGCGGCTCGCCGAGCTACCGACGCTGACGTCCGTCGGAATGAACGTGCTCGCGCCGGTGGCATCCGGTGGAAAGCTGCGGCCCGTCGCCGAGTTTCGAGGGTTTCGCACCTCGGAGTTCATCGTCAGCGCACCGGAGAGTCGCGCACGTGCGATGGGGCTGCGGGCGACCGGTTCGACAGCCGTGCGACTGCAACTCGGAGACGTCGTCGCTGATCCCGTCGAGAAGCTCCGGCAGCGGATCGCGGCCGCGCGATTGATCCTCGTCCACGGGCGCGAGATCGACGACGCGGGCGAGGCGGGTGTCGGCGCCGAGGCGTTCGACACGCTGCTGCGGCAGGTGGCCTCGGCGGTCAACCAGCTCCACGCCGCCGACGTCAGCGCCGTCGTCGTCACCGCGGATCACGGCTTCCTGTTGCAGGACGAGACGACCCACGTGCAACGCTACGGTTCGCCGCGCGATCCGGAGCGCCGCCACATCCTGGCCGACGAGCCCCGCCGCGAGCCGGGTATGGTCCCGGTTCGCCTGTCCGAGCTGGCCTACGAAGGGCTCGACGGCTACCTGCTGCTGCGCAAGGACACGGCCGTGTACGCGACATCTCGAACCGGTGCGAACTTCGTCCACGGCGGCAACAGCCTGCAGGAGCGCGTGATCCCGATCCTCGTGTCGACCCGCAGTCGCGCCGAGGGCGTGCTGCACAACGAGCTCGTCATCGAAGTCGAACGTGCGGGCCGTGTGCTTGGCTGCGAGCACCTGCGGGTCCGGGTTCAGGTCGCGTTCGGAACCCCGCTCGCGCTGGGGTTCATGGGCGCGGCCACCGTGCAAGTCGGCCTGCGCGCCCGGGGACGCGCCGACGTGTCGCCCGTCATCCGCGACACGCAGGGGCCCGGCCACCTGCGCACCGGGTCGACAGTGGAGCTACCGCCCGGCGAGAAGTGGACCGACGTCTACGTGGCCGTGAGTGGGCCCCGCGACGAGCGCGTGCAGCTCGAGGCCTTCTCCCTGGGCGGGGATCGAGCCGAGATCTCGCTGCTCGAGGGGTGGTTTGAGGTCGAAGGACGTGATGTCGGCGCGATTTCCGTGCAACGAACGGAGCCGGCGGCCGATTGGTCCAATGCGATCCCCGACGAGGGTGCACGACGCGTGTTTCTCCACCTCCACAGGCACGGCTCCCTCTCCGAGCCGGAGCTGATCAAGATGCTGGGGTCCGCCCGGACGGCGCGACGCTTCGCGCTCGAGTTCGACCGGTACCTCACGATGTTGCCCTTCCGGGTGCGCGTCGAGCCCGGAGTCGAGGGAAAGCGCTACGTCCGCGAGGAGCAAGGTAGATGAGCCTTTCACAGCGAGATGTCGAGCATGTCTTCGAACGCCTGCGCTCGGGCGTCGTCCCCGAGCGCGGCCTCGAAGCGTTCGCGGTCGGGATCCAGCGCCAACGCGGGGAGATCCGGCGGCAGCTCGATCTCGCGAGCAGGGGTGAGGGCGTCTTCAAGTTCCTTCGCGGCGCGTACGGCTGCGGAAAGACCTTCACCTCGCGGCTGGTCGCCCTCGATGCGCAGTCGTACTCGAACGAGGCCCACCCGAATGGCTTCGCCACGAGCTTCGTCGTCGTCTCGGACAACGACCTGCACTTCTACAAGTTCGACGATGTGTATCGGAAGGTCGTCCAGCAGCTCGGCACGTCCACCTGTCCCCGCGGTGCGCTGGGGGACATCGTCGACCGTTGGATCGGGCGCATCGAGGAGCAGCTAATCGCCGGCGGGGCGGACGATGCCGCACCGGACTTCGACGAGCGCGTCGCGGGCCGGCTCGAACAGGAGCTCGCGTCACGCACGGGTGGCTCCGTGCCCGCGGACATGGTGCGCGTCCTTCGGACCGTCTTCGCGCTCAAGCAGGAGGGCGAAGTCGGTGAAGCGTCGGCGCTGCTCTCGTGGCTGAGTGGAAGCACGAACATCGCTGCCGGCCTCAAGCGGAAGGCGGGCATCAAGGGCGAGATCTCGAGCACCGACGCGATGCATTACCTGCGTGGTGTCCTCGAGGTGGTCAAGATGGCCGGCTACGCCGGGCTCGTCATCATCATCGACGAGGTCGAGACGATCCTGCGGATGCGCAAAGACGTCCGAGGGCGATCGCTCAACGGGATCCGACAGATCATCGACGCGGCCGACGGATTCCCGGGGCTGTTGTGGGTGTTCACGGGCACGCCCGATTTCTTCGACACGCGACGTGGCGTCGCGGGGCTGCAGCCGCTGCACGACCGCATCGGCTTGCGGGAGATCGGGGGGCTCGTGAACCCGAGAGGCCCACAGCTTATACTCGAGCCGTTCGGGCGCGATCGCCTCGTGGAGGTCGCGCTCAAGCTCCGCGAGCTCTACGGTTCCGCCGACCCCAACCGCGTCCGTGGCCAGGTCAGCGAGGACTTCCTAGCTCGCTTGGCGGACGACGTGACCAAGGGGTTCGCGGGCGACGTGGGCATCGTTCCGCGCCAGTACCTCCGCCACGTCGTCGACGTGCTCGACCTCGCCGAAGCGGATCCGGCGTTCGATCCCGACGCGCAGATGGGGTTCAAGCCGAAGGACCCCGTGACCGAGGACGAGCGGCGGCGCCTCGACGGCAAGCCGCCCTTCGATCCCGAGCCCGATGACGAGGCGGGGTACGCACTGGAGTTCTGACCCGTGAGTGCCTTCGCTCGCTTTGCGCCCCGACTGCAGCAGGCGATCGTCGCTCGCCTCGGCTGGACATCGCTCCGTCCGGTGCAGGATCTCGCGGGTGCGGCGCTCCTCGACGGGAAGAACGCGGTCGTGCTCGCGCCGACGGCCGGAGGCAAGACGGAGGCGGCCATCTTTCCCGTGCTCTCCGACTTGGTGAACAACACCACCACGACGGTCGGCGCCGTCTACATCGCGCCGATCAAGGCGCTGCTCAACAACCAGGAGGAGAGACTGGGCACGTACACGGAGATGGTGGGGCTCCGGAGGTTCGTCTGGCACGGCGACGTGTCGCAAACCGAGCGCCGACGATTCACCACCGATCCCGCCGAGCTCCTCATGACGACGCCGGAATCGCTCGAGGTGATGCTGCTGTCGCCGCGTGTGCCCGTCGGTCGACTCTTCGAAGACCTGCGGACGGTCATCGTCGACGAGGTGCACGCCTTCGCCGGGACCGACCGCGGTGCCCACCTCATGTCCGTGCTCGAGCGAATCACCAAGATCGCCGGCAAGGACATCCAGCGTGTCGGCCTCAGCGCGACCGTGGGCAACCCCGACGACATCCTCCGTTGGCTCGGCGGTACGTCGAAGCGCAGCGGCGTCGTCATCGATCCACCCAAGCCGCCGGCGAAGCGCGAGATCCGAGTCCTACTACCGGGGACGGTGCCCCAGATCGCACAGGACGCGACTCGCCGCGCCCGCGGAAACAAGAGTCTGTTCTTCTGTCAGAGTCGGGCGCTCACCGAGACCGTCGCGGACCGGATGCGCAGCGATGGCGTCGACGTGTTCGTGCACCACAGCTCGGTCTCGCTCGAGGAGCGCGCGGCAGCCGAGGAGAAGTTCCATTCCGGCTCGAACACTTGCATCGTCTGCACGTCGACGCTCGAGCTCGGCATCGACATCGGCGATCTCGACCTCGTCCTGCAGGCGAACGCGCCGAGCTCGGTCTCGTCGTTTCTCCAGCGGATGGGCCGGACCGGTCGCCGCGAGGGCCAGGTCGCCAACACCA
Source organism: Nannocystaceae bacterium (assembly GCA_035550195.1). Taxonomy (GTDB): domain Bacteria; phylum Myxococcota_A; class Polyangia; order Nannocystales; family Nannocystaceae; genus Xiheibacterium. The sequence goes on from DASZPU010000892.1 coordinate 44,370, forward strand.
CCTTCCTATGCGAGGAGGTCGACGCCGCGCTCCAAGCGATCGCGCTGGTCGAGCTCGCCCGCGCGGGCTGGGTCGAGCACGTGCCGCACAACGGACGCTGTTGGCCCGTGCTCGTGCATCAGATCCTCGCGATGACGCTGCAGTTCGGGGCCATCAGCCCAGAGCGGATCTGGGAGCAGCTGCGCGATGTCTCCGACTTCAGCGGGATCACGCGGGAGGACTTCGACGACGTCGTCCAACACATGATCGGTGAAACGTACTTGTTCGAGGCCGGCGGTATGCTGTCGATGGGCGAACGTGCGGAGCGCGTCTACGGGCGCCGTAACTTCATGGAGATGTACGCGGTGTTCTCCAGCCCGGTGCTCTACCGGGTTGTCACCTCCGCAGGGCGCGAGCTGGGCTCTCTCGAGCAGGACTTCGTCGACCGGCTCGTCGACGACATGAGCTCGTTCCTGCTTGCCGGACGCGCGTGGATGGTCGAGCGCATCGATCACGGCGACCGGATCGTCTTCGTGCGCGATGCCCCGCGCGGCAAGAGGCCCACGTGGGGCGGCTTCCTCCCGCAGCTCCTCAGCATGGAGCTGTGCCAGGCGATCCGCGCGCTCCTGTTGGCAGAGACGCCGTGTCCGTTCGCGGACGAAGCGAC
>DASZPU010000893.1:0-5369 GCA_035550195.1 Nannocystaceae bacterium
CGCGCAGGGTGATCTCGACGCCGAGCTGCGCTTCGAACAGATCGAGCGCCAGCACGAGCACTACGTCGAGATGTTCCAGCACATCGACTACGAAGTGCGCTCGCTGATGACCGAGGTCGTCGCCGAGGGCGAGGACAGCAAGCACTTCGTGCTGACCAAGCTGAAGCTGCGCTGCTTCGAGCTGTTCCGCACGCTGTCGGCGGAGAACCGCGCCGCGCTGCTCACGGTCGTCGACGAGTTCATCAACGCCGACGGCGTGGTGCACCCCGCCGAGGTCGACTTCCGCAACGACCTGGCGTCGTTGCTCGGTCAGCCCGGCATCGCGGAGCCCGAGCTCGAGGTGCAGGAGAAGGTCGAGATCGAGCGGCCGGTCGAGATCGCGAGCGCCACCGCGGATCATCCCTTCTTCCAGGGCTTCGAGCACCACTACTCCGACGATCCGGAGCTCATCCGCGCGCAGGTCGAGGTCGACATCGGCGTGCTCGATCAAGCCGAAGCGAAGTGGGCCGAGCAGCGTCGCGCCGGCCACGGACGACTCGCGGGTATCCAGCGCGTGCAGGATCTGACCGGCGACGAGCTGCTCGACGAGTTCGTCTACGCGGTGCCACGCACGTCGATCCAAGGCGATTACGAGCTCATCGTGCTCGGCGATCTACACGGCTGCTACAGCTGCTTGAAGGCGGCGGTGATGCAGTCGCAGTTCATGGAGAAGGTGAAGGCGTACCGCGCCAACCCCGACAAGCATCCCGACGTGCGGCTGGTGCTGCTCGGCGACTACATCGATCGCGGTCGCTTCGCGCTCAACGGAGTGCTGCGCGCGGTGCTGAAGCTGTTCTTGACCGTGCCCGAGCACGTGTTCGTGCTGCGCGGCAATCACGAGTACTACATCGAGTACCAAGGCAAGATCTACGGCGGGGTCAAGCCGTCGGACACCATCAGCGCGCTGCAGCCGCTGTTGCCCGATACCGTCTTCCACCGCTACCTCACCTTCTTCGAGCAGATGCCCAACGCGCTGCTCTTCGACAACCTCGTGTTCGTGCACGGCGGCATTCCGCGCGATGCGCTCCTCGCGGAGCGGTGGCGCGGGCTGTCGACGCTCAACGATCCCGAGGTGCGCTTCCAGATGCTGTGGAGCGACCCGAGCCGCGCCGATCACGTGCCCGACGAGCTGCAGGCGGCGAGCGCTCGCTTCGCCTTCGGTCGTCAGCAATTCCGCGCGTTCATGGCGAAGGTCGGCGGCACGCTCTTGGTGCGCGGACACGAGAAGGTCAACGCCGGCTTCCGCGACCACTATCCCGGTGACGACGTGCGGCTGTTGACCATCTTCTCTGCCGGCGGCGTCGCCAACGACGACCTGCCGCAGGACAGCAACTATCGCGACGTGCGCCCGATGGCGCTCACGATCACGCGCAAGGACGGCGAGACCAAGGTCACGCCCTGGGCGATCGACTACCGCGCGTACCAAGACCCGGATCGGAACGCCTTCTTCCGTTGATGTAGCTATCATCCGCTCACATGCGGATCTTCGTCACGGGTGCAGGCGGTCAGATCGGCTCCGATCTGATCGTCGCGTTGCGCGAGCAGGGGCACGACGTTCACGGCAGCGACATCGGCAAGAAGCCCGAGCGACTGCCCGCCGACGTGCCGTGGCACGAGCTCGACGTCACCGATGCGGAGCGCGTGTCCAACCTGCTCGGCGAGCTGAAGCCCGCGCGCGTCTATCACCTCGCGGCGATCTTGAGCGCGCGCGGTGAAGAGATTCCGCAGACCACGTACGCGGTGAACCAAGGCGGCACGTACAACGTGCTCGAGGCCTGTCGGAAGCACGCGATCGCGCAGGTGATCTTCACCAGCACCATCGCGGTGTTCGGTCCCGGTCTGCCCGATCTCGTCGGCGACGACGTGTCGCTGCGACCGACCACGATGTACGGCGTCACGAAGGTCGCGGGCGAGCTGCTCGGCGAGTACTACGGCAAGCGCTTCGGGCTCGACTTCCGCGGCGTGCGATTCCCCGGGCTCATCGGCCCCACGCTGCCCGGCGGTGGCACCAGCGACTACGCGCTGTTCATGTACGTCGATGGCGTGCGCTACGGGAAGTACGAAGCGTTCTGTCGCGCCGACTCTCGCATCCCGCTCATGTACATGCCCGATGGAATCCGCGCGCTCATCGAGCTCGCCGATGCACCGCGCGCGAAGCTGCGTCGTTCGATCTACAACATTGCGGCGTTCAGTCCGACCGCGCAGCAGATCGCCGACAGCGTCGCGCGTGCGCTACCCGGCGTGAAGATCACGTTTGCGCCCGACCCGCGACGACAGGCCATTCTCGACTCGTGGCCGCGCGCGCTCGACGACACGAATGCACGCGAGGACTGGGGGTGGAAGGCCTCATGCGACCTCGACCGCATGACGGCGTTGCTCGTACCCGAAGTCCAGCGAATGCTCGCCCAAGACGGCAGCAAGAGCGGCGTGTAAAATCGGGGGATGAGACTCGGGTGGGTCAGCATCGGCCTTCTCGCCGGCGTGCTTTCGGCGTGCAAGGAAGACAGCAACGCAGAGGGCTCTGCCGACGAGAGCAGCAGCGGCGGTGGCGAGGGCACGATGACCTCGGCGACCACGATGCCGATGACGTCCTCCACCACCGATCCCGGTGACTGCATCCCCGGCAACGAAGACTGCGAGTGCCTCGACGGCACCGAGTGCGTCGGCGAGCTCTACTGCGTCGAGGGCATCTGCTTGCCGGGGCCGCTGTTCGATCCGCAGGACCAGGACGAGCCCACCGTCATCGCGGGCCTCTCGGTGCCGATCCAAGTCGACGTCAACGCCGACGAGTACTCGTGGTCGCAGGTCGATGGGCCGCCGACCGAGATCATCGGCGAAGGCGCGAGCATCCAGGTGCCGGTGCCCGCCGATGCCGCGCCGGGCGACGTCATCACGCTGCGCATCGACGCGACGCGCAACTCCGTGATGGCGAGCTTCGACTATCACATCACGGTGATGGACGCGGTGTTCGAGGACTTCCTCGGTGGCATCAGCGACACCTCGCAGCTCGGCACCAGCGTCGCGCTCGACTTCGACGACGCCGGCAACATGTGGGTGAGCTCGAGCGAAGGCTTCTTGTCGCGCTTCAGCGGCGACGCGATGTTCCAGAGCGGCTACGACCTCACCGGTGGTCCGGCGGGCGTGCGCTTCGGCCAGATCTACGACCCGGCGACCGGGGACGATCTGCCGGCGTTGTTCGTCGCGCTCACGATGGAAGAACGCATCGTGACGATGAACCTCAACAACCAGGACGTCTACGAGCTCACCGCTGCGCTCGACGGCGGCGGCGCGCTCGGTCCGGTCGACATCGTGCTGCCCGAAGGCGACGGCGACGCGTACTTCTCCAACGGCACGCAGATCTCCTACGTGAACGTGGACTACGACGACATGGGCACGATGACCGCGAGCACCACGGTGATCGTCGACACCGGCATGCTCACCTCGCCGATCACCGCGATGTCGTTCGGGCCCGACGCGAACGTGCTGTACGTCGGCACGCAGGGCAAGGTGTGGAAGATCGGCCTGCTGCAAGACGGCACGACTGCTCCGCCCACGCTCTACCTCGACACCGGCGACGAGACCGATCCGCTCGAAGCGGTGGTCGGCATCGACTTCGATCGCGGCGGCAACATGTTCGTCGGGATCCCCGGCACGGAGACGCTCCACATCGCGCACTTCGTCGCGGGCGAGGACGCGACCACGAGCGCCCGCTCGTTCGTCGCGCCCGGCGCCGGCTTCGACGCGTTCCGCTCGCTGCAGCACGGCAACGACGCGTTCAGCGAAGGCGCGCTGTACTGGACGAACCTCACCGATCGCACGGTCGGCCGCTTGGAGACCGGCCTGCGCGGCGACTGAGATGATCGGTTAGGCTCGGGCCATGTTCGAGCAGGCCCGTGAGCACTACGCCAACATCCTGAAGGAGATCCGCGACGCGGGTCTGTACAAGCACGAGCGCATCATCGCGTCGGCCCAGGGTGCGCACATCCAGGTCGGTGGTCGCGAGGTGCTCAACTTCTGCGCGAACAACTATCTCGGGCTGTCGAGCCACCCGCAGGTGATCGAAGCCGCACGCGCGTCGCTCGACGAGCGCGGCTACGGCCTGTCGAGCGTGCGCTTCATCTGCGGCACGCAGGACAAGCACAAAGAGCTCGAGGCGGCGGTCGCAAAGTTCCTCGGCACCGAGGACACGATCCTCTACAGCTCGTGCTTCGATGCGAACGGCGGCGTGTTCGAGACGCTGCTCGGGCCCGAGGACGCGATCATCTCCGACGCGCTCAACCACGCGTCCATCATCGACGGCATCCGTTTGTGCAAGGCGCAGCGTCATCGCTACGACCACGACGATCTCGATCAGCTGGAGTCGATGCTGAAGGAGACGCAGAGCCAGCGGCTGCGCATGATCGCGACCGACGGCGTGTTCAGCATGGACGGCGACATCGCCCGGCTGAAGGAGATCTGCGATCTCGCCGATCGCTACGGCGCGATGGTGATGGTCGACGACAGCCACGCCAGCGGCTTCGTCGGCAAGACCGGGCGCGGCACGCACGAGCACCGCGGAGTGATGGAGCGGGTGGACGTGATCACCTCGACGCTCGGCAAAGCGCTCGGTGGCGCTTCCGGCGGCTTCATCAGCGCGCGCCGCGAAGTCATCGATCTACTGCGCAATCGCTCGCGACCCTATCTCTTCAGCAACACGCTGGCGCCGCCGATCGTCGCGGGCAGCCTCGCGGTGTTCGCTTTGCTCAGCGCATCCACCGAGCTCCGCGATCGCCTCGAAGCCAACACGCAGCGCTTCCGTAGCGGAATGACGCAGGCCGGATTCAAGCTGCGACCCGGCGAGCACCCCATCGTTCCCATCATGCTCGGCGACGCCAAGCTCGCCGTCGACTTCGCCGCGCGCTTGCTCGACGAAGGCATCTACGTGATCGGCTTCAGCTTCCCGGTCGTTCCGAAGGGCCAGGCACGCATCCGCGTGCAGCTCTCGGCCGCGCACTCCGCCGACGACATCGACCACGCCACCAAGGCGTTCGCGAAGGTCGGCCGAGACCTCGGCGTAGTTCAGTGAGAGCGTTCGTCGACGGCGACGTACGCGACAGTGATCACGAACGCGCAGACGAGCAGCAGGATCGAGATGGTGAGCGGGTTCATGGCGACTCGGGCTCTGACGGTGGGTCGTACCGTCGTAGTCATGGGGTAGCTACCGTGTCAACCAGCCTCCTCGGCAGGTAGGAAGCGACCATCGCGCATGACGGCGTTGAGTATCGCGACGAGCTTCCGCATGCAGGCCGTGAGCGCGACGATCCTCTTCTTCCCTGCTCGGACGAGCCGCG
>DASZPU010000894.1:0-18871 GCA_035550195.1 Nannocystaceae bacterium
GCGATCGATCTCGGCGATCGCGATCGCCTGTCGGCAGTGGCGTTGCGAGACGGCGGCATGATCGTCGGCGGCAGCGCGACCGTGGGCACCGGCGACACCGCGAACTCCGACGCGTTGGTGGTCGCGCTCGACGACGCGCTCGCCACCGTGTGGCAGGATCGCTTCGACGGCGGGCTCGACGACAGCGTCGAAGACGTCGCGCACTCGGGCACCGACCTCGTCGCCGTCGGCAGCAGCGAGACGATGGCCACGCGCGCGGACGCGTGGATGCGCCGCTACGACGACGCCGGCAACGAGGTCTGGACGAGCACCGAGGACGGCCCCGCGAGCTTCGCCGACAACGCGTTCGCGGTCGCGTGGACGCCGGGCGGCGGAATGATCGTCGTCGGCATGCTCGCGTCCAACGTCGACGACGATCTGTGGATCTCCGCGCGCGATGGCGACGGCGTCGAGCAGTGGAACGAGCTGCTCGACTTCGACTTCGGCGACGACTTCGCGGGCGGCGTGGTGGTGAGCGGCGACGAGATCTGGGTCACCGGCAGCATCTCGTCCGCGCTCACCAACAGCGAAGAGGTGTGGATCGCGAGCTACGCCGCCGATGGCACGCAGAGCTGGTCGACCAGCTGGAACAGCACCGGCTTCGTGTTCGACGGCGGCGAGGATCTCGTCGTCGACGGCGCCGACGTGTGGATCGCGGGCGTCACCGCGGCGGCCGACGAGCAGCGCAACGCGCTCGCGGGGCGCTGGCAGCAGAACATGACCGACGCGCTGTGGGCCCACGGCACCGACGGCGGGCCGGGCCTCGGCGACGCGGCGCACGGCATCGCACGGCTCGAAGACGGCAGCGTCGTCGTGGTCGGCGAGCTCACGGTGCTCGGCCAGGGCACCGATGCGTGGATCCGTCGCTACGCACCGTGATAGTTAAGCCCTCCGTCATGGCGGAGGAACATCATCACTGGGCCGACGTGGCCGCCGAGCGCACGCTCGCGGCCCACGAAGGTCGCACGCGCATCACGGTCGCGGCCGGCATCACGCCGTCGGGCGTCGTGCACATCGGCAACTTCCGCGAGGTGATCACGGTCGACCTCGTCGCGCGAGCGCTGCGCGATCGCGGCGTCATTGTGCGCTTCGTGTACTCGTGGGACGACTTCGACGTCTACCGCAAGGTGCCGTCCGATGCGCCGAAGCAAGAGATGCTGAAGGCCGAGCTCGGGCGCAGCATCGCCGACATCCCCGATCCGTGGTGCGATCACGACAGCTACGCGTCGCACCACATCGCGACGTTCGAGGCCAGCATCGCGCCGCTCGGCATCGCACCCGAGTTCATCCGCCAGAACCAGGCGTATCGCGCGGGCCGCTATGCCGAAGGCATCCGCAAGGCGCTCGCGGGCGCGGCCACGATCCGCCGCATCCTCAACGACACGCGCGCGCGCACCGGTGCACGCACGACGCTCGAAGACGATTGGTTGCCGCTGTCGGGCTTCTGCACGAAGTGCGGCCGCGACGATCTCGCATTCGAGTGGGACGGCGAGTGGTCGGTGCACGTCGACTGCAAGTCGTGCGGTCACGCCGAGGACGTCGACCTGCGCAAGGGCGGCAACCTCAAGCTGCCGTGGCGCGTCGACTGGCCGATGCGCTGGGCGTTCGAGCAGGTGTGCTTCGAGCCCGGCGGCAAGGATCACAGCTCCGCGGGCGGCAGCTACGACACCGCGAAGGACATCGTGCGCGAGATCTACGACTGGGTCGCGCCGCAGTACGTCGGCTACGACTTCGTCACGATGAAGGGCATGGGCGGCAAGATCTCGAGCAGCAAGGGCGGCGTGGTCACCGTCGCCGATTGCCTCGAGGTCTACGAGCCCGAGGTGCTGCGCTGGATCTTCGCCGGCTATCGGCCCAACACCGAGTTCCAGATCTCGTTCGACGCCGACGCGATCAAGCTCTACGAAGACTTCGATCGCGCGGTGCGGCTCGCCCACGAAGCCGACGATGGTTCGACCAAGGACAAGAAGCGACAGTCGGCGCGGCGCACGTTGCAGCTCGCGAGCGTCGATCATCGCGCGATCGTGGCCGGCAGCGCGCCACCCGAGCCGGTGCCGTTCCGGCACTTGTCGGTGATCGTGCAGATCTTCGACGGCGACATCGAGCGCGCGCTCGATCGGCTCGAGCGCGAAGGTGCGGTGAAGAACGCGACCGAGCGCGCGGCAGCCAAGCAGCGCGCCACGTGCGTGTCGAACTGGCTGCGCGACCACGCGCCCGACGAGTTCCGCTACACGGTGCGCAAGGAAGCCGTCGTCCGCGAGCTCGCGCCGGAGACGGCCGCGTTGCTGTCGCGCGTGTGCGATGCGGTGCAGGCCGCAGGCGACGACGAGGCCCAGCTCGCCGCGCACATGAAGGCGATGGCCGGCGAGGGCATCGACATGAAGGCGTTCTACCCGGTCGTCTACGATCTGCTGCTCGCGCGCGAGAAGGGCCCCAAGCTCACGTCCTTGCTCGCGACGCTCGGGCCCGATCGCGCGCTGCCGCTCCTGCGTGCGTCACTCGGGTGAGCGCGTCAGCGCGTGCAGCTCCGCAGGCGTGCATGCGGCACCGTGCGGGCGATCGTCGCCCGACGCGATCGTGAACATCACCGGACAGTCGGCGCCGTCGCGCAGCGTGCTCGCGACCTCGACCAGCTCGCGGTAGCGCGACGTCGGCGACGGCGCGATCACGAAGCGCACGCCCTTGCGCGACGCGCTGCACAGCGCATCTCGGGTGGCACGCAGCCGTGCGGATGCGGCGGTCGACGAGCGGTGCTCGATCAGCACGCACGTCGTGTCGCGGGCCTCGACCAACGCGACGCGCTCGGGTGCGCGACGGCTCGCGACGATCGCATCGCCTTGCCACGCGAGCTCGATCGCGACCGGCGGCCCGAGGACGTCCCCGTGCGGATCGAACGTCGGCGGATCGATCGCGATCGTGCCGTCCTTCGTGACGAACGCATAGCGGCGCGCGCCCGCACGCCCCGCGGTGTAGAGCAGGTCGAGCAGCGTCGGCCACGGCGTCGCATCGGCGGCCGTGATCGCGATCGGACCGTCGAGCTCGGCCTGCGCGAGCACATCGCGCAGCGGCGTCACCAAGTGGCCCTGACGATCCGCATCGGCGATGCGCCCGTTGGTGATCGCAAAGCTCTGCGTGCGCGCCAGTGAAGTGCCGTGCACGCGCACCTCGTCGACGCCGACATCGATCGCGACCGCCGCCGCGGATCCCCGCACGGGTTCCTCCGCCGCGGGCGGCACGAGCTCGGGAATCGCCCGCGTGCCCGGATCGCTCAGCAGGGCCCAGGCGGCGGTCATCCCCAGCGCGCCTAGGGCCGCCGGCAGCAACACGTGGCTTCGATCGCGCTTCATGTTGCCGGTGTGCCGCGCTGCGCTGCGTCGGATCACTGCTGCCGGCAACACCCACGCGAACGCATCGCGGGCGCCTTGCGGACCGATCGGCCGAGTAGGACGATCCCAGGATGCGATGTCGTGACGTGGTCTTCCTGTCGATGCTGGCTCCGCTCGCGTGCGGCGACGATCCACCGGCGAGCGAGTCCGCGGACGCGACGTCGTTGACGAGCGCCGGCAGCGAGTCCGGTGAGCCGACGACCTCGGGCACCAACACGACGACCGTGAGCACGACGCTCGCGGATACTTCCGCGGGTCCGAGCACGAGCGTCGACTCGTCGAGCTCCGACGACGGACCGAAGTTCGATCTCGGTCGACCGATGGAAGACATCGACACCGGCGATCCCGGCGACCTGTGTCACGTGCAAGGCGACAACGCGGTCGGCGACTGCAAGATGGAAGCGCCGGCCGACTCGTTCGTGCCCGAGGTGCAGTGGAGCTGGGCCGGCTATCCCGGCGAGCCCGACTGCATCGTCACGCCGCTCGTCGCGAACCTCACCGACGACAACAACGACGGCGAGATCAACCTCTGCGACATCCCCGACATCCTCATCGTCGGCTCACCCGACTGGTACGTGCACGGGCACATGGCGCTCATCGACGGCGCCACCGGCACGCCGCACTTCCAGTTCGCCGAGCTCTCGCAGTGGGCCGTGACGCCGGCGATCGGCGACATCGACGACGACGGCATCCCCGAGATCGTCGGCTCCGTGATGAACGGCGGCACCGCGAACCTCGCAGCATGGGAGCACGACGGCACGCTCAAGTGGACGTCGACGGTGACGATTCCCGGCGAGTACTCGATCGCGCTCGCCGACATCGACACCGACGGCGACGTCGAGATCGTCGTGGGCGCGAGCGTCACCGATCACAACGGCAACCTGATGTTCAACGTGCCCGACACTCCGACGGGCTGGGCCGCGACGACGCTCGCGGATCTCGACGAAGACGGCTCGCTCGAGATCGTGATGGGCCGGAGCGCCTACCACAACGACGGCACGCAGTACTTCCTCAACAACGGTGCGCCGGTGGGCATGCCGCAGGTCGCGAACCTCGACGCCGACGACAACGCCGAGGTGCTGATCCTGCCCGGCGGTGGCGTGGGCATGACCGTGCTCGAGCACGACGGCACCACGAAGTACACCGCGGTGAATCCCACTGGCGACGGCGACTGGCGCCGCCCCGCGGCCATCCACGATCTCGACGGCGACGACGTCTCGGAGATCGCGGTGAGCTCCACCGCGAACTACGGCGTCTACGAAGGCATCGACGCGTCGGTGGTGTGGGTGTCACCCGTGCTCGACTCGAGCGGGCTCGCGTCGGGCACCGCGTTCGACTTCCTCGGCGACGGCATCGCCGAGGCGATCTACGCCGACGAGACCAACCTCTTCGTGTTCGGCGACGACGGTGCGGTGCTGCTGCAGACGCCGCGCTCGAGCGGCACGCTGATCGAGTATCCGGTGGTCGCCGACGTCGACAACGACGGCTCGTCGGAGATCATCGTGGTGTCGAACGAGACCTTCGGCAATCAGACGCCGCTCTTGCAGGTGATCCGCGACGAGGACGATCGCTGGATCCAGTCGCGCCGCATCTGGAACCAGCACACGTACCACGTGACCAACGTGCGCGAGGACGGCACGATCCCGCAGAACGAGCAGCGCCACTGGCATCAGCTCAACACCTTCCGCACCAACGCGCAGATCGAAGGCGGAGGCATCTGCGACCCACGACCGCCGGGGTGAGGCGGGCTCGCTCGCGCACGATCGTCGCGACCCCTCGGCGCGATCAACGGATGCGGCGCTCGAGGATGTTGTCGCGTAGGCGGGTGTCGTCGTCGCCGAGGATGCGCAGTGGATCGCCGTGGTCCTGCACCACTTCGTTGCGCTCGATCACCACCTCGGTCGGCGAGCCTTCCTTCGCGGGATCCTGGGAGCCGATGATGATCGAGGGCACCGCGTTCGCGGCGTCTACGAGCGTGTTGCCGAGCAGCGCGATGCGTGCGGTCGGGACACCCGCCGCGGTGACGAGGATGCCGCCGTCCGCGTGCGACTGCACCACGTTGTCGACGACCGCGATGTCGTGGCTGCGCGCGACCACGATCGCGGGGCGGATCGCTCCGATCGCGACGCCCTGACGATGCTCGCCGGCCGTGTTGCCCACGATGCGCACGCCCTGGCCGCGCGCTTGGTAGATCGCGTGCCGCTGCGTGCGCGTGATCCGGTTGTTCGTCACTTCGATGTCGAGCGGATCGGACTGGGACGACGCGACGTGGATGCCGTAGCCGTAGCCCGACTCGGTGCCCACGACATCGTCGATGCGGTTGTCCGTGATGCGGATGCGGTGCAGCGAGCCGCCGAGATCCGCGTTGACGCTGATGCCCAGCGTGACGTGCTCGATCTCGTTGCCGACGATCTCGACGTCGGCGAGCGTCTGGCCCGAGCGACTCCACACCCCGGCGTGACGCGACGCGAGCGTGCCGTCGCCGATCAGGTGGAAGCCGGAGATCCGCACGCCCGAGACCTGGCCGCGCAGCTCGATGCCCACGCGCCCGTCGCCGGCAGGCCGGCCGTGCCACACGATCGTGACGCCGTCGCCGATCAGCTCGACATCGTGCTTGTCCGCGATGACCAGGTTGCCGGCGTAGTAGGTGCCGGGCGCGATGCGTATCTGTGCTCCCGCGGCCGCGCGATCGATCTCCGCCTGCAACATCGCGGTCGCGTCGACGATCGGCCCGACGTGCACGATCGGCGGCACCGTCTCGACGCACTGCGCCGAGCAGCAGAGCAGCACGAGCTCAAGCAGCGACCGTGCTCGTCGTAGGGGCGGTGACGGCATGACCACGTCGCTGCAGCGCGCGCGTGAGCGGGCGCTCGACCAACAGGTAGAAAACGTAGCCGACCGCGATCGATCCCGCAGTCAGCAACAGCACGAGGACATCGAACGGCAGCCACGCATCGAGGTGCATCGCCGCGAGCACGCGTGCGATGCCCGGCAGCGCGAACACCTGCAACAGATAGATCGAGTACGACGCGTCGCCGAGCGCGACCAACACTCGTCCGAAGCGCGAACCGCTCGGCTGCCAGTGCAACGAGAGCGCGCCGAAGAGCACCGCGGCGCTCGGGATGCCCCAGGCCAGGAAGCGCAGCCCGTTGTTCGAGACCTCGCCGGCCGCGGGTGCAGGATCGAAGAAGATCGTGGCGAAGAGCGCGACCAGGCCGAGCGGACCGATCACACGCGCGAGCTTGGCGGTGTAGAACGTGCGGCTCGTGTACGCATGCGCGATCCACAGCCCCATGACGAACTCGAGCAGCAACCAGCTCGTCGCCTGCCGCGTCCAGGGATTCTCGAACACGACGAGCTGACCGAGCAGCGCACACGCGACGAACGCGATCGTGATCGTCGGCAGCGCGCGACGTTCGGGCAACAGCAACAACAGCGCGAAGCACAGGTAGAACCAGACCTCGTAGTTCAGCGTCCAGCCCAGCCCCAGCACCGGCGCGACGAAGCCTTCGGGCGCTTGCCACGGCACGAACAGGAACGACGCCGCGATCCACTGCGTGTCGAGGCTCTCGCGGTAGGAGAACAAGCTCGGCGCGACCGCGAGCAACCCGACCGCGAACGCGGTGAGCCCCCAGTAGATCGGCACGACTCGCACGACGCGCTTGCGCAGGAAGTCGAGCGACGCGCCCGATCGCTGGAACCGACCGCGCGTCACCCAGTACATGATGAAGCCGCTGATCGCGAAGAAGAGATCGACGCCGAAGTGGCCCCACGTGCGCAGGTGGCCGAGCGCGAAGATCACCGTGGACTCCGCGTGCTCCGCGAACACGCGCGCGAGCCGTGACTCCGCGTGCGCGACGACGACCAGGCTCGCGGCGACGAAGCGCAGCACCTGGACGACGTCGAGGCGACCCCCCTTGCTCATGCGCGCGCTCCGTTCGCAGACCCGGCGATCCAACGCGCCCACACGGCGAAGATCACCACCACCGCGAGCAGCATCGAGTAGACGAAGATCGAAGTGATCGGGCTCCACGTGATGTACGCGACGAACGCGATCACCATCGCACCACCGCCGAGGTGACCACCACGCAGCAGTCGCCAGCCGAGCCCCGCACCGTACGCGAGCACGGCGAGGAACAACGCACCGCCGACGATGCCGAAGTCCTCGAGCAGCGGACGCCACGCGGTGTAGATGTTGCTGTCGGTGAAGCCGGTGGTCGCTTCGTAGATGCCGGCTTGACGATGCGTGAGCCCCAACATCTCGGCGATGCCGGCGAACGTCGCCATGCCGAAGCTCTCACCCGCGGTGCGCGGCATCTCGTTCACGACCCAGTGTCCGAACACGGGCATGTGACCGACGACGTAAAGCCGCAGGTGATCGAGCAAGAACGGCAGGTCGCCGATGCTCGTGCGGTTCATCCGCAACCCCTGCGAGAAGATGAAGAGGCCCGCGAGCACGAGGATCGCGATCGCGGGCCGGATCCACGCGCCGCGTCGCATGCCGCGTTGCACCTGCGCGCCGTAGGCGAGCCCCGCGACCCAACCTGCGCCCCACATCACGAGGCCGTAGAGCACGTTCGCCTTCGCGGTGTGCACGAGCATCGCGAGGACGAGGGGCACGAGCCACAAGAAGCCGACCTTCCACTTGCGCTGCTCGGTCGGCGTGCTCGCGGTGAGGAACGCGGCCAACGTGGCGGCGAAGTACGTCACCGCGGTGAGCAGCCGAACGGACGCGGGGATCGAGAACTGTCCCTCGTACCGAGCGATGCTCGCGTACATCGCGAGCTCGGCGAGCGATCCACCGCCGGCGAACTCGCGCGTGTGCTCGTAGAGGATGAACGGCGCGACGCAGCCGGCCGCGACACCGACGAAGTACCAGCGCCACGCCGCGGCGCGCCAACGCTCGTGGCCCGCGACGACGACGCGCGCCGGGAGATGTGGCACCGCGCTCATGCCCATCGTGCTCGCGATCACGCACACCACGACGAAGCCGCTCACGAGCGCGTACGCCTCGGGATGGATCGGCATGTCGGGTGCGAGGAAGAGCGGCACACCGGCCGCGACCGTCCACGTCCAAGCGGCCAGTGGGCCGGGTGCGAGCCAGTGGCCCTGGTTCACGGTGGTGATCCGCGCCAGCCACGGCAGCGGCAACCACACCGCGAACGCGAGCAGCCAATCGAGCACCTCCGCTCTTTACGGTCGCGCGCGGGCTTGTCCACCCCTCTTCGCACGGATCGTCCCACGCGCGGACGGGCTGGCGCGGGACGCTGCGCGAAGCCATGAAGGCGACCGTGGACAGCTCGCCCCTGACCCTGCTGCTCGTCGCCAACCATTTCAAGAACGCGCCCGAGGTGTGCACGTTCGTGTCGCACGTGGCCGCATTGCCACTGCTGCCCGGGTGGAAGCTGCAGATCGTCATCAGCGACAACAGCGACTCGTGGCCCGAAGTGGAGCTGCCGCCGTGCGCGAAGGTGGTGCGTCCGCACGCGAACCTCGGCTACTTGGGCGGTTGCGCGTACGCGTACGACCAGTGGCTCGCCGAGCACGGCAGCGTCCCGGAGTGGGTCGGCGTCGTGAACACCGATCTCGAGCTCGATCACGACTGTCTGCGCAACCTGCTCGCGAGCGCGCTGCCCGAGCACACCGCAATCGTGGCGCCCGCAGTGCGACTGCCCGATGGCACGCGCCAGAATCCCTACCTGCGCACGCGCCCCAGCGCCGCGCGCATGCTGCTGATGCGCTTCGTGTTCCGCATGGCGTGGCTGAGCTGGATGTGGACGCTCATGCACGAGCTCGTGCGTCGCGTGCGACCGGCGAGCCGCGTGCACGGCAATCCCGCACGCGGGCCGATCTACGCGCCGCATGGATCCATCATGATGTTCACGCGCGAGTTCTTCACCGCCGGCGGGCGCCTGCAGTTCGGCTCGTTCATGTTCGGCGAGGAGCTGCACGCCGCCGAGCAAGCGCGCAGACTCGGGCTCGTCGTGCTGTACGAGCCCGCGTGTCGCGTGCTGCACAAGGCGCACGCCGTCGTCGGTCGCATGCCGAGCGCGATGAACCGCGCATGGCGGGCGCAGAGCAGCGACTTCATCTGGACGACCTACTTCCGCGCCTCTGCGACGGGCTGAACGGGCCGTGCGAGCGCTCGAACGCGATGCCGCCTGGTATTTCGTGGGCAAGGCCTGCGCCGCGCTCGGTGTGTTCGCGGCGATCCCGTTGACGACGCGCACGCTGCAGACCAGCGCGCTCGCCGACTACGCGCTGTGGAGCGCGGCCGCGTTGTGGTGCTCGACCGCTGCGGTCGGATGGCTGCAGACCGGCATCCAACGCTTCCATCGCGAGCGTCGCCACGGCGATCGCTTCGGCGACTATCTCCACACCGTTCGCGTCGCGTTGCGCATCGGCGCCGTCGTCTCCGCGATCGTCGTCGGTGGCGCAGCCGCGTTGCTGTCGAGCTTGCAGTGGTCGGCGATCGCGGCGATCGCTACGCTCGCGGGCACGAACGCGCTCTACCTCGGTTTTCAGGCCACCACGCAGGCCGATCTCGCGGCGAAGCGTGTGGTCGCAGCCGACGTCGCGCGCGGGCTCGCGCTGCCGCTCGCGCTCGTCGTCGTCGTCGCGTGCGATGCGGCGAGCGTCGCGATGATGACCGCTGCGCAGGCGTTGGGCCTCCTCGCCGCCGTCGCGCTGTTGGCCGTCGGATCGCCGCGCTCGGCCAGCGATGCGCGAGTGCGACTCGCCGAGCTGCGCTCACTCGCACGCTACGGACTCCCGCTCGGGCTCTGGCTCGTGACCACGCTCGCGAGCGCGCAGCTCGGACGCGTCGCGCTCGAGCTCGCCGGCACACCCGATGCGCTCGCCGCCTACGCAGCGTTCCACGACGTCGTCGTGAAGGCCGGCACCTTGGTGCTGATGCCGATCGTCTATGCGGTGCACGGCCACGTGATGGCGTCCTGGGCCGACGGCGATCGCATGGCCGTCGCACGCTCGCTGAAACGCGCGCTCTTGCTGCAAGGCGCCGCGGGGCTCGTGCTCGTGCTCGGCTTCACGATCTCGGCCCCGTTGATGGAGGACGTGCTCTTCGGCGCACATCCACCCAACGCCGGATCGACGATCGCGCTGGTCGGCACGCTCGCGCTCGGCGTCGCCGCAGCGAACCTCGGCTTGCTCGCGCACAAAGGCCTCGAGATCGGCCAGCGCACCCCGACGATGCTCGGCCTCGCCGCGTTTGCGCTGGCGACCAACGGCGTGCTGTGCCTCGTGCTCGTGCCGTGCTTCGGCGCGCTCGGAGCCGCGTTCGCATACCTCGTCGCGCAGCTCGTCTACGCCGCGCTCGCACACGTCTGCTCGCGTCGCACGCTCGCGGAATTGCTCGCGCGTTCGGCCTGAATCCGGACGCGCGCGCTGTGGCCGGAGGCCCGCCGCGACGCCATGAACACCGCAGTGAACGAGCGCGAAGGTTCCTCGCAAGCGTGGCCGGTCCTGAACGGTGACCGCCACTCGCTACCCCGCCCACCGGCGAGCAGCGTGTCCGCCGTCGAGTCCGCGACTCCGGCCGACATGATGGCCGACCTCGCGCGCCGCACCTTCGCCGCAGTGCGTCGCCGATGGTTGCTCGCTTCGTTCGCATTCCTCTCCGCGCTCGGTCCCATGGTCGCGTACGCGATGCTCGCGGTGCCGACCTACGCCGCTCGGGGCACGCTGCAGGTGTCGTCGCGCAACTCGAGCCTCAACCCGTTGCTCGATCTCGCGGGCGCCGACGGTGCGAGCGAAGTCGAGACCGAGGTCGAGATCGTGCGCCGTCGCGAGATGGTGCTCGACGTGCTGAAGAACCTGCGCCTCGACATCGTGGACCCGCACGCGCCGACCTCCGTCACGACCGACCTCGCGGTCGCGCGCGGCAACGCGAGCCCGATCTCCGACGAGCTCCGCCGCGTGCGGGCGTCGATCGCTGCGGTCGAGCTCGATCCCTACCGCGTGCGTCGCCTGCCCTTCAGCGTCACCGGCATCGACCACGAGAGCGTCGAGGTCACGGTCGGCGATCCCGGTAATGAGCGCACCCACCTCGTGCACGTCGGCGAGCCGCTCGTCGACGAGATCGTCACGCTCACGTTCAGCGATGTTCCCGTGGAGCCCGGCGAGACCGTCGAGCTCGGGCTCATGCCCGAGGGCGTGCTGCTCGAGGACGCGATGGATCGCCTGCGCGTCGCCGCCGTCGGCACGTCGCGCAAGACCACCAACCTCGTCGAAGTCTCGTTCACCCACGCCGATCGCGAGATCGCTCGCGCGGTCGTGCAGGGGCTCATGCAGCGCTACCTCGACGAGAGCCTGCAGTGGCAGCGCGTGTCGGCGTCGAGCGCCTCGGATTTCATCGAGCAGCAGCTCGAGACCGCCAGCGCGCGCCTGAAGTCGGAGGAAGACGCGCTGCGCCGCTTCGCCGAGGCGGAGCGCGCCGTGCAGCTCGACACGCAGGCGCAGGTGACGATCCAGAGCACCGCGGACATGGAAGCCGAACGCCTGCGCATCGAGCTCGAAGAGCGCGCGATGGGCAGCGTGATCGCGGGCATGAAGAAGAAGACCGGAGCCGCCAGCGCGAATCTCTCCGCGAACTTCTTCCAGGACCCGGTGCTCGCGACGAGCGTCGGCAAGCTCACCGAGAACGAGACCAAGCTCGCGGTGCTGCGCGCGACGTTGACCGAGGATCATCCGCAGGTCACGACGCTCGGGGCCGAGGTCGCGCTGCAACGCACCGAGATCGCGCGCCAGATGAAGGCCGCGCAGAAGGGCCTCGCAGCGCGGCGCGCCCAGCTCGAGCGCGAGATCGAGACCGCGATGGGTGCGCTGGCGACCTATCCCGACAAGGAGCTGCAGCTCGCTCGTCACATGCGCGACGTCGAGGTGAACCAACGCCTCTACGCGTTCTTGCTCGAGAAGCACCAAGAGTCGGAGATCCTCGAAGCGTCGACCACGACCGACAAGCGCATCGTCGAGTCGGCCGCGCTTCCGCATCAACAGGACGCGCCGCGTCGCGGCAAGCTCGTGATGGCGGGCGTGCTCGGCGGTGGCTTCACGGCGCTCTTCGTCGTGTACCTCGTCGGCCTCATGCAGCGCCGCATCGACACCGTGAAGGACCTCAAGAACATCGCGCCCTACGCGGTGTACGGCACGGTGCCGGGCGTCGAAGGTGCGAGCAAGACGGAGCGCCTCACGCCCACCGAGATCTGGAAGAACGCACACGATGGTCCGAGCGAAGCATTCCGTGCGCTCGCAGCGAGCGTGAGCCTCGCGCCTGCGGTGCCCGGTCGCGGTCGCATCGTGCAGGTGACGTCGAGCCAGCCCGGTGAAGGCAAGAGCACGATCATCGCGAACCTCGCGGTCGCGCTGTCGAAGGCGGGCAACCGCGTGTTGCTCATCGATCTCGACCTGCGCCGTCCGGTGCAGCATCGCGGCTTCAAGCTGCTGCGCGGTCCCGGCTATGCGGATCTGATCTCGAAGAGCGGCGGACCGAAGCAGGTGCCGGAGCTGCTGCAGCGCGTGCCGGATTGCGATCTCGAGCTGCTCACCGCGGGCTCGAAGCTGCCCGACACGCTCGGTGCGGTGATGACTCCCGCGCTGCCCGGTCTGCTCGCGCACTGTGCCGAGCGCTACGACTATGTGCTCGTCGACAGCCCGCCGGCGTTCGTCGCCGACACGAGCGTCGTGTCGCGTCACGTCGATCTGTTGCTGATGGTCGGTCGTCCCGGCGTCGCGGAGCGCGCGACCACGCGTCAAGCAGTCGAGCTGCTCGGACGCATCGACGTGCCGAAGGGCCTCGTGCTCAACGGCGTGACGCGTCGCCACGACGAGCAGTCGTACGGCGCCTCCTACTACAGCTATCGCCAGCGCTACGGCGAGTCCGCGGGCGAAGGCTGAGGAATCTGCGACATGAAACGCATCGACACCGACCTCCCCGGCGTATGCATCCTCGAGCCCGACGTCTTCGGTGACGCGCGCGGCTTCTTCCTCGAGACCTGGTCGCAGGCGCGCTACGCCGAGCTCGGCCTCTCGGAGAGCTTCGTGCAGGACAACGTGTCGAAGTCGGCGCGGGGAATCCTGCGGGGCCTGCACCTGCAGCATCCCTACGGCCAAGGCAAGCTCGTGCAGGTGTTGCACGGCGAGGTGTTCGACGTCGCGGTCGACGTGCGCTCCGACTCGCCGACGTTCGCCCAGTGGTACGGCACGTTCCTCTCGGGCGAGAACCACCGCCAGCTCTACATCCCGCCCGGCTTCGCGCACGGCTTCTGCGTGACCAGCGAGTCCGCGCTGTTCATGTACAAGTGCACGGTCGGCTATCACCGCGAGACCGAGCTCGGCGTGGCGTGGGACGATCCGGATCTCGCGATCCCTTGGCCGGAACGCAGCCCGCAGCTGTCGGCGAAGGATGCCGTGTGGCCGCGACTGCGCGACATCCCGCGCGATCGTCTGCCGACGCTCGACACGGCCCAACCCGGAACCACCGAGCCGGCCGCGAATCGCTGGCCGCTCCGTTTGGTGAGCGGCACATGAATTCCGTGCTTCGCTCCGCCAACGCTCCGCTCCTGCCCGACCTCCCCGCGGGCGCTACGCAACCTCGGCCCGGCTGGCCGGTGTTCGAGCCCGACGAGATCGCGGCCGCGACCGACGTGCTCGCGTCGGGTCGTGTGAACTACTGGACCGGCGAGCACGGCAAGGCGTTCGAGCGCGAGTTCGCGGCGTACCACGACACCAAGCACGCCATCGCACTCGCCAACGGCACGCTCGCGCTCGAGCTCGCTCTGCTCGCGCTCGACATCGGGCCCGGTGACGAGGTCATCGTGCCGAGCCGCACGTTCATCGCGAGCGCGAGCGCAGTCGTTGCTCGCGGCGCGCGTCCGGTCATCGCCGACGTCGATCGCGACAGCGGCAACCTCACCGCCGAGACGGTGAAGGCCGCGATCACGAATCGCACGCGTGCCGTCGTCGCGGTGCACCTCGGTGGTTGGCCGGTCGACATCGAGTCGCTGCGCCGCGTGTGCGCGGTGCCGAAGATCGCGATCGTCGAGGACTGCGCGCAGTCGCACGGTGCGAAGATCCGCGGCCGCCGCATCGGCTCGCTCGGCGACATCGCAGCGTTCTCGTTCTGCCAGGACAAGATCATGACCACCGCCGGCGAAGGCGGCATGGTCACCACCGACGTCGAGTCGCTGTTCCAACGCATGTGGGCCTACAAGGACCACGGCAAGGATCTCGGCGAAGTGATGCGCACCGATCATCCGCCGGGCTTTCGCTGGTTGCACGCGAGCTTCGGCAGCAACTATCGCTTGCCCGAGGTGCAGTCGGCGATCGGCCGCGCGCAGCTGCAGAAGCTCGACGCGTGGGTGATGAGGCGACGACGCAGCGCAGAGATCCTGCGCGACAAGCTCGCTGATCTGCCCGCGCTGCGCGTACCGTGGCCGGACGCGAGCATCGACCACGCGTTCTATCGCTTCTACGCGTACGTGCGCCCGGAGTGCTTGAAGGCCGACTGGTCGCGCGATCGCATCGCGCAGACGGTGAGCGCCGAAGGCATCCCGTGCATGCAGGGCAGCTGCAGCGAGATCTGGCGCGAGCGCGCGTTCCCGCCAGCGTGGCGCCCCGAAGCACCGCTGCCGGTCGCAGCGGAGCTGGGCCGTACTTCGCTCGCGATGCTCGTGCATCCGACGCTCGGCGACGACGACATGGCCCACGCAGCCGAGGTGCTCGCGGGAGTCGTGCGCGCAGCGACGCGGTGACACCATGTTCTACCAGAGGTACGGAAAGCGGATCTTCGACGTCGCAGTCGCCGGCACGGCGCTCGTGCTCGCCGCACCGTTGCTCGCAGCGACGGCGATCGCCGTGCGCGTCGCGATCGGGTCGCCCGTCTTCTTTCGCCAGCGTCGCCCCGGCAAGGACGGCGAGCCGTTCACGCTGGTCAAGTTCCGCACGATGACCGACGCGCGCGGCCGCGACGGCGTGCTCTTGCCCGACGCGGATCGACTGCCGCGCTTCGGCAAGTGGCTGCGCGCGACCAGCCTCGACGAGCTGCCCGAGCTCGTCAACATCTTGAAGGGCGAGATGAGCCTCGTCGGTCCGCGTCCGCTGCTCGAGCGCTACCTGACGCGCTATGACGCGCGCCAAGCGAGGCGTCACGACGTTCGCCCGGGCCTCACCGGATGGGCGCAGATCAACGGACGCAACGCGGCAGACTGGCCGACGCGACTCGAGCACGACGTGCAGTACGTCGAGCGCATGAGCTTCGCCTTCGATCTGAAGATCCTCTGGGGCACCGTGAAGGCGGTGCTGCGCAAGGACGGCATCTCGGCGCCCGGCGAAGCGACGGTGAGCGAGTTCCAAGGGAAGGCCGCATGATCGACATCGTGATCCTCGGCGCGGGCGGACATGCGCGGGAGCTGGCCGACATCGTGCGCGCGCGCATCGACGACGGCGAAGCGTGGAATCTCGTCGGCTTCCTCGACGACGACGCCTCGAAGCACGGCACCGAGCTCACCGAAGGCCCGGTGCTCGGCAGCATGGCGTGGCTCGACGGGCGCGCCACCGGAAATCTGCGTGCTGTGGTCGGCATCGGCGGTCCGAAGTCGCGCCGTCGCGTGGTCGCGCAGGCGCGCGAGCACGATCTGCAGTTCGTCTCGCTGGTGCATCCGAGCGCCTCGCTCACGCGTCACATCGCGCTCGCCGAAGGCGTCGTGATCACCGCGGGCTGCGTGCTCACCAACACGATCACGATCGGCGAGCACACCCACGTGAATCGCTGCACGACGATCGGTCACGATTGCAACGTCGGCGCCTACGTCCACCTCGCGCCGGGCGTGGTGCTCTCGGGCAACGTCACCGTCGAAGATGGCTGCGACATAGGAACACGCGCTGCGATCATCCAGGGCCTCCGCGTCGGCGCCGACACGATCGTCGGCGCAGGTGCAGTGGTCGTCCGCGATCTACCTGCGCGCTGCACCGCCGTCGGCGTGCCCGCGCGCGTGATCTCGACGCGTCCGTGATGTGCTGCGACGTTGGTGCTTCAGCGACGCATCAGCGGGCTGAAGAACCGCGAGAAGGTCACGATCACCGTCGAGGTGCCGTTCTGCGACGGCTGTCGCGAGTGCGCCCCGCTGCGAGCCGAGCACGTGCGCTTCGCCGAAGGCAAGGTGACGCTGCTCGTGCACGAGCGACTGCGCGACGCGATCGACGAAACGCTCGCGCAGCCGTGAATCAGCGCCGCATGTCCCACGCGCGTGCGTCGGGGCGCGTGCGTGGAGCGGTGAACGCATCGCGGAAGCCGAGCGCGATCGCATCGCTCGCGCTCGGGATCGCGGCGGCGCTCAGTCGCGACGATGGATCGGGCAGCGGCGCGTAGTAACCACTCTCGCCGTAGCCGCTCTCGTAACCGCCACTCTCGTAGCCGCCGCCGTCGCTGCCGTAGCCACCGTCGCTGCCGTAGCCGCCGTCGCTGCCGTAGCCGCTGCCGCCGTCGCTGCCGTAGCCACCGTCGCTGCCGTAGCCACCGTCGCTGCCGTAGCCACCGTCGCTGCCGTAGCCACTGCCGCCGTCGCTGCCGTAGCCGCCGTCGCTGCCACCTTCGCTGCCGCTCGCGCTCGTGCCACCCGTGTCGCTCGCGCCCGGATTGTTGCCGTTGCCACCGGCACATTCGACGCCCGCGTCGCACATCGCTCGTGCGGCCTCGAGCATCGTGGGCTGCGGCGCTTGCCCGGGGCTCGCACCCTGCCCCTTCTGCATCATCATCATCATCATCATCATCATCTGCATCTGATCCGCCGGGCTCTGCACCGGCCCGAGATCGACGGGCGGCGGTGGGAAACCGGCGGGGTTCTGCTGGCGGTTGCCGAAGCAGCTGCCTTCGTCGCGGAACTCGAACGTGCCGAGCTCGGCGGCCGCGTCCAAGCGGAAGCGATCGAGCACGGTGAGATCGTTGGTGTCGAAGTCGTCGCTCGCGGTCTGGTTCGCGATGTCGATCACCAGGCGATGACCGGTGGCCGCCATCTGCACGACGAGCGTCTCGCCGATCATCCCCTCGACCCGCGCGACGATCTCACCCGAGGTGCCGCGGCCGATGACCGCGAGCGTCTGCGGCGTGGGCGACTCGAGCTCCCACGCTTCGATGCCGATCGCGCTGCGCGTCTCGTCCGAGGCGGAGAGATCGACGTGGATCCCCGACCCGTTGCTCTCGTCGTCGCGCTGCGCCGAGCAACCCGCGACGCCCAGGGCCGCGATGACGAACGGTGACAGTCGCGCGCGAAGTCGATGCATGGGCATGGGGGTCCTCCCGCCGGCGCATGGCCAGCGCTGGCCCTTTCGCACGAGCGGCCCGCATCCTTACAGTCTCCTGTCCCCGGCCGCACCCCCACTCAGCCCTGTCGTCGACGTCGCGGCGGCCACAGGCCGTACACGAGCACCGGCAGGAAGCAGAGCGTCTCGGTGGCGAGCACCGACAGGCCGCGCGCGCTCAGCATGCCGCGGCCGATCGGCGCGACGCGCAGCGGTTGCCACGGGAAGAACAGGCGCTCGTTGGAGAACGGCCAGAAGAGCGCGACGCCTTCGCCACCGTCGGTGAGCATGTCGAGCAGGCCGTGGCTCGCGAGTACCGCGATGCACAGCGCAATCGTGGCACGCAGCGAGTGGCCCGGGCGCTTCCATGCGAGTGCGATGAGCGTGCCGGCGATCGCTGCGAACGCGAGCGAGTGCGTCGCACCGCGATGACCGAACGGCGCCTCGTAGGGGATGCCGAGGCGGAACGCGAACACGTCGAGGTCGGGCACCAGCGACAACGTGGCGAGGCCGATCGCGGTGTAGAGTCGCTTCGGCAACGACGCGTGCGGATCGGCGATGCGCGCCGCTGCGAGGCCCACGATCACGTGCCCGATGCTCGCCATGTTCGCGGCGAACGCATCATGCACGCGATCGATTCCAAGCTCACGCGATCATCGTCGCGATGCGCGAGCGCGTCTGCGGATCCATCGCCGATGGGAAGCGCTCGCACAGCGCCGCGAGCTCCGCGAGCGCGCGGTGATTCCAGGCCGCGACCGCGCGGCGGTCCCAGGCGTGGCCGCCGAGCTCCACTGCCCAGCGCGGCTCCAGTCGAGCACCACGCAAGAGCTTCGCCTCGTACGACTCCATGCCGAGCCGCACGTACGTGCAGCCGAGCGCGGCCGCGTGACGAAGTGGCGCGTAGTAGGCGACGTGGAAGTACTCGAAGGCAGCGCCGGCGCACTCGCGATCGACCCCGCAGATGCGCATGTGCAGGGCGTCGCGATCGACGAACGCAGTCGCGCCCGCGACCATGCGCCCCGCGGCATCGCGCGCGGCGAAGATGCGAAACGCCGCACCGCAGTGCTCGCGCTGGCGCAGCAGCGCGGCCTCGAGCACGTCGGACGGCAGCGTGTGCCCGTGTCGCGCTTCGC
>DASZPU010000895.1:0-7283 GCA_035550195.1 Nannocystaceae bacterium
CACCGGTCGCGGCGCATCGTGCAGATCGTCGGAGAGTCGCTCGCACAACCGGCGATAGCGCTCGCGCGCGCGGCCCGAGAGCTCGAGCTGCAACAAGCGGCGATAGACCTCGAGCACCTGCTTGAACGCGCGCACCGACGCGAACGCCTCGGCGGCCGCGAGGTAGGCGTTCTCGACGATCTGCAGCGGGTGCCCGGCCGCGAGCGCTTCGGTGGCGGCCTTGAGCCACGCCTCCGCGCTGCGCAGCCGCAGGTCGTCGGCGTAGGGCATGCCCGCGCGCGTGCAGTAGTCGGCGGCCTCGCGCAGGATGCCCGCGGCCGCGTGCCACTCCCCGGCCCTGCGCGCCATCGTGACGAACGCTTCGTGCAAGCGCAGCGCGTCGAGCTTGAGCCCGTCGTCGCGCAGGATGCGGACGCTGTTGAGGTAGCCCTCGGCGACGTTCTCGAACGCACCGGCTTCGCTGCCGAGCCGCGCGATGAGCTGGTAGCAGTCGAACGCGCGCTCGCGTAGCCCCTCGGTCTCGAAGCCGTCGGCGACTTCCTCGACCGCGGTCGTCGCATCGGCGAGCGCGACGCGGGCGCGCTCGTGGCCGAGCCGCAACAGACAAAGGCCGTAGTTGATCTTCGCCAGCGCCGACTCGTACGGCTTGTCGCGCAGATCGTCGCGCGCCATCACGTCGTGCCAGAGGCTCGCCGCGTCCTGATCGTCGCTGCCGCGTTCGAGCTCGATCGCGCGGTGCACCGGCATGAGCCCCGCACCGAACCACTCCGCAGCGATGCGATGATGACCCGCGCGCGCGAGGTAGATGCCGAGCAGTCGCACGCCCCGCAGCGCATCGACGTCGCCGCTCTGGATGCGTGCAGCGTCGCGCGCGAGCGCGTCGGCGGGCGGCTCTTCGGTCGCGCCGAGATACGCGGCACACGCCGCCGCTTCGCGTGCGTGCCCGAGCGCGCGGAGGCACTCGGCCATCGCGCGCAACCACTCCTCGTACTCGAAGTCGATGCGATCGACCACCTCGACGAGATGCCGCAGGTGCACGAGCGCGTCGGCGAACCGACCGGCGCGCATGTTGGCCTCGGCGCGCACCCACAACACCGCGGTATCGATCACGGACGCCTCCGCCGCTCCGCCGGCCGCACTTGCCGCGGCGGCTTGCGGCGCTGCTGCGCGGCCGGGCGCTGCCAGCCCTTCGCGATCGGCATCCCACGGCGCGACTCGAGATCGGACTGCACGTCGTCGATGATCTGCCGGGCCTTGTGTGCCCGGCGACCGTGGCTGATCGCGTCGGCATCGATCACGTGGATGCGATGCAAGCTGTCGAGGTACGGCAGCTCGAGCGGGCCGCTGGGCAGGATGAACACGCCGTAGATCGGCGCACGCGAGGACAAGAGCGCGACCTCGTCGGGCGGCAGCTGACACTCGCCGTGCGTGAGCAGATAGACCAGCGTGTGCGCGGCCGTGCGGCGCGGCATCGTGAGCTCCGCGTTGAGCTGCCGGATCACCCGCGCGTAGTTGCGGCCGCGCTCCGCCCGGAACTGCAGCGCGTACGGCACCTCGGCGCTGCCCGACGCCTGCACCTTCACGCCCTCGTACAGCCGCGAGTCGAAGAAGCGCAGGAGCACGTCCTCGCCGAGCAACGCGAGCCGCTTGCACAGCGCGAGCGCGAGCCCGCGCGCGAACACCTCGCGCACGCCTCGCATCGACGCGCTGCCGTCGACGAGCACCTGATGCATGCGGCGCTCGTTCTCCATCTGCTTCTCGTGCGTGAAGTAGAAGAGCTCGTCGTCGACGAAGCGCTGCTCGAACACGTCCTCGTCGTAGGCGAGCTGCGTGAGCACGATGTCGTCGAGGTTGCCGCGGCGCTCGATCGAAGCGTAGCCGTCGATCGAGAAGCTCTGTTGCCCCGCATCGCGCCGCACCTCGAGGATCGACGGCAACAGCTCCATCGAGAAGTCGACGACGTCGGCGAGCGACGGGCTCATGATGACGTTGTAGAGATCCGCGAGGTCGACCCCGGGCAGCGCATCGCCGCCGCGGAACAGGCCGAGCAGGCGCAGCGCATCGAGATCGATCTGCTCGATCTCGAGGATCGGCAAGAGCCGGTGGGTGCCGAGCGTCGCCAACCAACTCAGCGCGACCGACTGGTCGTAGCGGTTGTACGCGGAGTTGGGCTCGACGCGCGTGTAGTGCACGACGTCGACCGGCAGCGCCATCGGTCGCAGCACGCGGACGTCGTCGGGGAGCTGCGGCACGATGCTGGAGAACACGCGCGCGAGCACGACGCCCACCATCGGATCGCGGTGCTTCCAGCCGGCCTGCGTGCGCACGAGCTCGGACTCGCCGAGCTCGACGAGCAAGCGTCGCCATGCCTCGCAGACCTCGGCGTCGCCGAGGCCACGCAGCTGCGCGGCCGGGCGACCGAGGCCGGCGACGAGACAGCCGAGATCGTGCACGACGACGAGCGGCACGCTGAGCCCGAGTCGCGCGAGCGAGTTGTGCCACGCGACCGCACGCATGAGTGCGAGCGCACCGGTGCCCTCGAGCTGCGAGAGCGCCATCGTGCCCACCTGCCGCTCGAACTCCGCCCCGGTGCCCGCTTCGGGCGTGCTCGACGAACGCGTGGTGGCCATCTGCCGCGGCCGAGCGTAGCAGGTCCACACCGGGCGGTGACAACCGCCGGTGCTCGGGCGGATGATCCCGCCTATGCCTTGGCTTGCGATGATGACGATGATGGCGGCGATCCACGCCGCGGAAGCCGACGGTTGCGTGATCGAAGTCGTCGGGCTCCCGGTGCCCGCGCGCGCGCACCACCGCCTCGAGGTCGACGGCGGACGTGCGCAGCTGAACGGCGATGGGCTGCGGCTGCAGATCCGGCTCGAGTACGTCATCGTCCGCCTGATCGGCCCGCGCTACTTCGGCGAGCTGCGCTTGAAACAAGCGCAGTGCACCGGCGACACCATCCACTCGTTGCAAGCCCACCCGCGCGCCGCCGTGCTCATCTTCGAGAGCGCCCCACCCGAGCTCGTGCTCAAGGTGCTCGACGGTCCCGACTCGATCGCGAAGATGCGTGATCAGTGGATCGTCGCGCGCAGCTTCCCGCCGCTTCCCGTCGGCCACGGCGCGCAGATCGAGCTCGAGCTGCTCGCGCCGCACTTCCACACCGCGCGCAAGAAGCTGAACCTCTTGCCCGGCGACAACGAGATCGAGGTCGCGCTCGTCCCTTCGTGATCGCGATCAGGGCTCGCGCCACGCGACCAGCTGGTAGAGCGCGGCCGCCACGTCGACGCCGTCGACCGGATCACAGCCCTCCGCGGGCACGTCGTGGCGCGTCGCACGGCCGACGACCACCCGGAACGCGCCGAGCTTCGGGGCC
The DNA here is from genome assembly GCA_035550195.1 of Nannocystaceae bacterium. Classification (GTDB taxonomy): domain Bacteria; phylum Myxococcota_A; class Polyangia; order Nannocystales; family Nannocystaceae; genus Xiheibacterium. The sequence continues at coordinate 3,374 of DASZPU010000895.1, forward strand.
TGGCCGGCGACCAACGTGTTGCTCGCGCCGTCGAGCGTGACGGCGATGCCGTCGTGCCACGGCGCGCACGCGGCCGGCGGCTCGGCGCTCGGGCACGGATCCATCGCGCTCGCGACCAGCGGGCTCACCATCGCGAGCGCGCCCGCAGGTGCGTCGGCGAGGTGGCTGCCGTGGATCCCTGCCGCGACCAGCGTGCCGTCGTCGCGGCGCAGCGACGTCCAGTCGTGCTCGTGATCGGTGCCAGTGCCCGGCTCGAAGAAGCGATCGAAGACCACCGCGTCACCGGCCGCGAGCTCGATCGCCAGCGTGAGCCCGGCCGCGTCGAGCAGCCCCTTTTCGATCGCGATGCTGACGAAGCCCTGCGCCGCCTCGCAGGTGAGCCCGATCGACAACAGCCGCGTCGTCGCGTCCTCGGCGTCCTCGATCGCGTCGACCATGCAGGGCATCGCCTCGATCACGCCGGAGATGTCGCTGCCGTAGAAGCGCGCCTCGAAGTCGATGCCGTCGACGCAGCTCGGCGGGCCGGTGTCGTCACCGCTGCTGTCGACCGCTGCGCTCGAGCTGCTCGACTCGGAGCTCGCCGACGCCGACGCGTCGTCCTTCGATCCGCACGCAGCGATCAGCAACGCCGCAACCGCACACCTCGTCCACGACATGCCGCGACACTAGCACTCGCGAGCGGCGGCGAGCGCGGAGGATCAGACGAAGCGGGAGCTCGCGAACATGGTCTCGAGCAGCTTGTCGACTTCGGCGATCATGCGCGAAGCCGCCGGGTTGTCCGGCATGCGCGCCAACGCGGCCTTGATGTCGCCGAGGTTGCGCAGCTGACTGAAGAGCTGCATGTCGGACAGCACCTCGGAGCCGGTGAGCGTCTCGCGGATGACGCGCAGCTCGTCGAGCAAGTCCTGCAGGTTCGTGGGCGTCGCGCCGATGCGCGCCTGATCGGGATGGTGCTCGTACCACTGATCGAGCACCGGTCCGACGACCTCTTGCAGGATCTCTTCCTGCTCGGGCGTGTTCCACACGTGGCGCAGCACGAAGAAGTCGCTGTCGTTCACGACGTCGCGGCCGTCGAAGATCGCGGACGCGGCGAAGAGCTTGAGCAGCTTCACGATGCGGCGATCGGACAGGCCCACGCCCTCCGAGCGGATCTGGAAGACCAGGCCCTTGAAGGTGGCGAGGAAGTCCTCGGAGAAGCGCAACAGCCGGCCGAAGTTGCGCTGCAGCTCGCGCAGCTCGTGCGAGCTGACCACCGGGCTGAGCTGCGCGGCATCGGGGTTCATGTGCTGCGCCTCGAGCTCGATGCCCTTCTGCAGCAGCCCGCGGAAGTGATAGCTGTCGAGGTAGTCGACGCGCACGCGCAGCAGGAAGCGATCGAAGAGCGCAGAAAGTGCCTCGTCGGTGGGCACCTCGTTGCTCGCCGCGTACAGCGAGATGAGCGGCACCCGCACCGCGACGTTGCCGTGCGTGAAGCGGCGCGCGTTCAAGAGCGTGAGCAACGAGTTCAAGATGGCGCTGTTGGCCTTGAAGATCTCGTCGAGGAAGACGACCTCCGCCTCGGGCAACATGCCGTCGAGACGACGACGATACGTGCCCTCGCGGAACGCCTGGATGTCGACCGGGCCGAAGATCTCGTTGGGCTCGGTGAAGCGCGTGAGCAGATAGTCGAAGTAGCGCGCCTCGACGACCTGTGCGAACGCGCGGATGAGCGCGCTCTTGGCCGTGCCCGGCGGCCCCACCATCACGAGGTGCTCGCCCGCCAGCGCGCTCACGAACAGCAAGCGCACGATCTCCTCTTTGCCGAGGAACTGCGCCTCGAGCTGACGCGCGCCGTCCTGCAACCGGCGCGCGAGCTCCGGGATCGACAGCGTAGGCCGGACGACGGGGGGGCTCATGCTCACGACGGTTGTACGATGCGGGGGACCAGCGTCGCCAGCAGATTCTCGACGGCCGTGCGTGGCACGAGCTCTTCGAGATGGTCGACGTACTCGGTCCAGCGACGCAAGATGGGGGTTTCGAACGCGGTCGCGGCGATGGTGGGCAACGGCGCACCCAAGGTCTCTTGCAGCCACGGCAACAAGAGCGGTAGCGCGAGGAACGCCAGGATACCGGGGTCGCGACTGCCGAGCGCGATCCCGAGGCGTGTGTCGAGCTCGAGCACCTTGAGCAGGTGCAGATGCACGAGCGCGCCGACGATCGCTCCGAGCTCCGCGGGCTCGCACGGAACGACGGCGCCCGGCAACGCGAGCTGACCGGTGTCGATCGGCACCGCGGTCTTCGTCGCGCCCGGCAACGACGGCAAGAGGGCCGCCATCACGGCCCCGCCGAGCCGCGTCCAGTCGCGTTGACCGGCCCACGCATGACAGACCGCGCGCGCGTAGCCGCGACGGCCGAGCAGCTGGCCGCAGTGCAGCGGGGTCCAACCCGCCGGTGCGAGCATCGGTCGCAACAAGCAGGTGAGCGGCGAGGCACGCATCGCATCCTCGAGCAAGCGCTCGGTCTCGGCGGCGTGCGATTGCGGCAGCCATGCGACCGTCTCTTCGCGCGGGCCACCGCCGCCACCGCTCGCACGCACGCGTCGACGACCGCCGACGTCGAGCACCGGCAAGCGCGTGTCACCACCGGGCGTGGGCACGACGAGATCGGTGCGCAGCAATTCGATGAACGCGCCGACCGACACGTGACGCACGACGAGCTCGGCGGGATCGGTGGGCGTCGGCAAGGTCAGCAGCGTGCGCGTGGCACCTTCGAGGCGACGCCACGTGCTCGCGCGCGTCCACACGCGCGCGCGATCGGGATGATCGAACACCAGCAGGTTGTGCAGCCCGATCCACAGGCTCAGCTCGTCGGGATCGGGATCGGGCAACGACGGATCGGCGACGAGGAGCTGCGCGCGACGCAGTCGCCAGAACGACAGCTCGGGCACGTGCGCGCTCGTCAGGCCGCTCGACCATGCATCGCGATCGCGGGGACGCAGCGGTCGCGACACGGAGACGTCGCCGCCACCGAGCATCGGGATCACGAAGTCGCTCACGAACGCGTCGAGCTCGCGACTCACTAGCCTTCGCCCTCGCCGGCGGGACGCGGTGACGCGGGCGGCAATCCGCCGAAGCCCCACAGCGCGAAGCGACCGAGCCGCTGGTTGCGGATCGACCCGGGCGCGACCGCGGGCAGCTCGGGGGCGACGAGCGCGGGATCTTCGAGCGCGAGCCGACCGATGAGCGCGGCGTCGAACGGCCGCAGCTGCTCGGGACGCACGCGCACCGGATCGCCGCCGGGCACGAGGTAGAGCGCGTGATCCTCGGGGCCGAGCCCGAGCAGCTGACGCAAGAGCGCAGGGCGAACGCGGGGCCACAGCTCGTGACCATCGGGCACGAGCACGCCGGGCGCGACCTCGCCGAGGCGACGACCGAGCGGCAACAAGACGCCGGCACCGAGCGCGGCTGCAGTGGGTGCGTTGCGACCGAGCGTCGATGCGCCCGCGAGCACCACGATGCCTTCGTCGAGCGGCACGAGTCGCGCAGCCGCGAGCGCCGAGGGCGGGAGCAGATAGACGAGGTGACGCAGGAGTCGCACCTCGGACCAACCGACGAGCACCGCACGCGGCTCGCGGGCCATCGTGGTCGGACGCATGCGCAGCTCGACGCGCAACGGCTCGAGCTCCGCGTCGCGCAGCTGACTCACCTCGCGCAGACGCCCTTGCATCGTCGACTCGACGAGGTGACGACCGTCGACGAAGCGCGGCGGACCATCGAGCCGCTCGACGCGACCGACGGTGCCGCGGAAGAGGAACATCTCGTCGCCGGGCAAGCAGCTCTGCGCGCTCGCGAGCTGCACGGGATGACGCCAACCGATCTCGACGGCCGCGCGCGACGACACCGGTGCGAGCAGCTCGATGCCGGGAATCTGC
>DASZPU010000896.1:0-17478 GCA_035550195.1 Nannocystaceae bacterium
CGGCCCACGCGCCGCCATCGATCGCCCACACGACGACGTGGAAGAGCCCGGATGCGACGAGCGCCACGGCGAGCGCGGCGAGCCAGCGCACGTCGCGACGGCCGGTGGAGAAGCTGCGGATGAAGGGCTGCATGATGGGTCTCCTGGTTTGGATAACGACGTTATTCAAAAGGCGTGGAGCAGGCGGGGTCAGCCGCCGCGCAGCCCCGCTTCGATGAACGCGATCATCGACTCGAAGGCTTCGTCGGCGCGCTCGGCCGGGCAACCACCCGAGAGCTCGAGCGATACGAGCCCATGCGTGATCGCCCAGACGTTCATCGCCGCGGGCTCGATGTCGCGTGCGGGTCGATCGAGGACCGCGAGCACGCGAGCGATCGCGCGGGTGAGCGAGTCGAACGCACGCGGGGCCGCGGGCGGCAGCTCGCGTCGTGCGGTGCCTTCGGGTCGGGCCGCGAGCTCGCCGGTGCGCGAGAACAACAAGCGATACCAGCTCGGGCTGCCCAGCGCGAAGGCTCGATACGCGCGGCCCAGCGCCCGCAGATGCTCGAACGGATCTTCGTGGTGCACGCTCGCGAGCGCCGCGGCGAAGCGACTGAACGCTTCGGCGATCGCCGCGTCGACGAGGCCATCTTTGTCCTTGAAGTGCGTGTACACGACCATCGTCGAGGCCTCGACCTCGGCGGCGACGCGGCGCACCGACAACGCGCCGAGGCCTTCGGTCGCGAGGATCTTCGCGGCGACCTCGATCATCTCGCGCGGGAGATCGACGCGCGCGGCGGTGCGGGCTGCGGCCGCCCGCCCCTTCGGGGCCGGTCGGGTCTTCGCCTCGGTGCGTGCGCGTCCCACGGGCTCTGTATAACACGGTTATACGTTCTGTCCAGGACGTCGTGGGGCCCACCCCCGGCGCGGGTGCATGTGAGCCGTCTCGCACAATCGGAGCAACTTCGCGCGATGGCGTGAGCGAAGGCGGCCATACACGGGACGCCGGGCTCGAAACACGGGAGGAAGCCTATGGCGCACTGGACTGGATCTCTGCGATTTGCGCTGGGCGGCGCGCTCGCAACGATGATCGTGACGGGGACATCTTTCGCCGACGAGGCGAAGGCACCGACGTTGGCGGTCGTGAAGGTGACCGTGATCGACGAGAGCGGCGCGCAGATCGCTCTCGGCGCGCACACCGTCAAGTGGGACGAGAAGGCCGAGCTGCTGATCGAAGAAGGAGATCACCAGCATGCGCTCGGGCTCGCGTTGCATCGCGGCAGCGAGAACGCGATCGATCTGGCGGTGGCGTACGCACGCGACGGCAAGACCGTCGTCGACGCGAAGAAGGTCGCCGCAAAGCTCGGTCAGCCGCGCAAGGTCGCCTCCGCCGACGGCAAGAACGCGGTGGTCTTCGTCGTCGAGAACCGCAGCGACATCCAAGTCGGCGACGACGACGATCCGCTCGGCGGGATCTGATTTCGCAGGGACTGCGTCCCTACGCTCCTCGCCATAGTCGAGCCGAAGCGGCTCGACTACGGCGGTCGCTACCCTCGGCCGCAAGAGCGGCCGCCGCCACCGTGTGGCGGTTTGCTCGCGAAGCTGGACGCCTTTGGCGTCCACCTCCGCGGCAATTTCCTTCCTACAAACTGCAGTCGTTCAAGCTCCCGACCGGCTCGAAGTCGACGAAGTCGAACGACACGCGCAGTTGGGGATCGGGCGCGTTGTTGTACGCGATCGGCCCGACCTGCAAGGTGTCGGGTAGATCGTCGCGCTCGAACTGGTTGCTGAGCTGCCACGCGCCGCCGGTGTTGCGCACCCACAGCTGGAACGTCGCGCCGACGCGGCACAGGCGTACGTCGCCCGCCGCTCCGGGCCACGACGGCCCCTGCCACGTCGAGCTCGAGTTCACCGTGGTCTTCGTCTCGACCGATGGATCTTCGTCGGTGCCGAGCACGATGAACACGTAGTTCTCCGCGCCACCGCCACCGTCTCTCGCCATCAATCCGCCGAAGCGATAGCCGGCGGGCGGCGGCGTGTTCTCGTCCTGCGGCACGTGGGCGCGCACGGCCGCGGTGGCCATGAAGTCGCCCTGCACTTCCTTCCACAGCAGGATCGAGGTCTCGCTGTGCAGCCACACCGTGTCGAGCCCGGGATCCATGTGCAGCTGCCCGCCTTCGACCGTGACCGCAGCCGCGTCCGCACGGAACGTGCTCCAACCCGGCAGCGAGGGATCGTCGAACGCATCGTCGAGCGCGTTGGGATCGAAGGGCTCGCCGGTCGACTCGCCGGTGTCGACCGGGCCCATCGTCGTGTCCGCTTCGGTGGTCGTCGTCGCGCTCGTCGTCGTCATCGAGCTCGTCGTCGTCGTCGCGCTCGTGGTCGTCGGCGACACCGTCGTGTCCATCGCGCCCGTCGAGCCCGACTCGGTGCCGGTCGTGTCACCGGTGGTGCCATCGCCGTGCGATCCACCATCGCCACCGCAGGCGAGCACGAAGAAGAGCGCGGAACCGGAAAGTCGACGACGCGAGCAAGCCACGATGCCCCCGAGCGTAGCAGCACGATGCAACGGCGGCGTGAACCCGCGGGATCACGCACCGAAAGCACTGCTCGCACGGGTACGCGCGAACACGCCCGGCAGATCAGAGCTTCTTGCGCAGCTCTTCGGCTGCGGCCTTGACCTCGTCGACGGCCTTGTTGACCGACTCGACGACCTCGTCCTTGACGCCACTCGCAGCGTGCTTGAGCTCCGCGATGCGCGGCTCGAGCTTCTGCCAGTTCTCGCGCGCCTCTTGACCCGCGGTGCCGATGCGCGCGCGCACGGCCTCGCCGATCTGCTCGAGCTCGGCCACGCCTTGCTCGAGTCGACGTCGCAGCGCGTCGAACGTCTCACCCATGATTCGAGTCAGTTCCCGTCGGTCCGGAGGGCCGAGTCAAACTTTCTCGCCGCGGGCACGAATGTCGGCGATGACCTTCTCGATGCCGAGCTTGTCGATGATGCGCATGCCCGACGTCGAAACGCGGAGCTTCACCCACCGACCCTCGCTGGGGATCCAGTAGCGCTTGTAGTGGAGGTTGGGCAGGAGCCGCTTCTTCGTACGCACGTGCGAGTGCGAGACGCTCATGCCGGGGGCCGGCCGCTTGCCGGTGACGATGCAAACCTGGCTCATGGGAAGCTCGGGTCGCGGAGCTTGCCCGCCGCCCTACGGGGCTGTCAAGGCAGGTCCTCGGGGGCGCCCTCGGCGAACGTGACCGAGCTCCGATCGTTCTCCCGCACGGTCACGGCGCGCAGGCGGACGCGGGCGCCGTGGGCGGCCTGCAGGGTGCGCGCGAGCCGGCCGTAGACGAACGAGGCCACGTTCTCGGCGGTGGGGTTCACCTCGTCGAACGGGGGCACCTCGTTGAGGAAGCGGTGGTCGAGCTCGTCGGTGATGCCGGTCAACGCACGCCGCAGCTCGCGGGTGTCGATCCCCATGCCCAGCGCATCGAGCTCGCGCGTGACGACCTCGACCTCGATCTTCCACGTGTGTCCGTGGATGCGCTCGCACGCGCCTTCGTAGCCGCGCAAGACGTGTGCAGCCGCGAACTCGGTGTTGACCCGCACGATGTACTGACGAACCCGCTGGCTCATGGCGGCGCTCCGGCCTCGATCCAGGCCTGGATGGTGGAGAGATCCTCCGCCGACAGAGGTACCTCGTTCAAGGGCATCCGGCCACCACTACCGCCCGCAGCGAGATGCTGGTTCGTGAGCTTGAGCCACATGTAGCTCTGCGCGAGGTTGCCGGGGATCACGCGCGCGAGCGGAGCAGCCTCGGTCGACGCGACCTCGACGAGATCGAGATAGCCCTCGCCACAATCGAGCGACAACCCCGCCGGCGCCCCGAAGCGATGACACGAACAGTTGGCGGTGAGGATGGGCTCGACGAGCGCCGCGTAGCCATCTCCACCGGTGCCCGTCGTGTCACACGAAGGCTCCCCCTCGTCCCCACTCTCACTCTCACTCTCACTACCGCCCGAAGATCCGGAATCACTCACCGCCGTCGTGGACGTGGACGTGGACGTAGTCGTGGTCGTGGTCGTGGTCGTGGAGGTGGAGGTGGACGCGCCATCCGTCGCACTCGACGACCCACCCCCGCACCCAACGAGGACGACAACGACGATCGCTCTCACGGCGGCGCCCCTTGCATGATCCAAGCTTGGATCGCACTCGTCTGCTCCTCCGTCAGCATCCCGATCTGCGGCATCGCACTGCCCGACCCACCGACCGCAATCTGCGTCCCTTCCAGCTTGTGCCACAGATAGCTCGCCTGCGCGTCGCCGGGCTCGATGCGATCCATCCCGACCGCTTCCTCGGACGGCGCATCGACGAGATTCATGTACGACACTTCTTCGTTGAGCGTGAGCACGGTCGCCGTCATCGTGCCGCTCGGCCCCATCAGGTGACACGTACACGCGGTGTTCCAGATCGGCTGGATCTCCGTGACGTAGTCGATCGCCGGTGCGCCGGTGCTGCTGCTCTCGTCGCCGGAGCTCGAGCTCGTATCCGCCAGCGACGTCTCGGCGGGCCCCGACGTGTCCGTGGTGCCCGCACCCGTGTCGTCGTCGTCGTCGCCGGGACAACCGCAGATCAGCGCACCCACCAACGAGATCCCGATCAATTCATGCCGCATCGCGAAGGCAGTCTATGGCGCAGATCCCCGTCGCTGCAACCGCGGCCCACCGATGCGCACGAGCTTGCCGACACCTGCCGCTTTGCTACGCACCTCGAGGTCGAGCGGCGCCTCGCATTCTTGCCGCACGCGACACGCACCGCACTCGTGCCCCCGCCACAGCGCATCGAAGCGACGCTGTGCATCGTCGATCAGCGCGCAGTCGTCGGTGACGACACCGAGCTCGAAGTTGCGGCGATGCTCGCCCTTGCCCCCGAGCCCCGCACCGGTCCAGTTCGCACTGCCGAGATAGGCCCACGCACCGTCGACGACGACGAGCTTCATGTGCACGCGCGGACACTGCCGCAGTTGCAATCCACCTTCGACGAGCCGCGGCAACGCATCGAACTCGTCGCGGAACGGACGCGACGGCATTCCGGCGTGGAGCAGTCGCAGCTCGACGCCATCGCGCGCGAGTCGATCGAGCTCGACCAACACCGAGTGCCACCTTTGCTTGCGTCCGAACGACGGCTCGACCAGGAGCTCCTTGAGGTTCGCGGTGGCGATCCACACGCTGGTCTTCGCCGAGAGCACGCCGCGCACGACGACCTCGTAGTGCTCCGTGCCCCACAGGGGCCGCGCACGCATCGCTCGCAGTCCTTCGATCACGGAAGCGGCCAGCCTAGCGAGGCGGCTGCAGCGGACCAACTTACCAGCGCATGACCGCGGCGGCCCAGGTGAGCCCCGTGCCGAACGCGGTCATCGCGAGCACGTGGCCGTCCTTCAGCACCCCCGCCTCGCGCGCTTCACAGATCGCGACCGGAATCGACGCGGCCGAGATGTTGCCGTAGTCGCACAGCACGCTGAAGACCTTCTCGGTGGGAATCTTCGCGCGCTCGCGCGTCGCTTCCATGATCCGCGAGTTGGCCTGGTGCGGGATGAACAGGTCGATGTCCTCGGGCGCGATGCCGGCCTCGGCGAGCGCGTCGGTCAAGCTCTGGCTCATCGCCGTGACCGCGTGCTTGAAGACCTTGCTGCCTTCCATGTAGACGGTGTGCAGCCGCTCGTCGACGGTCGCGTGCGTCGCGGGCATGCGAGTGCCACCGGCCGGCACCGAGAGGATCGATGCGAGCGTGCCGTCGCTGCCCCAGTTCGACGCGAGCACCCCGCTCTGCCCGTCGCCCGGGCCGACGATCGCCGCACCCGCGCCGTCGCCGAAGAGCACCGACGTGCGTCGGTCGTCGTAGTTGAGGATCTTCGAGAACACCTCGGCGCCGCACACCGCGATGTGCTTGGCCTTGCCACCGGCGAGCCAGCCCGACGCGACCTCGAGCCCGTACAAGAACGACGAGCAACCGGCCATCACGTCGAACGCCGGCATGCCGCGGATCTGCAGGTGGTCCTGCACCCAACAGGCGGTCGACGGAAAGAGCGTGTCTTGCGAGCACGTGCCGACGATGATGCCGTCGAGCTGATCGGGGGTGATGCCCGCGTCGGTGCACGCGTGGGCGATCGCCTTCGCGGCGAGGTGCGACGTGCCGATGTCGTGGCCAGCGACGCGGCGCGCACGGATGCCGGTGCGCTCGCGGATCCAGTCGTCGGACGTCTCCATCCGCTCCGCGAGGTCGTCGTTCGTGACGACCTTCTCCGGGAGATAGCGACCAGTGCCGAGGATCTTGATGCTCTTCATCGCGATCACCACTCTGCGACGCCCTCGGTTACACGACAGGAGGCCTGGCGGTCAACCGGACGACAGCAGCGCAGGTCGGGAGTGCGCAATCGCTCGTACGCAGCCGCTGCGCACCCGATCGGTCGTGGGCGGGATCACGTCGAGTACGCCCAGCGTCGGGTCCGCCTCAGCGCTCGAGCAGCCGCGAGAGATGCGTTCGTTCCCACAGCACCGCCTCGGCGTAGCGCTCGAACTCCGCCTCCGCGCGACGGAACTCCGCCGTGTGATAGACGCGACGACCGTCGACGACCGGCATGTCGTGCACCTCGTGCAGCATCTCGTGATAGACGATCCACGCGACGAAGAACGTGGGCACGTCGGCGGCGTCGAGCACCGGGTGGATGCGGATCAGCTCGTCCTCGAACGTGTAGCTGCCGAGCTTGATCGAGTCGCGCGTGCGCCTGCGTTTGCCTCGCGGCCCCCACGTGATGCGGGCACGGATGCGACCGCCGAAGTAGCGCGCGTTCAAGTCGTCGAAGATGACCAGCAGGTTGTGGTACTTGCCCTCGACGTCGCAGGTGATCGGCGCCGGACCTTCGCGTCGACGGATGCGCGTCTCGTTGTGGTCGATGTACGCGCGCAACAACCTCGCCGCCTCGCGATCGCGGTGCTCGGCGTACCGCGCGAGCGCGCGCAGCACGGCCGGCGGCGCGTCGGCGAACATGTGGTGCAGCCGGAAGGTGAGCACGCCGTCACCGCGCTTGATCGACACCATCGTGTGCAGGTTGTCGGTGAGCACGACGCGCGGGCGGCCCTTGTCGAGGTGCGCCGACAGTCGCTCCTGCAGCGCCTGCCGGTTCTCTTCGTCGACGGGGCCGAGCTCGACGTCTTCGTCGATCGCAGGATCGACGTCGTCGTCGATCGACAACGGCTCGTGCCCGCGACGGGGCGGGATCATCCGCGGCACGGAGCGTGGGCGCGGCGCTCTCGCGGCGGCCCCCGTGCGGGAAGATCTGGACTGCGCCATGGAAGCTGCCGGGCCCGGACGACCCGCCGGATCAGTGTGGACCATGTCGTTTCCGCTGGCGACGAGGAGCGTGGCAGAAGCGGTGACGTCGCCCTTGGGTACCAACGTCGATAGCTTATGATCGCAGCCGTGCAGCAGCGAAATTCCGGCGGCACGAGCGTGTGTGCGAACGAGCAGTGCTCGGATCTTTCGAGATCTTTGCGATCTGTCAGGGTGATCTGTCCGAGGTGCGCGTGACGGAGGTCGAGCACGAAGTGCTGCTGTTCGCGGGCCTGAGGGAGCGCAGCGGCAGCGCGCGCGTGCGGGTGCGTGTGCCGGCGGGCGCGACGGTGGCGGAGATCGTGCGCGCGCTCGCCAGCGCCGTCCCTTCGATCGCGGCCGCACTACCCCACTGCCGCGTCGCGGTCGCGCAGGAGTTCGCCGCCGACGACCGCGTGCCGCAGCCCGGCGAAGAGATCGCCGTGATCCCTCCCGTCTCCGGAGGCCACGACGGCGCGCGCGTGCTGCTCTCCCACGATCCACTGTCGCTCGACGCGGCGATCGCCGCGATCGCCTCGGTCGACGAGGGCGGCATCGCGACGTTCAGTGGACGCGTGCGCAGGCGCAGCCGCGGGCGCACCGTCGCGTGGCTCGAGTACGAGGCCTACGAGCCGATGGCGCTGCGCGAGCTGCAGCGCATCGTCGCGCGCGTGCAGGACGAGGTGAGCGGGGCGGTGCTCGCGATCCATCATCGGCTGGGCCGACTCGCGCTCGGCGAGACCGCGGTCGTGATCGCCGCTGCCGCCCCGCATCGCGCCGAGGCATTCGCCGCGTGTCGCCTCGCGATCGAGGCGCTCAAGCGCGACGTGCCGATCTGGAAGCGCGAGGTCGCCGACGACGGCGCAGAGTGGATCGGGCTCGGGCCCTGAACGCTTCACCACGTACCTTCGGTACAGGTGCGCGCCGCCGTGCAACGTTCGATCACTCGTGGTCGACCGAGCCCGTCGTGAGCAAGCCGCGAGCCCTGGCGCCCACCCTCACGCTGCAACCGCTCGAGCGCACCACCGGTCGCCTCGCGCTCGTCGTCCGCGACGGGCCCCGCATAGTGCTCGACCAACGCATACGCATCGGCACTGCCCCGCTGTGCGAGCTGCGGCTCGTCGATCGTTATGCGAGCGCGCGCCATGCCGAGGTCGTGCGCGAGCGCGACCAGGTGATCTTGAAGGATACGTCCTCGAAGAACGGCACATGGTTCGGCGGCGCACGCATCGACACGATGGTGTGGATGCCCGGGATGGCCGTGCGCGTCGGCGAGAGCTGGATCGAGCTCGTGGAGGAGCCGATCGCCGCGCGCGCGTCGGCGGCGACGATGATCGGTCGCTCGCCCGCGTTCGCGCGGCTCGAGCGCGCGCTCCGGCGCGTGGCGAGCATGCGTCGTCCGGTGCTCTTGCGCGGCGAGACCGGCACCGGCAAGGAGCTCGCCGCACGTCACGTGCACGACGTCGGTCCGCGGGCCGGTGCACCGTTCGTCGCGCTCAACTGCGCGACCATCGTCGATGCGCTCGCGGAGAGCCAGCTCTTCGGTCACGCACGCGGTGCGTTCACCGGTGCAGTGCGACCGCACGCGGGCGACTTCGTGCGCGCGCACGGAGGCACGCTCTTCCTCGACGAGATCGGCGAGCTCCCGCTCGCGCTGCAGGCCAAGCTCCTGCGCGTGCTCGAGAGCGGGCGCGTGCAGCCGATCGGTGGCGATGCGGAGCAGCCGGTCGACGTGCGAGTCATCTGCGCGACGCATCGCGACCTCGAGCAGATGGTGCTCGCCCAGCGCTTCCGCGCCGATCTCTTCCATCGACTCTCGGTGCTGGTCGTGGAGCTGCCGCCGCTGCGCGAGCGCATCGAGGACATCCCGCTGCTCGTCGCGCGCTTCGTCCGCGAAGCCTCCGACGAGTGCGGCCGCCCGCTCGTGCTCGCACCCGACTGTCTCGCGGCCGTGTCCGCGCATCCGTGGCCGGGCAACATCCGCGAGCTCCGCAACGCGGTGGTGCGCGCAGCGACGATGTTCGATGGTCCGATCGGCGCCGCGCAGCTGTTCGCGAGCGCGATGCGACCTGCGACGATCGTCGACTCGCCGGACACCGCACCCAGCCGCGCGCACGACGTCGATCCCGAGCCCGAGCCGTTCGTCGGCGACTGGGCGCAGACGCAGCGCGAGCTGCTGCACCGCGCGGTTGCGCAACACGGGAGCATCCGTCGGGCCGCTGCCGCGCTGGGCATACCCCGCAGCACGCTGGGCGCCCGCCTCAAGCGGTGAAATCGCCGCGCAGGCAACCGGCACCCGCAGGCGTTGATGGCCGGCGGCGACCTGCGCTACGGTCCGCGAGGCTCGTGCACAGGCGCCGAGCAACAAGGAGTTCGACATGGGTCTTCTGTCCCGACTCACCGGCATGACGTCCACCAAGAAGCCGACGGACGACGTATTGCTCGTCCACGCCATGCTGCTCATGGCGGGCGCAGACGGCTACATCGACGACGAGGAGATCGCGACCGTCGAGGGCTTCGCGATGACGCTGCCCGAGTTCAAGGAGCGCGACTTCGGCGAGGTCGTCGGCGATGCGCAGAAGATGGTGCGCAAGTACCCGAGCCTCAAGGAGTCGGTGAACGCACTCACCGAGTTCTCGAGCCAGGCGCTCAAGACCAAGGCGTTCGTGCTCGCGGCCGACATCGCGCTCGCATCGGGCGACGTCGACGAGAACGAGGACGCGCTGCTCGAGACGATGCAGCGCCTGCTCAACGTCGACGAGCAGACCGCACAGACCATCATCTGGGTGCTCTCGCTCAAGTACGCGAAGTGAGCACCATGGGCGCACGCACCCTCCCCGATCGCAGCATCTTGCAGGCCCGTCGCGACCGCGAGCTCCGCTCGCAGCTGCAGGCCGAGCGCGACGTCCAGTTCGCGCTCAAGAAGATCGACGAGCTGTCCAGCGGCTACGGCTTCATCGCCCGCCGCCAGCTGCTCACGGGTGCGTTGCGCCTCACGCGAGCGATGGCCCCCGAGGTCGCCGACTCGCTCTCGCACTGCCGGGACGTGCTGGGCTTCGGCCATCCGGTCGAGGTCTACGTGCGTCCCGAGCCGGTGTTCAACGCGGCCGCCATTCGCAACAACGGCGGTGGCCCGCACATCATCGTGATCTCGTCGCGCTTGCTCGAGGTGTTCACGCCCGACGAGCTGCGCTTCGTCATCGGTCACGAGCTGGGCCACATGGCCTTCGATCACTTCGGCATCCCGATGCCCGTGACGGCCGCCGTCGAGGACATGGCCGGCACCATGGTCACTCGCCCCAACGCGCTGCGCCTCTATCTGTGGTGTCGCAGCGCGGAGATCACCGCCGATCGTGCGGGGCTCGTGTGCGGTGGCAATCCCACCGCGGCCGCGAGCGGGTTCTTCAAGCTCGCGAGCGGGCTGTCGTCGCCGCGCGTGCTCGCCGATCTCGAAGCGTACGCGACGCAGGTCGAGTCGCTCGCGTCGGCCCCCGAAGCGCGCAGCAAGCCGCGCAACGACGACGACACGCTCGACTGCTTCTGCACGCATCCCTACAGCCCGCTGCGCGTGCGTGCGGTCGTGGCGTTCAGCAAGAGCCGCACGTATCGCAGCATCACCGGCCAGGGCGAAGACGGGCTCAGCGACGACGACGTCGAAGCGATCGTCGAGCGCGACCTCGCGATCATGGATCCCGGCTACCTCGAGCAGAAGAGCGACGAGTCGTCGCTGATGCGGCGCATGCTCTACTGCGGCGGGCTCTCGGTCGCGGCCGCCAACGGCAACGTCGAGGAGAGCGAGCTCAAGGCGCTGCGTGCGTTGCTCGGCGCCGACGAGATGTGGGGCCCGGTGAACGTCGAGGCCGCCCGCGCCGAGCTCGAGCAGAAGTTCGACGCCGCGCTGCAGCTGCCGCTCTATCACCGCGCGCAGCTCGTCCAGCACCTCACCATCGTCGCGGCCGCCGACGGCAACGTCGATCAGCACGAGCTCGGCGAGATGGGCCGCATCGCGTGGCGCCTGCAGGTCGACCCGCAGGTCATCGAGCAGACGCTGAGCGGCGCTGCCCATCCGATGGACTGAGGCAGAAGATGGTGCACTGGGAGCATCGACCCGAGGCGAGCTGGTCCGCGTTCCAGTTCGGGCAGCCCTACGCGAAGGGGCTCGCGCGACTGAAGGACGAGGTGCTCGCGAAGACCGACTTCGACCCCGCCACCTTGTGGCAGTGGGGCACGATGCAGGCGATGGCGCTGTCGAAGGTGCTGTCGGCCTGCGAAGGCGCATTCGGCAGCGAGGGCCAGAAGGTCGTCGGCGAAGCGATCCGGCTCATCGGGCTCGACGTCGGCCGCCAGATCCTCGCGCCCACCGTGCGCCCCGAGTCGATGACCGACGCCGAGTTCATCTCGTACTACGCGACCGTCATCAATCGCATCGCGTACGCGTCGCTCGAAGACCCGAAGATCGACGCCGAAGGTCAGGTGTCGTTCGACATCCTGTGGTGCCCGCACCAGGATCACTACAAGGCGTTCGACTGCCGCATCCAACGCTACTTCGTCGAAGGCATGATCGAAGCCGCGACGGAGTGGGCCGGCCAGGGCTTCTGGCAGGTGCGCTTCGACAGCACGATTCCCGCGGGCGCACCCACGTGTCACTTCACGCTGTGGCGCGGCACCGACGACGATCGCGTGCGCTGGCAGCAGGACACGCAGCTGCTCGAAGCGCGCGCGCTGGTGCGTGCGCGCGGCGACGCAGCGCAGCGCTGAATCAACCGCAGGCGAGCTGGCAGTTCTCGGCGCCGAGATCGATGCAGCCCTGCGTCCACTGATCCTTGCAGCACGAGCCGTCGATCGCGCACACGCAGTCCTGGACGAGCGTGTCCGCGTTGCAACCGCCCACGGGGCTCGCTTCGCAGCACGGCGAGATGCCCATCGTCGTGCCGCCCTCGGTGCCGCTGGTCATCGCACCGCCGCTGGTCTCGCTGCTGCTGCTGCCGCCATCGGTGGCGCTGTCGGTGATGGAGTCGCTGAGCGAGCTGCCGGTCGAGCTGATCGCACAACCGGCCGAACAGTGCGTCGTGCCCTTCTCGACGCACTTGTCGGTCCACGACGTGACGCAACACGCCTCGAGCTCGGCGCACACGCACATCTCGATGTCGGGGTTGTCGCAGCCCGGCACGTCGTGCTTCTGGCAGCAGTCGCGCGGTGGCTCGAGCGTGTCGACGGCGGTCAGCGACTCGTCGTCGGTGACGGAAGGATCGGTGGTCGCAGTCGTCGTGATTCCGCTGGTGCCGCTGTCGACGTTGCCCGTGCTCGACTGCGACGTGCTCGAGGGCGAGCCCGACGGATCGCTCTCGCGCCCGGTGTCGCTTCCGTCGGTGTCACCGGCGCCGAACGTCGGGTTCGCACGGGTGCATCCGAGGGCCGTCGAGATCACCAGCAACGAAAGCAGCAAGCGCATCATTTCAGCCTACGGGATCGACGCACGCACGTCGAATGCAGCGAGAAACCGCGTTCGTTTTCCCGCGGTGACGCGGATGCGGCAGGCTGCTCGGTTTCGCGAGCTGCACCGCGCGGGTGAAAGTGCTCCGTGGCCGGTGGCGTTCGGGCCGGCGATGACCCGCCACAGCATCTGCATCGCACTGCTCGCCCTCGTCGCCCTCGGTGGCTGCCGGAAGAAGGGCGACTACTACTCGCCCGCAGCGGGCGGGTACGCGGGCGAAGCGATGGCCTACGACCCCGGTGGCGTGGTGATCGCGAGTGAAGCTCCCGAGGCGCCCGAGCAGCCGAGCGCGGAGGAGTACGACGCGATCGTCGAGAACGACTTCATCGCGGTCGCCGACGATCCGCTGTCGACCTTCGCGATCGACGTCGACACCGCGTCGTACAGCAACGTGCGCCGCTTCCTGAAGGACGGCGCGCTGCCGCCCGCATCCGCGGTGCGCATCGAAGAGCTCGTCAACTACTTCGACTACTCGTACGAAGCGCCCTCGGGTCCGCATCCGTTCGCGGTGGCGAGCGAGGTCGCACCCGCACCGTGGGCGCCCAGCCATCTGCTCGTGCGCATCGGGCTCGAGGGCAAGCACATCGCGCAAGGCAAGGCGCCGGCGAAGAACCTGGTGTTCTTGCTGGACGTGTCGGGCTCGATGAACGCACCCGACAAGCTGCCGCTGTTGCAGCACGCGATGCGGTTGCTCGCGTCGCAGCTGCGCGACACGGATCGCATCGCGATCGTCGTGTACGCGGGTGCGGCCGGCGTCGTGCTCGAGCCCACGAGCGATCGCCGCGCGATCGAAGACGCGATCGGACGGCTCGAGGCCGGTGGCTCGACCAACGGCGGCCAGGGCATCGAGCTCGCCTACGCGCTCGCAGCGAAGAACTTCCAGAAGGACGCGGTGAACCGCGTCGTCCTCGCGACCGACGGCGACTTCAACGTCGGCGTGAGCAGCAACGGCGAGCTCATGAAGCTGATCGAGAAGCAGCGCGAGGGCGGCGTGTTCCTCACCGTGCTCGGCTTCGGCACCGGCAACCTCGGCGACTCGACGATGGAGACGCTCGCGGATCACGGCAACGGCAACTACGCGTACATCGACGGTCCGGAGGAGGCCGAGAAGGTGCTGCTGCGCGAGGTCGACTCGACGCTCGTGACGATCGCGAAGGACGTGAAGCTGCAGGTCGAGTTCAACCCCGCCGAGGTCGCGTCGTATCGCTTGATCGGCTACGAGAACCGCAAGCTCGCGCATCAGGACTTCAACGACGACAAGAAGGACGCCGGCGAGATCGGAGCGGGCCACGAGGTCACCGCGCTGTACGAGGTGGTGCCGGCGGGCATCGGGTCGAAGGACGGCAAGGTCGACGACTTGAAGTACCAGAACGATCGCACCACGAAGGTCGCGTCGATCGGCGGCGAGCTGCTCAACGTGAAGCTGCGCTACAAGCAGCCCGACGGCGACGAGAGCACGATGTTCGAGGTGCCGGTGCGCGCGGCCGATGCGAACGCGAGCACCGACTTCCGCTTCGCCGCCGCGGTCGCGGAGTTCGGCATGCTGCTGCGCGACAGCAAGCACAAGGGCAACGCGAGCTGGGCGCAGACGATCGAGCTCGCCCGCGAATCGGTCGGCAACGATCCCCACGGCGAACGCCGCGAGCTCGTCGGGCTCGTGCAAGCCGCCGCGAAGCTGTCCGGCGGCGACCCGATCAAGCGGGCGCGCTGAGCTGGCGGCAGGCTGCATCGGCGGGCCGTCGCCATCCCCGCCGATCTCCGCCACGCCGCTTGCCGTCGATGTCGACGCGCAACGGTCCGCGTTCCGCGACCGCTGCGACGTACCATCGAGCAATGAGGGTTCGCTGGCGCTGGATCCCGGGAGCGCTCGTGCTCGCCTGCGGCTCACCGGAGCCGGCGCAGGGACACGTCGAGCCCGAGCCTCCAAGCGAGCCGAGCCTCGGGCCACTGCCGCCCGAGGCAGCTACGCTCGAGCGCGAGCTCTTCTCGGGGTGCGTCGCGAAGCCGTTGAGCGAGGGACTCACTGCCTATGAGTGCACCGGGCTGAACGCGACGCTCGGATACGACGAGCGTTCGACGCTCGAGGCCTCGGTCGCGGCGTTGCATGCTGGCCTGAACAAGTCGGTCGCTCCGGGCGCCGACGTGAAGACGACGCGCTCGGAGCTTGCAAGTGTTCCGGGTAGATCCGTCCCGGGGCTCAGCATGCACACAGAGATCGTCGACGGCAGATCGCGGAGAACTACCGACATGATCGCGTATGCAGAGGGCGGCAGAGTGCACTTCGCGATGTGCATGCACGAGAGCGAACGCGAGGCTGTTCGTGAACGCTGTCGGCGGATCCTCGAGTTCCTCGTCGGCTACGGGGCGCCCAGAGCGATCGGCGTCGGTACACCGAACGACGGAGGTGAGCCGCGCGTGCGGGGCACGTTGCTCGCCGTGCCCGCTGGCTGCAAGTCCGAGCTCGACGAGTTCGGTGGACGAATACTCTGCGACGCAGCCGAGCTTCGCTGGTCGGACGTGGAGGACATCGGCAAGCGCGACGAGATCCTCGCGCAGAGCATGGACGCGTTTCGCGGAGTCGTCCGCGTCGAGGTGAAGGACCAAGCCGTCGATTGCAGTGTGCTCGGGGTCCCGGCGAAGTGCCTGAGGGGCGCAGCGCAGCGGCTGTTCACAACACACAACATCGTCTTCGCCGTGTCGGACGGGCCAGACAAGCCGTTGTTCGTGAGCTGCGCGTACAATGATCGAGCGGCGGCACTCGAAGTATGCGAGCAGCTCCTCACGACGCGACGATAGTCGAGCGCGCTCCTCCGCCGAATCAAGATCCGCGGCCGGCCTTGCGGCGTCGCGCGTCCTCGCGTCGGCAATCGCTCTTCGCGTGACCGACCCGGGCTGGACGCGCAAACTTGAAAAGGGCGCTCTTTCCTGCGCCCCTTTTCGAGTCGCGTCACGCGTTTCGCTGGACCAGCCGCACCAGCGTGCCGACGATGCGGTCGAGCCGATCGACGATGACCGCGTCGGCGTGCTCGAGGTAGGCCATCGCTACCGCGACCTCGAGGCAGGCCATTGTTTCGCGCGCCGAGCCGAGCGCCGTGTGGTAGCGAGCCGAGCGATTTCCGCCGCGCGAGTACATCCCTTCGGCGACATTGAGCGCGACGCTGCTCGCCGCGCGCCGCAACTGCCGACCGAGATCACGGTCACGTCGCTCGATGCGCCCCCTGATCGGCCGCAGCATCTGGATCGTCTCGAGAATGACCGGGTAGATCGTGAGCATGGAGTGGCTCCTTTCGTGAGCAACGACCCCACCGCTGCGCGCGCAGGCACCGTCAAGGCTGCGAGCGCAGCGAGCATCGCCGAAGGCGACTCGGCCTTGACGGTGCCGAGCACGCAGCTACCGTGCCCAATCTCGAAGCCACCCACCCCGACACACGAAACGCGACACACGAAACGCGACACGCGACACGCGACACGCGAAACGCGACACGCGACACGTTCCCGCTGAACGCCCGCGCGTCTCGCTGAACGTCCCGCGACCGTCTCACCCCGCGTCGTCGAAGCGCCACGGCCCGCCGCGGCCCGGCGCATCGACGCCTTCACGCACGCGACCGAGGAAGTCGTCGAGCTCGATCATCTTCGCGCCGAAGCGTTCGAGGTGCTCGGTGTGCACCTGGCAGTCGATGAGCGTGAAGCCCCAGCGCTGCAGCTGCTCGACCAGCTGCACGAACGCGATCTTCGAGGCGTCCGGCGCATCGGCGAACATGCTCTCGCCGAAGTAGATCGAGCCGATCGCGAGGCCGTAGAGGCCGCCCACCAGCGTGTCGCCGTCCCACGCCTCGACGCTGTGGGCGATGCCACGGCGATGCAGCTCGAGATACGCCGCGCGCATGTCCTTGGTGATCCACGTGCCGCCCTGCCCTGGCCGCGGCACCTTCGCGCAGCGCAGCATCACCTTCTCGAACGCCTCGTCGAGCGAGATGCGATAGGGCGCGCGCTTGATCTGCTTGCGGAGGCTGCGTCCGACGTGCAGCTCCGCGGGCTCGAGCACGTAGCGCGGCGCCGGGCACCACCACAAGAGCGGTCGCCCCTCGCTGTACCAAGGGAAGATGCCGCTGCGATACGCGAGCAGCAATCGCTCGGGCCTCAGATCGCCGCCGACCGCGAGCAGACCGCCGTCTTCGGCGAGTCGCCCGTCGGGGAAGACGAGCGCGTCCGAGAGACGAAACACCGGCACGCGACGCTCATGCTAGCAGAGCGCGCGCGCAGGTGCTTCGAGACGCTCGGGCATCGTCGGCTGCACCGGCAAGAGCGACAGCTCGAGCACCTTGCCGACGCGCGCACCGACGCGTGCGTCCGCGGGCGCCAGCTGCACTGCGACTTCGGGCAAGAGCACGGCTTCGTAGACGACCACCGCGGTGTCGTGCGCGAAGAAGCCACGGCGCGCGAGCGCAGCACCTACGGTGGGATCGTCGTCGCGATCGACCGGCACGCGCACGCGGGGCAGCTGCAAGCGCACGCTGTCGTTGTCGATGCGCGTGCCGCCGACCTCCATCGCCGCGTTGTGCTGCTCGAGCAGCAGCCACGTGGGATCCGGAGCGAGCTCGGTGGCATCGCGACGGATCGCGAGCTCGTAGGCGAGACAGGG
>DASZPU010000897.1:0-3173 GCA_035550195.1 Nannocystaceae bacterium
CGCAGGTGATGGTGCCGGCGGACGACGAGAGCACGGGGGACGCGGAGACGGAGGCCGTCGGGAACACGACGACGTCGAGTGGCAGCGGCACGACGAGCACGGGGCCGGTGGCGACGAGCTCGTCGTCGACGACGAGCGCGACGACGGAGACGACGACGGGCGTGGATCCCGATCCCTCGACCAGCACGACGAGCACGAGCGAGTCGTCGTCGGACGAAGGCGGATGCTCGCCGACCGACGAGTGCGTCGTCGACGACGATTGCGGGATGCAGGGGATCTGCATCGGATGCATCTGCATCGGTGGCTGCGAGCTCGCGGGCAGCGGCACGTACGACGTGTGCCTGCTGCCCGACGACACCACCGACACGAGCGCGTGCAACGACGACACGGCGGTGTGCGTCGTGAATGCCGCGGCGATGCCGAATGCCGGCGTGTGCTCGTCGCCATGCGTGGAGGTCTGCGACTGTCCGCCGCTGCCGGGCTACGACGCGCAGATCGTCTGCGAGGACATCGGCGGCGCGGGCCAAGGTCAGTGCTTGGTGACCTGCGGCGACGGACGGTGTCCGCCGGGCATGGTGTGCACGATGGACGCGGTGTGCCTGTGGGAGGGCTAGAATCGCGGAGTGACGCCGGCAGAGCAGTACTTCTTCGCGCAGCTCGGTGGGTGGTTGCCGAACACGGGTGAGGTGGTGGCGACGGGATACTTCCGGACGTTCCTGAAGGATCGTCGGGGGAAGATGGACGTCGGGTTGTTCGTGGATGCGGCGCGCGCGATGGGCTACTTCGTCGCGATGACGCGCGAGGGGTTGTGGGTGGTGAAGACACGCGCGCCCGCGACCTCGAGCCCGTTGCTCGAGAACAAGGGCGTGGTCGCGATCCCGTTCGCGAGCATCCACCGCGTGGTGATCGAGACCGACTTGTTGTTGATCGAGTCGGAGGTCGAGACGCTCGCGCTGCAGCTGTGGGTGAAGAACGCGGCGTGCCCGAGTCAGGGGCAGCTGATCGAGGCACTCGCGGCGCGGTTCGGGTTGGCGGACACGGTGAAGTCGATCGTCGCGGCGCAACGCAAGGCGCGGCTCGTCACCGTGGGGCTCGCGGCGGTCGGCTTGGCGGCGGGCTTCCTGTGGGTGCTGTTGCGGGGCGAGTGATCAGAACGCGGCGCGGGCGGTCCTCGGGAAAGAGGAGCCGCCATGCAACCGCAGCAAGTCCCCTATCCGCAGCAGGGCTATCCGCAGCAGGGCTATCCGCAATCGGCGGTCGTGACCGCTGCGCCCGCGGGTGCGCAGTACGAATTCGGTGAGGCGGAGAATCGCACGATCACCAAGACGTACACGCGCGCGCGCGCGTGGGGTGTGATCTCGGTGCTGCTCGGCGCGCTGCAGGTGTGGATGGGCCTGAGCGCGGGGTATATCCCGGGGATCATCGCGGCGATCGGCGGCGTGGTGAACGTGGTCGTGGGTGTGGTGCTGCTCGGCGCGGCGGCGGGCTTCGAGCGCGTCGTGAAGAGTCGCGGCAACGACGTCACGCACATGATGGCGGCGTTGGATCGGCTCGCGCTCGCGTTCGGGATCTCGATCGGCGTCGCAGTGCTGGCGTTCTGCGGTGGCGCGGTGCTGGGGGCGATCGGCGCGATGTGATCGCGCCGCGGCCGTGGTGTCGCGATCGCGACATGCCTGTCGCGACCGCCGGCGATGCAACCGCGCACACGCTCGCGTACCGCTTGGCATCGTCGCTGCACCGAGGTGATCCGGCGTCGGGTTGGGCGCCGGGGTGGACGATGGCGAAGGTGGGCGGTGGTGCGTTGGGCATGGCGTGGATGCTGGCGGTCGGCTGTGGTCCGGCGATCGATGACGCGACGGCGGACGATCCGATCGCGCTGCGTTGCGCCGACGTCGAGGCCGGCACGTTCGCGCCGCTCGCCACGGGAATGCCGATCGCGACCAGCGTCTGCGGCCATGCGGTGATCGAGACCGGCGGCTCCGATCTGTTCGTCGCCGACGATCTGCGCACGCTCGAGGAGCTGGGCCACGTCGTCACTCCGGTGTTCGCCGCGCCCGGTCACCTGCTCGCGTACGGCGTCGACGAGACGCTCATGCTGCGCGACCTCGAGGCCGACGAGACCGCGACGTTGGGCGCTCGTCCAGACAGCTTCGCGTTCGTCACGTCGGCCGACGCCGATCGTGGTGCCTGGTTGTTCGCGTGCGACGACGGCACGCTGGTGCGCCACGAGGGCGACGGCGAGACCAAGACGATCGCGCACGCGATCGATTGCGATCACGTCGCGAGCGGCGGTCGACGGCTCGCCGCGTTCGACGGCGACGATCGTCTGCTCGTGGTGGATCCGGACGCCGCGACCGCGACGCCGACCTCGTACGTGCGCAGCCACGGCAGCAGCGAGACGCTGACGCTGGCGCCCGACGGTGCGCTGGCGATCCACGAGGTGCGCGAGACGGAATCGTGCGGCGGCTGCGACTTCGAGGAGGAGGTGACGGTCGCGTCCGTGGTGATCGATCTGGGCACGGGCGCGGTGCAGAGCGAGCTGGGCGATCGCAACGCCGCCCACGCGCTCGTCGGCACGGCGGGCCACCTCGTGCGCGGACACGACGACGCGGGCAGCTTCGTGCTCGACGACGGCGCGCGCATGGATGTCGGCGACCACGACGGGCTATGGTTCAGCCCCGACGCGACGCAGGCGTTCATCGAGCACGACGGCGCGCGCGATCGCCTCGAGCGGCTCGATCTCGCGAGCGGTGCGTCGGAGACGCTCGCGGAGCTCGACACGATCACCGAGGTCGCGGTCGCGCCGAGCGGAAGCGTCGTCGCGATCGCCCACTGGACCGACGCGTGCGCCGAGCTCGATGCATCCGGCGCGTGCGCGCGCACGCTCGCGGCGCTGCGCCTGTGGCGTGAGGACGGTGGGCTGGGCGAGCCGCTCGTGCACGGCATCGCGTTCGCGATCGAAGCGGTGCTCGACGACGGCCGCGTGTTGGTGACCGCGGAGCTGTGGCGCGACGGCGTGCTCGCACCAGGCTCGGCGTGGATCGCCGCGGATGGCACCGTGCTGTCGCAGTGGACCTGGCCGGTCGACGAGCCCAGCGCGAAGGCGGTGGGCATCGGCGCGAGCGCGAGCGGCTTCGTGTTCGCGACCGGCGTGTGGGACGAGCAGGTGCTGC
>DASZPU010000898.1:0-4311 GCA_035550195.1 Nannocystaceae bacterium
CGCGTCGGCGGGCCCGCCCGCGCGATCGATCGATTCGACGAAGAACGCTTCCTTGTCGCCTTCCATGCGCACGTGGATCGGCAGGTAGCGCGCGCCGACCACCTTGGCCTTGCCGGTGCCGTCCTTGCGCAGGCCGAGGTACGCGATGATCGAGCTGCGGCGCGGCAACGAGCGCTGGTGGTGCGCGAAGTTGCCGAGCGAGTAGAGCACGAACGCTTCGCGACCATCGGCGGCCGTGCGCTTCTCCCACGGCTGCAGCACGTGGGGATGGGCGCCGAGCACCGCCGTCGCACCGGCATCGACGAGCTGCTGCGCGAGCGTGCGCTGCTTCTCCTGCGGAACCGGATCGTACTCCTTGCCCCAATGCGGGGTGACGATCACCGCGTCGACCTCGGCCGCGACCGCTTTCACGGTCGCGAGCAGCTCTTTGGTCTGCTTGAAGCAGTGCAGCACCTGGTCGTGATCGTCCTTGCCGAAGTTCGTGTGCAGCGTGCACGCGACCCAGCCGATCTCCA
Source organism: Nannocystaceae bacterium (assembly GCA_035550195.1). Taxonomy (GTDB): domain Bacteria; phylum Myxococcota_A; class Polyangia; order Nannocystales; family Nannocystaceae; genus Xiheibacterium. The sequence continues at coordinate 516 of DASZPU010000898.1, forward strand.
GGCCCTTCACCTCGGTCACCGCGTGCCAGGGATCCTTCGTGCCCTTCTTCCGCGTGCCGGTGTGTGCGAGCTTCACTTTGTCGAGCGCGGCCAACGATCGATCGATGCCGAGGCTGCCGCGATCGAGCGCGTGGTTGTTCGCAGTCGACACGATGTCGATGCCGGCCTTCGCGAGATCCTCGGCCAACGACGGATGCGCGTTGAAGAACGGGTAGCCGGTGTACACCGCGTTGTCGAAGCGCAGCCCGGGATCCTCGGCCTCGCCGTCCTTCGTCATGCCGGTCGCGATCGGCACCTCGAGGTTCGCGTACGAGACGTCGGCCTTCGCGATCAGATCCGCGACGCCCGACCACAGCACCGAGAAGCGCTCGGGCGACGCGTACGCCTGCTTCTGCAGCTCGTGGTGCAGCAGCACGTCGCCGATCGCCGCGACCGTGACGACCTCGCCGGCATCGCATGCGCCCGCGAACGCGAGGTAGCGATCGGGCAACGGACCGCTGGGCTCGCGTCGCGCCGGCGCGGACGGCTCGGGCTTCGCGGTAACCACCGGCGACGCGGCGTCGTCTCGATCGGGGTGCACCGCGGGCTTGGTCGTGACGTCGCTCGAGCCGGTGGGGCTGCTCGGCTGTCCACCCTCGGGCGCACGCGAGCACGCAGCGGCCAGCAGCACGAGCACCCGCAGATTCGCACCGCGTCGCACGCGATCATGTTAGCACCAGCCGTGGATCACGAGCCGATCGAAGCGTCCTCGCTGCCGACGCGCGAGGCCTACCAGCTCATGATCGATCTCGTCGCACCGCGCCCGATCGCGTGGGTGTCCACGGTGGACGCCGAAGGCCGTCGCAACCTCGCGCCGTTTTCGTACTACCAGGCGGTGTGCTCGCACCCGCCGATGATCGTGCTGTCGATCTCGTGGCACGCCGACGGGCGCCCGAAGGACACGCTGCGCAACATCCTCGAGGTCGGCACGTTCGTCGTGAACCACACCCGGCGTGCGCACGCGGAGGTCATGAATCTCACGTCCGGCGAGTACGCGGCCGAGATCGACGAGTGGGATGTTGTCGAGCGCGCCGCATCCGGCATGCTGACTGCGGTGCCGTCGCGAAACGTCGCTGCGCCGCGGATCGGGGAGGCCACCGCCGCGCTCGAGTGTCGGCTCGTGCAGGCGATCCCGCTCGGTGAGGGCAGGGCGGGGCGTCCCTCGAGCACGCTGGTGATCGCCGAGGTGTCGCTGTTCTGGCTCGCGCGCGGCCTCGTGCAGCGCGATGGGCGGGGCCGCCTCCGCCCGATCGACCCCGCGCGGCTCGCGTCACTCGGGCGCATGGGTGGGATCGCGTACACTGACACGGAGGGGCGCTTCGAGATGGCGCGGCCAGTCGTCGCCCCGAGCTCGCCTCCGAAGCAGGGACCCGAAGCGTGAACGACCTGTTGCCAGGCTCGACCGTCGCGCCGCCGACCGATCTCTTCGATGCGGTCCCGGCGGAGGTGTCGATCTACGAGGTCGGTCCGCGCGACGGCTTGCAGAACGAGAAGGCGGTGCTGCCCACCGATCGCAAGCTCGAGCTGATCGAAGGCGCGGTCGAAGCCGGCGTGCGCCGCATCGAGGTCACGAGCTTCGTCGATCCGCGCTGGATCCCCGCGCTCGCGGATCACAGCGAGGTCGCGAAGGGGCTGCATCGCCGCGAGGGCGTCTCGTACAGCGCGCTCGTGCCCAACATGCGCGGGCTCGACGGTGCATCGCGTGCGGGCATGCGCGAGGTCGCGGTCTTCATGGCCGCCTCCGAGACGCACAACAAGAAGAACATCAACAAGAGCACCGACGAAGCGCTGCAGACGTATCGCGTCGTCGTCGACGAAGCGCTCGCACGAGGGCTGCGCGTGCGCGGCTACGTGAGCTGCGTGTACGGCTGTCCCTACGAGGGCACGGTCGCGCTCGACAACGTGCTGCGCGTCGCGAACGGCTTGCTCGAGCTCGGCATCTACGAGCTCAGCCTCGGCGACACGATCGGCGTCGGCACGCCGCGCCAGGTCGAGTACGTGCTGCGCGGCTTGATGCGTGCGGGCATCGGGCTCGACAAGCTCGCGGTGCACTTCCACGACACGCGCGGCACGGCGCTCGCGAACATCACGGTCGCGCTGCAGCTCGGCGTGCGCACGGTCGACTCGGCGATCGGTGGCCTCGGCGGCTGTCCCTACGCGCCCGGTGCATCCGGCAACGTCGCCACCGAAGACGTCGTGTACATGCTGCAGGGCATGGGCATCCGCACCGGCGTCGATCTCGACAAGCTGGTCGCGATCTCGGCGCGCCTCGGCGGCTACCTCGGTCGCGAGCTGCCCAGCAAGTACTTGAAGGCGCACCTCGGCCACTGCGCGCGCATCGGCAGACCGGTCTGAGCCTGCCCCCGCTTCAGCCGAGCGGCACGACCACGCAGTCGGTGTAGCCGACGTTCATCTGCTGGGTCTTGTCCTTGGGGTCGAACTTCGCCTCGACCAGCACCGCCTTGTCGGCGCCGGTGTGCACCGCCACCGGCACCATGTCCTTGCGCGGCAGCTTCGTGGTCGCGAGCGTCTGCTTTCCCTGCACCACCGCGATCTCGCCGGCGTCGGTCCACTGCAGCTCGCGATCGCCGACCGCGAGCGTGCGCCCTTGCTTCGGCCACGGCACGCGCACGAGCGGCTCGTAGCCCTGGGCGATCGCGGCGTCGACCGGCCTGCGCTTGGTCGCGAACTCGCGGGCGCCCTGCACGAGCTGCGTCGCGTCCTGCGTGCTCGTGCCGGTCTCGTCGTGGCGCGCGAACGCGTAGGTGACGTCCTCGCCCTTCTTCGTGGTCGACGCGCACGCGAACCGACGCTCGCTCGCGGACCAGCGCCACGTGGGCTCGCCGACCAGCATCGCGTCGAGCAGGGAGGGATCGGTGGGAGGCCCTGCGGGCTTCGGGGGCGGCGTGGGCTCGGACGGCTTCGGGGTCTGCGGTGCCGCTGCGATCCGTTCTTCGCGCTGTTTCGCGGAGTCGCACGCGAGCCCGAGCGCGATGACGAGCAGTCGGAGCGCATGACGTTGCATGCAGAGCCGCATATGAGGGACGATAACCCAACGGGGTCGCGCACGGCTGCGCGGCAATCGACTAGGATGGTCGGTCCACGGATGGCCAGCTTCTCGCTCTACCTCGACCTCCTGCGCCAGACCGGCGCGGACGAGGTTCGGCTCGTGCCGCGCGAGCCGGTCGCGGTGATCATGGCAGGTCGTCGGCCCACCGTCGGTGGCAGTCCCGTGTCGACGCGCATGCTCGGTGCGATGGTCGACGAGTTGCTCTCGCCGGAACAGCAACGCGAGCTCACGACGCGCGCGCAGACGATCGCGCACCGCGACGGCGACGATCACTTCGCGATCGAGATCTCGAAGCAAGGCAACGAGCTCGTGGTGTCGTTGCGTCGCTCGGTGGCGGCACCGCGCAGCGCCGCTCCGACGCCCGTGCGCAACCAAGGCAGCGAGCCGATCCGGCTGGCCGCCGAGCGCGAGCCGACGCGCGCCGCGGTCGAGCGTGTCGAGCCGATGCGACCACCGGTGCCGCGCGCCGAGCCGATCCGGCTGGTCGGTGAGGCGCGTGCGCAAGGCGAGCCCAGCCGCACGCCGACGCGCCCCGATCTACCGGCGGTGAACGAGCCCGTGCCCACGCCCGTCGCCGTGGCCGTCCCTGCGCCGCGCCGCCCCACGCCCATCGAGGTGGTCGAGCCGCGCCCGTCGGGTCCGCAGCGCATCGACGAGCTGCTGCGCGAGATGATCGGCAAAGGTGCC
>DASZPU010000899.1:0-3617 GCA_035550195.1 Nannocystaceae bacterium
GCGCGCACGCTGCTCGGTGATCGTGCGCCGCAGTCGGTACTGCCTGCCCCCGAGTCGTCGCCGTGAACGACCTCGATCCGCTCGCCACGCCGACGCTCGCGCGGCTCTACCTCGGACAGGGGCACTTCGATCGCGCGCGCAACGTGCTGGTCGCGTGCTTGCAACGCGACCCGCACGACGGCCACGCGCTCGCGCTCTTGCGCCGCATCGATGCGCGCAGCGACGCGAGCCTGTCGCTGTCGCTCGGCGGCGATCGCCTCGTGCTGAAGTGGACCGGCGTCGTCGATGCGCTGGTGCGCTCCGTCGTCGTCGTCGCGATCGCGCCGGTCGGCGGCACGACGACGCGCTGGGTCGGCGGCGTGCGCTGCCGCGATCCGTTCGGGCGCTGGGAGTGTCCCCTGCCCTTCGCGCGCGGGTCCGCGTGTGCGTGCATCGGTCGGCTCGACGACGGCGGTTGGGCGGTCGACACGGTCGCGCGCCCGCTGTCGTGGCCGTGACTCACGGCCGCTCGAAGCGCGCGCGCATGGGCACGTGATCGGAGGGGCGCGGCCACTGCCGCACGTCGCGATCGTGTGCGAGCTCGACGAGGCGCTGCGCGAGCGGTGGCGTCGCGAACACGTAGTCGAGCCGCATGCCGTAGTTGCGCCGCAGCGCCCACGGCGTCATGGGAAACCATGTGAAGTGCCCGGTCTCGTCGGTGCGCACGCGCAGGCAATCGATCAGCCGATCGCCGACGAGCCGACGAAACGCGAGATCCTCGGGCCGATTCGGGTGCACGTCGGGCGCGCTGATGAGCGAAGGCGACGCGTAGTCGCGCGCGTCGAAGCAGATGTTGAAGTCGCCGCAGAGCACGAGCGGCGCGTCGGCGAAGCGCGCGACCTGATCGTCGTGCAACGCGTCGAGGAACTCGACCTTGCCGATCGCGGTGCGCGTCGGCACGTAGACGGTGTCGATCCACACGCCCGCGATGCGGCACGCGATGCGGCGATCGGCGGCGAAGCCCGGCAGCCCGACCACGGTCTCGTCGATCGGAATGCGACTCGCGATCGCGACCCCGGCCCGCGATCCACTGCAGGTAGTCGCGACGACGTAGCCCTCGTCGGCGAGCACGTCGTGGGGGAACGCGGCATCGGCGATGCGCGTCTCCTGCAGACACAGCACGTCGGGCTCGTAGGCCGCGAGGTACTGCCGCACGAGGGGCAAGCGCGCGCGCAGCGAGTTGACGTTCCACGCGACGACGGTGAGCACGCGAGCGCGCCACGCTAGCACTCGTTCGTGGCGTGGTCAGCCGACGGCGCCCGCGCACGCGATACCGGCGTAGCATCCGTGCATGCGCGTTCGTCTGCTCGGGCTCGCCGTGGTCGTGCTCGCGTGTGGTCCGACGGTCGGGACGCCGCACGACGACGGCGGTGGATCCGGTGAGAGCGGCGCCACGACGACGACCACCAGCGGCGCGACGATCTCCACGACGTCGGGCCCACCGAGCTCCGATGCGACGACGAGCACGACGAGCGTGCCGACCGACGAGAGCTCGATCGACAGCGGGGCCGACACATTCGACGTCGGTGTGCTCGACACCGGTGACGATCCGCCGCCCGATCCACCGCGCGGCTGCGACCTGCCCGACAATCCCAACTCCGACGTCTCGGGCACCACGCTGTTCGGCGAGGCCACGTTCACCGCAGCCGCGTTCGCGAATACGGGCGGAGGCAAGTGCCCGCATGCGTTCCGAGTGGTGCTCGCCAGCGATCCCGACGCGCTCGCAGCCGGCGTCGCGATGTTCGACAACGGCGGCTTCCCGGGCGCGCTGGTCGTCGAGCTCGTCATCCCCGATGGCGAGCCCACGCCGGGCGAGTGGTCGGGCGCGATGATGCACTACGAAAACGGTCAGTCCGCGATCTCCGACGTCACTGCGGACGTGATGATCGTGCCGGACTACCACAGCCCGCAGCCGCTGTTGCAGTTCGACGTCGTCGCGCTCGATCCCGAGTGGACGATGGGCGGACACGTCACCGCGCACTACTGCGACGAAGTCGCGGGCGGAGCGTGCGGCGCATAGCGGCGCGCGGCCGAGGCGTCACCCTACCGCGCGAAGGTCAGCGTGTAGCGCAGATCGGCGGGCATCATCTTCGAGTGGATCCGCGTCTTCATCGTCAGGCGGCCATTCTTGCCGATCGTGAACGTGTTGACGCGGCCGCCGCGTGCACCGTCCACGCGGTGCACGAGCGCGTCACCTTGCATCGAGAGTCGGCACTTCAGCGCGCTCCCGTCGATGCCCTCGACCTCGGAGGCGGATCCATCGAGCTTGCACACGTTGGTGAGCGAGCCGTAGCGCAGCACCAACTCGCCGGAGCGGCGCTCGATCGACACCTGCTCGAACACCGGATTCGTCTCGGTGAGCTTCTCCCGCGCGACGCCGCGGATGAGTGCGGTGAGCTGAAGGACGAGCTCCTCGATCGCGTCGCGCAGCGCCGCCCGTTGGGCCTCGCCGCCCGCGAACGCGTACTGCCCGACGAAGCGGTCGGCTTCGGCTTCGCTCACCGCGGCTCCGGCTTCGATCGCTTCGGCCTCCGCGTCCTTGCCGGCCGCGATCGCCTGCGCCAGGTCGCATGCGCAGAGGACGACTGCGCCGAAGCAGCACCACGATCGGGCAACCCGCATCACACCGCAATCTAACGCGCACGCATCCGCGAACGCCACCGGCATTCTCGCGACGCGCAAGCGCGTCCGAAAGCTCACGATGCGCGGGGCTGCACGCCGTGCGCGAGGGTTGGCACTCTGGCGTGGGGGTGCTCTCGATGCGCGACAAGGGCTTGCTGCTCGGTGCGATGTTGCTCGCGTGCGGCGATGGCTCGCACGAGGATCCGTTCGCGAGCGGTGACGCGAGCGCGAGCTCGGAAGGCGGTGCGTCGATGACCACCGCGCCCGCCGACACGAGCACGAGCGCGCCGGCCGACACCAGCAGCGACGACGGCAACGGACCGAAGCTCGATCTCGCGATCCCCGATCTCGACATGGATCACCCGATGCCGTCGTGCGAGGTGCAAGACGGCATGGATGCGTTCGGCGATTGCGAGATGGAGGCGCCGCCGGACTCGTTCGATCCCGAGGTGCAGTGGAGCTGGAACGGCGGCGGTGTGAGCGTCACGCCGCTGGTCGCGAACCTCACCGACGACGACGGCAACGGCACCATCGATCTCTGCGACACGCCGGACATCCTCGTCGTCACGATGGATGGGCTCGGCGGCAGCATCCACGTGCTCGACGGCGCGACCGGCATGGAGCACGCACACTTCACCACGCCGGTGGCCTCGCAGGTGACGCCCGCGATCGGTGACATCGACGGCGACGGTCTGCCCGAGATCGTCGCGGGGGTCGGCGCCGTGTTCCCGCCCGGCCCGCTCGCCGTCGTCGCGCTCGAGCACGACGGCACGGTGAAGTGGACGAGCGATCAAGTGTGGCCGCAGGACCAGGGCGGCGGGCTCGGCATCGCCGACTTCGACAACGATGGCGCGCCGGAGATCTATGCCGACGGCTTCATCCTCGATGCCGATGGTCAGCTCGTGATGATGGCGCCCGCGCAGATGGGTTGGATCTTCGGCGGTCGCAGCACGACC
>DASZPU010000900.1:0-1535 GCA_035550195.1 Nannocystaceae bacterium
CTCGCGCTCGTACGCGAGCGCGAGCGAGGCATGGATGCTCGCGATCTCCGGATGCTCCACGCCGAGCACCGACTCGCCGATCACGAGCGCGACACCGATCTTCTCGATGCCTTCCGCGGTTCGCCCCGCGGCACCGAGCGCGTCCCCGTACGCCGCGAGGTCCTGCACGGTGACGCGATGCTGATCGCCGAACGCAGCGCGGGCGAGCTCGAACGCCTGCTCGCGCTCGGCGACCGCACGCGTGCGATCGAACTCGTCGACGATGTCGCCGATCAGCGCATGTAGCCGCGCACGCACACCGTCGTGCTGCGGTCGCGGGCGCGCGAGCACGAGCGCACGCTCGACGATCGCGATGCCCTCGTCGCTCGCACCCGCGTGGTGTCGCGCTTCCGCGAAGGTCTCCAGCATCGGCGTGAGCGCGATGTGATCGGCACCCAGCGCATTCTCCATCACCGCGACCGCACGCTTCGCATGACGATTCGCGGCGTCGACATCACCGCGCAGCTGCGCCGCGTCGGCGAGCAATCGCTCCGCCTTCGCGTTGCCGGGATGCTCGGGGCCGACCGCATCGGCGAGCGCACGCGCGGCGTCGGTGAGCAGCGCGGTGCCGCGATCGAGCTCGCCGGTCGAGAGATGCAATCGCCCGACCTGCAGCGTCGCCGAAGCGAGCGTCGCCGCGTCGGCACTCGCGTCGCGCAGCAGCTCCTGCGCCGCAGTTGCACGCGCGAGCGCCTCTCGACCACGCCCCGCCGCCTCGAGCACCTCGGCGGCCGCTTGCTCGCGGCGCGCGACGAGCTGCGCGTCACCGAGCTCGGCGCCGTCGAGCTCCGCGATCCGCAGCCACCACAGGCCCTCGTCGGTGCGCGAGAGATCGGCGCCCGAAACACCGACGAGCTCGATCGCGATCGCGACCGCGAGATCGCCGAGCTGCTGGCGGCGCGCGTGCTCGTACGCGGCGACGAGCGTCGCGTGGGCCTCGTGCGACTCGAACAGCGACTGCTGCGCGCGACCGAGCGCGAGCCCGGCGTGCGCCATCGCGATCGCATCGCCGCCACTCTCGGCATCGGCGAGCGCCGCGATTGCGTTGGTGCGCGCCTCCTCGAGCGCACCGGTCGTGCGCTGCGCATCGGCGATCGCGACCTTGGGGTCCATCGGCGCGTCGCCATAGCCCTGGCGTCCGACGTAGCGCGCGTCGCTGCACGCCGCGATGGGTGGCAGCTCGGCGGTCGCTTCCTGGGCCTGCGCGAGCGCCTCGGGATCGCGGCGCACCAACACGTCGACGAGCGCATCGAGTCGCGTGCGTCGCTCGGCGAGACACGCCATGCGCAGATCCATCTGCTCCGGCGAGATCTCGCGTCGGCGCTGGGCGGCGTCGCAGGTCTCGTGGTGCGCCGCGATCCACTCGCCGCGATACCCGTCGAGATCCGCGACGAGCCGCTGCATCGCATCGGCGGCGAAGCTCTCCGCGTACGCTTCGCCGCCCGTGAGCTCCGCCGCACGCGACGCGTCCCACACCCCGGCGAGCTGCGCTTCGC
>DASZPU010000901.1:0-5041 GCA_035550195.1 Nannocystaceae bacterium
TAGTCGTAGTCGTAGTCGTGGACGTGAACGTGAACGTGAACGTGGTCGTGCCGCCCAGCGCAAGGCCCGGGACGACCAACCGCTCTACTCGTCGTCGTCGTCGTCTTCGTCTTCGCGATCCTTGCGCGGGCGCGGCAGCCCCAGCTTGCCGAGCTTGCTCGTCAGCGTGCGCCTCGCGATGCCGAGCACCTTCGCCGCGCGGGTCTGGTTGCCGCCGCAGGCGGCGAGCGCGGCCATGATGCGCTGGCGCTCTTCTTCGTCGGCATCGTTCGCACCGCTCGACACGGGCGGCGGCACGCTCGCGACCTGCGGCGTCGAATCGCTCGACGACGCGCCACGGCCCGAGCCGCGACCGGTGCGCGGGGCATAGGCTTCGGTACGCAGGTGCTCCGGTTGGATGATGCCGCCGGTCGCGAGCAGCACCGCGCGATTCACCGCGTTGCGGAGCTCGCGGATGTTGCCCGGCCAGCTGTGCTTCATCATCCAATCGAGCGACTCGCGCGAGAGCACCGGCTGCGCGGCGAAGCCGGCCTCCTTGCACGCCTCGGCGATGAACGTGCGCGCCAGCGGCGAAATCTCCCCGCTGCGCTCGCGCAGCGGCGGGATGACCAGCGAGATGCCGTTCAAGCGATAGAACAGATCCTCGCGGAAGTTGCCGAGCTCGATCTCTTTCTCGAGGTTCTGGTTGGTCGCGGCCACGAAGCGCACGTCGACGTCGCGCGCACGCAGGCTGCCCACGCGCATCACCTGACGCTCCTCGATCACGCGCAAGAGCTTTGCCTGCGTCGCGATCGGCATCTCGCCGATCTCGTCGAGGAAGATCGTGCCGCCGTCCGCGGTCTCGATGAGCCCGGGCTTGCTCTGCTGCGCGCCCGTGAACGCGCCCTTCTCGTAGCCGAACAGCTCGCTCTCGAAGAGCGTCTCCGACAGCGACGCGCAGTTGAGGCCGAGGAAGCCCTTGCTCGCGCGCGGCGAGAAGCTGTGGATGGTGCGCGCCATCACTTCTTTGCCGACGCCGGTCTCGCCGAGCAAGAGCACGTTGATGTTGCTGGTCGCGATGCGCCGCGCGAGCTTGTAGATCCGCTCCATCGGATCGTCGGTCTTGCTGAACGTGCGCTCGACACCCTCGGTGCGCTCGATCGTCGGCGGCGCGCCGCGAGCGAACTCCGGCTGCACGATCACGACGGTGGAGCCCACCTCGATCGTGTCACCCACCGCGATCGGCGTGGACTCGTTCGCGGGAATCCGCTCGCCACGCACCAGCGTGCCGTTGCTGCTGCCGAGATCGCTGACCGCCAGGTTCGCGCCGATGTGCAGCACCGCGTGCACGCGCGACATCAGCGGATCAGGCACTTGGATGTCCGCGCTGTCCGAGCGCCCCAGGCTCACGTCGCCCTGCCGCGGCAAGCGATGCGCGGTGTGCTGGTTCTCGCCGATGACCAAGAGGCGATAGCCACGCGTGACGCCGCCCTCGATATCCTGCGGTCGGAGCGTCGTGCGATCGAGCTTGCCCTCTTCGTCAGGAGGGTTGGCGCCGGGCTTGGCCACGGATTGCAACCGGTTCGTTCGCCCGACCATATCATGGCTCTGCGGCCGCACGACCACGGGGCCGGACGCTACGAGCGCCGGACCGAGAGTGATGGTGGCACGACGTTCCGAATCACCTTTGCTCGCCATCGCACGGCCTTCCTCGCGCGCAAACAAAAGCCCCGCGGCCGCGTTTGCGCGGACCGCGGGGCGACCCCGAGTCGAAGCGAGCCCTCGCGAAGCGGAGCGAGGGCGTCGCGACTTCACATCACAGGAAGAGGAAGCTGGCGACGAGGCACCACGCACCAAGACCCATGCCGACGAGGCCGAGCACGCCCTGCTTCGGAGCGAGCTTCGCCACCATCATGTCCATCTTCGCGACCGCTTGCGGCTGCTTGATGAACGTCTTCAAGGTACCGATGCCGAGCAACAGACCGAGCGAGACGAGGATCGCATCGGTCGCGAGCCACGTGATCCACCAGATCGGATGCGAGGTGAGCAGCCCGATGCTGAGCACCGCGCTGATGATTCCCCAGACACCCCAGAGTGCAGAGACGGCACCGATCCAACCTTGATACGGAGCGATCTTCGCGATGAGCTCCTTCGCATCGGGCTTACGCGCGATGATGAGGTTGGAAGCACCGAGGACACCGAGCACAAACAGCCACACGCCGAAGAACATGATCCGACTCCTTCTCGAGTTGGTTTGGATGCGCGAGGCCTTGTCTTGTGACGCCCCGCCGAGGTTGACGTTGATCGGTCCGGCAACCGTTGTTCGTCTTCGCCGGCCACGTCAGGTTACATGAGCAAGGGCGACGCCCGCGGTGAAAGCCCTCGGATTTCGCGAATTTGACGGTGACGTGTCGGTCTGCGTGCCCAAGTAGGGCACTGCTTCGCACCAGTTGGGCAGCCGATAGCGATCGATCTGCGCGACGAGCTGCCGCGGCGCCGATGTAGGCAGCGCAGCAGAGATCTCGCGGAACAGCGTCAGCCCGCCGGCGGGTTGATGACCAACCCGAGACCCGCACCGGTCATGTCCGAATACGTGTACGGCTGGATGAGCCCGCCCGTCGTCGTGAACGTGTAGCTCATCGGGTCGACCCTGAACGCCAGATTCGCGCCTTGGTCGGGCACCCACACGAAGCCGTCGATGTCGATCGACACGCCCACGGGCGTGCCGCAACCGCCCAGCGGGATCGCGGTGTTCACGTACGTGCGCGCCGCGGTGTCGAACTGCACGAGCGCGCACGGCTGGTTCGCCGCCGCCCACAACATGCCGTTGCGATCGATCATCGTGCCGCGCAGCACCTGCCCGGCGATCGGATACACGTCGAACATCTGCGTCGCGGGATCGAAGTGCATCACTTCGCCGTTCAAGCCCGCGCTCCACACGTGGCCGTTCGCGTCGACGGTCATGCCGTACGGGCACGCCTCGCCCGGCACTTCCCACTTCTGCGTCGTGAGATCGTCGCCGTCGATCCGCAAGAGCGGTCCGCACAAGCCGGTGACCCAGAAGTTGCCGTCGCCGTCGGTCGCACCGCCGTACGGACCGTAGGTCTTGCTGTTCGTGATGTCCCAGCCGGGCACGACCACTTCGTCGAGCTGCGCACCGGTGCCGCCGTCGAAGCGACGGAAGTACGCGGTGTTCTCCGCGCGCACCCACCAGCCGTTCCACACGCGATCGTCGTTGAACACGCAGGGATTGCCGTCGTCACCGGCATCCCACGACGTCGGACGCGGCCCTTGGGTGTTGTCCGACTCCGGATACGGCAGCTGGTTGTGCCAGAGCATGCACTCGTCGGTGCCCCACGCGAGCACGTCGTTGGGCCCGGTGGAGGTCTCGATCGTGCCGTTGCCGTTGAGGTCCACGCACTGCTCCACGCGCGCGGCGAACTTCGTGATGCCACCGGCACGATTCGCGACCGCGACGTCGCCTTCGAGATTCACGGCGGTGCGCGACGGATCGTCGGTGCCTTGCGTCGGCCCCGTCCAGTAGCGACCGAGCTCGACGCCGGTCTTCGTGTCGATCTTGGAGACGTTGCCGGCGGGCGAGTTGGCGATCCAGATGATCGAGTAGTCGTTCATCCCGCCCATGCCCATGCCACCCATGCCGCAATCACCACCGTTGCCGGGGCCGAGATCGCTGCCGAGCACATCGAGCTTGTCGCCGTCGTCGGCGGAGTTGTTGTCGTTGTTCGAGTCGGTGCCGGTGTCGAGGCTGGTGATGCCGGTGATGCCCGTGATGCCGGTGCTCGACGCCGAGCCGCTCGCGCCGTTCGGGTTCTCCTCGTCACCACACGCCGACGCGCCGAGCATCACGATCGCCACGGCGCATCGCAACGCGACGCGAAGGAACTCCCCAGTTCCATCGCAGGTCCACATCCAAGTGATCCTACCCGGCTTTCTGCGCTTGGGGTTGGGGGACGACACGCGAGGGGGCGCCGATCCGCGCTCCCGATGCAGCGAAAGCCCGCGGAGTAGTCGGCACCACGCGTCGGGCGGAACTACGCTGTGTCGAAACGATCCTGCGCGGCGCGGACCCGCGCTCGTCACCATCCGAGCTGCTTCGCAGCCAGCTCCTTCATGATCTCCTCGGCGCCACCGCCGATCGCGAGAACCTTGGTTTCTCGATAGATGCGCTCCACCTTCGCGCCGCGGATGTAGCCCGCGCCGCCGAAGATCTGCACGGCTTCCTTCGCACACAGCTCCATGCATTGGGTGGCTGCATTCTTGAGCATGCAGACCTCCGCGACCGGCCACTGGCCCTCACGGACCTTCCACGCGACGAGCTCGAGGTAGGCGCGCGCGGACTCCACCGACTGCGCCATGTCGACGAGCTTGTGCCGGATGACCTGGCGCGAGATGAGCGGCTTGCCGAAGGTGACGCGCGCGCGCGCCCACGCGACCGCTTCGTCGATGCACACCTGCGCGAACGCGATCGCCATCGATGCGATCGCGAGTCGCTCGCCGTTGAAGTTGTGCATGATGCCGAGAAAGCCGTGGTTCTCGGTGCCGACGAGGTTCGCGACCGGCACGCGGCAGTCCTCGAAGTAGAGCGTGGCGGTGTCGCTGCACCACCAACCCATCTTCGCGAGCGGCGTGCGCGTGAAGCCGGGCGTGCCGGCTTCGATCACGAGCAGCGAGAGCCCACCCATGCCTTCGCCACCGGTGCGCACCGCGACGGTGACGTAGTCGGCGCGCATGCCCGAGGTGATGAAGGTCTTGCTGCCGTTGACGACGTAGTGATCGCCGTCGCGACGCGCCACCGTGCGCAGGTTGGCGACGTCGGAGCCGCCGTCGGGCTCGCTGATCGCGAGCGCGGCGATCTTCTTGCCGGCGATCACGTCGGGCAGCACGCGGCGCTTGAGCGCATCGCTGCCGAGCGCAGCGATCGGCGGCAGCGCGATGCCGTGGCTCATGAGGCCCGCGAGCAATCCACCGGAGCCCGCGCGCGCGAGCTCTTCGGTGACGACGATGCGATGGAACGGATCGCTGGGGATCCCGCCGTACTCCT
>DASZPU010000902.1:0-7272 GCA_035550195.1 Nannocystaceae bacterium
ATATGGGTACCGCGCGCGGTCGGGTGCGCGATCGCGATTGCGGCCTCACCCTGCGGACGTGTGAAGGGTGCCTCGCGACAGCTCCATTCCTCGCCCGGCGCCACCGAGTCCGTGCTCGTGTTGGGATACACGGTCGTCCACCGATCGAGCGGATCGTCGCCGTGGCTGCAATCGTCCCACACGAGCGGCGCAGCCATCGGCTTGGCCAAGAATGCACCGGCGACGACGTAGGGCTCGCCGTGCACGAGCGCATCGCCACCGGTGCCGGAGCCGTCGTCCGGATCCGTCGTCACCGTGGCGTCGGTGACGACGCCCGTGTCGGTCGTATCACCGGAGCCCGCTTGCGTCGTCGACGTATCGGTTGGCGATCCGCTCGCGGGATCCGACGACTGCGCGTGCGTCGACGATTCCGATGCGTCGGTCGTGCTCGTCGATCCGGGCGCCGCGCAGGCGGTGCCGAGCAGCGCGAGCGTGACGTGCCACGATTTCACGACGGACATCCGACGCGCTCCGTGCCGACGACGACGTTGTCGATCGAGCGCCCCGCTTCGCTGTGATCGGCGTGGTGATGGCGATAGATCCATGTCGCATACAGACGGACGAGCCGGACAGTGGTTCGCGGCGTTCCCGCAGAATCGTCATTCCGCGTCCAGACGACCGTGCATGGCGGCGGCCAGTCCCTTCGCCCAGCTCGCGAACGCGGCGTCGACATCGTCGACCCCGTCGAGCACCCGGCCGCGCTCGGGATGGCCGGCGAGCAGCTCGAGCAATCGCGCGCGCAACAGCTCGCGCGCGCGGAAGAGCCGGCTCTTCACGGTGCCGGGCGCCACGGCGAACACGTCGGCGAGCTCGGCGATCGACAAGTCCTCCCAGTAGTGCAGCTCGACGCAGGTCTGCAGCTCGAGCGGAAGGTGCTGCAACGCGTGCAACAGCAGCGCGTCGCGTTCCTGCCGCGCGAGGATCTTGCTCGGCGACTCGCCCAGCTCGATCACCGAGCTCGCCAGCGGATCGCCGTCGCGCGCTCGCGCAGCGAAGTGATCGTAGAGCACGTTCCTCGCGATGCGCAGCAGATACGCGCGGAAGCTGCTGCTCTCGCGGATGCGATCACGAGCCTCGACACACGCGAGGAACGTGCGCTGGATCAGATCCTCGCGCTCGTCGGCCACCTTGTTGCGGAAGAAGCAGCTGATCGTCGACGCATGGCGCTCGAACAGCGCGCGTCCTGCCGTCACGTCGCCCGTGCGCCACGCATCGAGGAGCTCGGCGTCGCTCGCCACGGTTGCGATAGTATCGTGGAGATGAGCGGCGAGCCCGGGGCGGCGGTCGTCGATCCCGCCGAAGCGGCGCTGCTCGCCCGCGTCGGTGCGCGGCTGTTCGGGGACGAAGCGACGACGCGGATCGGTCGCTATCGGCTCGGGCCGGAGCTCGGCCGCGGCGGCCTCGGCATCGTCTACGCGGCCCACGACGAGGAGCTCGATCGCCCGGTCGCGTTCAAGATCATCCGCGCCGAGGTGATCGCCGCGCTCGGTCTCGAGCAGATGCACGCGCGGCTGCGTCGCGAGGCGCGAGCGTTGGCGCGACTCGATCACCCCAACGTCGTGAAGGTGTTCGACGTCGGCTACACCGACGAGCGATTGTGGCTCGCGATGGAGCTCGTCGACGGTGCGACGCTGCGGGCGTGGTGCGTCGGCCGCACGTGGACGGAGATCCGCGATGCGCTCGTCGATGCGGGACGTGGGCTCGCGGCCGCGCACGCGGTCGGGCTCGTGCATCGCGACTTCAAGCCCGGCAACGTGATGGTCGATCGCTCCGGGCGCGCGCGCGTGCTCGACTTCGGGCTCGCGCGCGGCGACGGCGATCTGCCGGCGGCCGCACACACGCAGCGCGATGCGGTGGCGGACGAGCTCACCCGCACGGGCACGATGCTGGGCACGCCGCGCTACATGGCGCCCGAACAGTTCGAAGGCGGTCGCGTCGACGCGCGCACGGATCAGTGGGCGTTCAGCGTCACTGCGCACGAGCTGATCTTCGGTGCGCATCCGTTCGTCGGCGGCACCGTCGACGAAGTGCGCGCGGCGGTGTGCGCGGGCACCCGGGCAGAGGTGCCCGCGCGCACACGCGTGCCCGCATACGTGGTCGTCGCGCTCGCGCGCGGCATGGCGGTGGCGCCCGCCGATCGCTTTGCTGCGATGGCACCACTGCTCGCGGCGTTGCAAGCTTCACCGCGCAGACTCCGGACGATCGCGATCGCGTTGGTCGCCGCGATCGTGATCGCGGTCGTGGTGATCGCCCGCAGCCACGCGTCGACCTCCGATGCCGCCCTCGCCGACGCCACGCCGCTCGTGCAGGTCGCGAACCTGCGCGCTGTGTGGAGCACACCGCACCAGATCCGCTGGGAGTGGCAGGTCGAAGGCGAGCCCGACGCGCTGCTGCACTACGCGATCTGGGTCGGACCGAGCGAGGCCTCGGTGCGCGCCCGCGATGCGCAGTCGCGGCGCTTCGGCCCCGACGAGAATCCCGAGCTCGCGCGCTTCCTGCTGCCGAAGACCAGCGATGTCGAGCGCGTCACCGCGACCACGACGGATGGCTTCGAACCCAGCACCCGCGTGTTCGCGCAGCTCGTCGCCACCGACACCGCGCGCCGCGAGTCGACGAGCAACATCGCGGCTGCGGTGACGCAAGAACCGGCGACGCACGCGATCACGATCTTCGACGAGGCCGCGCTCGCCGGACACTCGATCCCACCCGGCTTCGAGCTCGCGCACGAGCAGCCGCACGCTGGCGAGGCGCACCTCCGCTACGTCGTCGATTGCGAAGGCGCGGCCGAGTGCTGGATCGTGCTGCGTCGCACGGGCCTCGCGGTCGAGCTTCCGACCCTGACCGCGGGCAACTACGAGACGACCGCATATCTCGACCTCGCGATCGCGGTCGTCGGTGCCACGCCGCCATGGTGGAGCGAGCTGTGGCTGTGGCACACCGATGCGGCCCACGAAAGCGACGCCGATCTCGCGCGCCTGATGCTCTACAAAGGCTTCACGCTGCGCAGCGACGGTCACTACCATCGCCTCGAAGTGCCGCTGCGCGCGTTCATGCGCCACGGTAACCCCGCGCGCTACGAAGACGTCGCCCGCTACGGCGTGCACATGCTCGCCGTGAGCGGGAGCTGGACCGACGGCGCACGCATCTACGTCGACGACGTCAGCGTGCGCTGGTGAGCCGTCACTCGAGGCTCGCGTTGTAGGCGTTCGTGACGAGCTCGACCATCGAGAAGTCGGGGTCGTTGCCGATGTGCGAGTTCACCATCAGCACGATCTCGACCTTGCCCGGCAGATAGAACGCCACCGAGCGCTCGATGTCGGTGCCGCCCCAGCCACCCTTGCGGTAGTAGCCACGGCCAGCGCCGGTATCGACGTCGCCGTTGATGCCGAGCAACCCGGTGACGCTCGCCTCGGCGAGCTCCTTCGACACGATCTTCTCGCTGCGGCGCCACGTGCCCATCACCTTCGCGACGTCGTTGGGCGACAGCCGGAAGCCCACGCCGCCGAGCTGCGTCGACACGTCGCCCGAGTTCCAGCCGTTGGTGTCGGTCTTGCCGGAGTACGCGAGCGCCGAGTCACCCGAGGGGATCGGGCTGAACGCATCGACGCCCGACGGCGCGAGCACGTGCGAGTTGGCGCGCGCGATCAGCCACTGCGTCGCGGCGATGTCCCACATCGCATCGTTGATCTCGTTGTCCCACTTCGTGTCGGCGGACACGGTGCCGGACAGCACCGCTCCGAGCACGCGCAACAGCGAGAAGTTCACGTTCGCGTAGTGACCCTCGGCG
This sequence comes from Nannocystaceae bacterium, assembly GCA_035550195.1. Classification (GTDB taxonomy): domain Bacteria; phylum Myxococcota_A; class Polyangia; order Nannocystales; family Nannocystaceae; genus Xiheibacterium. Next base: position 3,827 of record DASZPU010000902.1, read on the forward strand.
TCGGTCGGGACGTTCTTCGCGACCTCGCGCTTCATCGCGGGAAACGATCCGTCGCTGTCGTCCGACGCGAAGCCGGAGCGATGCCGCATGAGATCGCGGAAGCTCAGATCGGCGACGTTGTTGCCGACCTGCCAGTAGTCGGGGATGTACGGACCGATCTTCGTGTCGACGGTGAGACCTTGCTCATCGAGCAAGTCGATGATCGCCATCGCGGTGATCATCTTGCTCACGCTCGCGATGTGCATGCGCGTGTCGATGGTCCAACCCTTGTTGCCTTCGCCCGGCGCCTTCGCGTAGTCCCAGATCACGTGGGCGGCGAGACCGGTGTCGCGACGCACGACGAGCGAGTAGCCCCGCACCTTGTCCTTCAGCACCGCGTGCACCGCGTCGGAGAACTTGGCGGCATCGAGCTTCGGCGCCTTCGGGAAGTACTTCGGCGCCTTCTTCAGCTTCGCTTCGGGCAGATCGTCGACCGCCGTCGCCACGCCGATCGTGTGCGCAGGACGAAGCTTGTGCGCGCGTGCCTTCTCGATCGACACCGGGGGCTTCGCACGGGAGAAGCGCGGCGCCGCGCTCGGGCTCGCCTTGGCGACCGGCGCAGCGGAAGCGGTGGAGCCGAGCAGCGACGCACCGATCGTCAGGCTCAGGATCGTGCGCGCGAGGGGAAAGCGGGGGAACACGGGGGTTTCGCCGGTCATGTCTCCTTGGAGGACCGCCGCGGCGGTTGTGACCGACGAACCGCGACAACGTCGATCAGGCCCCGTCGGCGACTTCGATCACCGTCGCGCCGGGCGGTCGTGCGCTGCCCTGCAGCACCACGAAGACGTCGCGATCGGTGAGCCCGGGATCCTCGGCCATCGCGACCGCGAGCGGCGCGATGACGCGCTCTTCGATCACGCGCTTGAGCGGTCGCGCACCGCGGGTCGGGTGCCACCCCGCGCGTGCGAGCGCATCGCGGGCCGCCGCATCGACGCGCAGTCGCAGCCGTCGACGCTGCAGGCCCACGCGCTCGCTCACCTGCGCGAGCTCGAGCTCGACGATCTTCCCGATGTCGTCGTGCGACAGCGCGCGGAACGGGATCACGTGATCGATGCGGTTGAAGAACTCCGGACGGAAGTGGGCACGCACGGCCGCGAGCAGCTCGACGTCGCGTGACGTGCCGGCCCCGAAGCCGCTCTTGCCCTGCGTGGCGACGCCGATGTTGCTGGTCATCACCACCAACGTCATGCGGAAGTCGACCAAGCGTCCGTCGGTGTCGGTGAGTCGACCTTCACCGAGCACGCCGAGCAAGAGATCGAACACCTCGGGGTGTGCCTTCTCGATCTCGTCGAAGAGCACCAGCGACAGCGGACGCTCGCGCACGCGCTCGATCAGGCTGCGCACGCCCGAGCCGCTCGCGAGCAACCGCTGCGCCGAGCCCGGCAGCATGTACTCGCTCATGTCGATGCGCACCATCGTGTCGGCCTTGCCGAACATGTAGCGCGCGAGCTGCTTCGCGAGCTCGGTCTTGCCGACGCCGGTGGGTCCGACGAAGAACAGGCTGCCGATCGGGCGATCGGGATCGTTGAGGCCCGCCTTCAAGCGCGTCAGCACGCGCGCCGCCGACGAGCAGGCTTCGGCTTGTCCGACGACGCCACGCGCGAGCTGGGCCGCGATGTGCTCGCGTCCCGCGTGACGGCTGTCGGAGATGAGCTCGAGCGGCAAGCCGGTCGCCTCGGCGAACGACGCCGACACCTGCTCGGCGTCGAGCTCGATCGGCTCCTTGGCTTCGTCGCTGTGCTTCAGCTTGTTGAGCGCGTCGAGGAAGCGAAACGCCTTGCCGGGGAACGCGAGGTCGCGCTGGAAGAACTCGAGGTGCTGCACGAGCCTGCGCCAACCGGCGCCGTCGATCGTGAGCTTCGGATACGCACGCGACTGCCAGGTCGCGAGCAGGTTCGGCATCGCCGAAGGTGGCGGCGGATCGATCGGCACGATGTGGAACGCGGCGAGCAGCGTCGGTGCGCGCTGAACCAACCGTTCGTGCTCGTCGGGCGTGCACTCGGACAACAGCGACAGCTCGCCCGACAGCACTGCGGGCATCAAGAGGTCCGCGATCGACGAGCGTCCGGTCTGCGCGGCGAGGATCGGCCCGAGTCGCTCGAAGTAGAGCAGGTCGCCTTCGCCCGACATCTCCTCGACGAGATCGAGGCAACGCTGCTCCCACATGCCGAGGTAGCTCATGCCCGCGACGATGCGATCGGCCGAGCTCGCCCAGATGCGCGGCACGTGCGAGTCGCTGCCTTGGCGCTTGCCGAGCAATCGCGCGAGCGCACGCACCCACGCGGTCTTGCCGACGCCGGCGGGGCCGACCAAGAGCAGCGAGCGCGGACGCTCGCGCTGGATCATCGGCAGCTCCGCGCTGAAGTCGAACTGGCCCACGAGTCGGCGACCGGTGCGTCGACGCTCGCGCTCGATCCAGTCCTCCGCGACCGCGTCGAGCACCGGCGTGGCCGCGCGTTTGTCGGCCTCGCGCGCCTCGCCGGTCTTGCGCGCGAGCGTGGGCCACCACGGGATCACGCGCTCGGCGACGACGTCGTGCAACCCGTAGACGACGCCGGCTTGCTCGCCGAGCAATGCGGTCGCGATCGCGCGTCGCAATACGTCGGCGGCCATCTCGAGATCCTCGAGCACGAACATCCAACCGAGCGGGGGCACGACGATCTTGTAGCCGCCGCGTGGCAGCTCGGCCCACGCGTAGCCGATGCGCAGCGGGATGCGCTGCTTGCCGATCACGATGCGCTTGTCGACGACCGAGCTGGGATTGATCTCGACCTCGAGTCGCCGCAGCGCGAGCTCTTCGCGCCACAGCAGGTTGTCGAGCTCGCCGCTGTGCTCTTCGAGCGCGAGCGCGATCTGGGAGAGCACCGCTTCTTCGCTGTCGCCGTATCCGGTGGGGGGATCGGCGAGCGTCGGTGTGGACGGGATCAGCCGCCCGGTGATGCGCCGGTCGTGGTGCGTCGACAGGTGCACGCGGTAGGTCGGTCGCGTCACGGCGACTCCTCCTGTGCGAGCTCGACGTCGAGACGCAGCATCCACAGCGTGGGCAGCACTTCGGCGAGGCGGCGCACGTGCGAGCGCAGCACGTGTGCGATCGGGAAGTCTTCGACCTCGATGCGCGTGGGCTCGCCGCCCGGCGACGGATCCCAGTGGTACGCGCGCAGGATCGGCGGCACGCCGTCGGGATTGGGCGTCGGCTCGCCCCCGGATTCGAGCGCCTGCACGAACGCCTTGCGCTGCGCCTCCAGCTCGTCGCGATGCTGGTAGAGATCGCGATCGCGTCCCGGCAGCACGCGCACGCGCACGACCTCGGTCGCACCCGAGAGCGAGTGGCGCACGTGACAGCCGTGCTCGGTCGCGTAGAAGCTCGCGACCGCGGGGCCGCTGATGCGCAGCAGCACCATCGGCAC
>DASZPU010000903.1:0-2927 GCA_035550195.1 Nannocystaceae bacterium
CCTCGTTGTCGCCCATCGGGTTGGGCTTGAGATCGAAGTCGATCGCGCCGCGATAGATCGGCCCCTGCCCGCGCGCCGAGTAGACCTCGACGCGATCGTCGAAGGCTTCCGCGACCGCGACCAGCGTGCACGCTTGCCCCGCGGGGCACGCGAGCAATCCGCTGTCGGGGCCGGGACCGATCGGATCGCCGGTGCTGGTGTCGGCCGTCGAGTCGCTCGTCTGCGTCGACTCGCCGCTCTGCGTCGACTCGCTCGCCGAACCACTGCCACCGGTCGCATCGTCGTCGGCGTTGCATGCGGACGCGATCGCCAGCAACCACACCGCGCTTCGCTTCATCGTGTCGACCTCCGGCGCAGCAACGCGAAGAGCACCACCGACGCGAACAGCTGCGACGGTGGGGCTCCACCGATCGAGCAGCAACCATCGTCGCCACCACCATCGCCACCGCCGTCGCTCGCCGAGTCCGCTTCGCACTCGTCGGCGCCGGCGATCGCCTGGTAGACACCCTGCGAATACGCGACGTACTGCTTCCCGCTCGGATCGGTGACGGTGACGCGCAGCTTGATCGCGCCGGTCGCCTCGGCCGCCGTCGCTGGCAACACGAGGTCCAACGCGAGTGGACCGGTCGCGATCGCTTCGTCTTCGACGACGGCTTGCCAATCCGGCTCGACCGAACCCTCGACGACGCCCCACTCGAGCGTCACCGTGGAGCCCGCGGGCGCATCGACGCAGCCCATCAACGCGTGCGGCTCGCACGTCGTGACCATCGTCGACGCAGCTTCCGTGAGCAGCGCGATCGCGGGGCCGGCCGCGTCGGCCTGCGCCGCGCTCTCCACGATCTTCACGAACCCCGGGCGCGCGGACCAGTAGTTGAGCGTGGGCTCCCAGGTGTAGCCCCAGATCGTCCACGCACCCGGCGCGACCGCGGAGACGTCCCAGTCCACGCCCATCGCGGCCTGTGCATCGCTGATCGGCACGCGCGCATCGTCGGGGGTGATGCGCGTCCAGTCGGCGGGATCGAAGCGCGCGCCGGTCTCGAGAATCTCCTCGGGCGCGATGCCGGCCGCGATCATCTCCGCCACCATCGGATCGACCATCGCAGCGCGATCGATGTCGCTCTGCGTGATCCACCGCGGCAGCGCGGGCGAGCTGTTCGACGACTTGAAGTCGAGCCGCTTGAACGCGAAGAACTGCTGCCGGCGACTGTCGTCGACCTCGTCCATCGTGAGCTCGCCGAGGTCTTCTTCGGGCACCGTGTACTCGAAGTGCACGACCGACGTCGTCGAGCGATCGATGACCGTGCCGCACTCCGCCGCGCTCCACACCACGGGGATGCGTGGCTTGTTGCCGTTGGCGGCCGACGCCGTCAGAGGCGCGAGCAGCACCGCGAGACACGGAACGATTCGGCGCAGCATGTCGACGCGAGTGAGCATGTCAGATGCACTCGCCGTTGGCGAGGTTCGCGAAGCAGGTGCCGATGGTCACGCATGGGCCCTCGCAATCGGTCATCACCGCGGTCTCCGGCGTCCACTCCATCTTCGTGCTCGCCAGCACGAACGTCGGGATCCGTTGCTTCACGGCCGGATCGAGGCCGTCTTCCACGAGCTCGTCGACCAGCTCGAACGGGATCGGACGCATGTGCACCTCGACCGCCGCGCGATCGACCGGTGTGTCGACTTGCCACGTTCGCGATCGCCAGGTGGTCTTGTCGTAGCGGAGCTCGGCACTGGCGGCGACCACGAGTAGCTCGCTCTCGACCCGCGTGATCTCCCAGAACATCGACGCGGGCGTATCGTCCGCACCGAACGCGCGATCGCGGAGCACCCACAGCGTCGGATCGAGCGCGGCCGCAGCATCGACGGAATCCTGCGGACCGAGCACACCGCTCTGCAACACGGTCTCATCGCCCGCGAACGCCTCGAGCTGCACGAACATTCGGCGATCCTGTGCGGCGCCGCTGGGGATCGAGTGCCCCGCGAACTCGTTGTGCAACCACACCACGACTTCGCTGCCCTCGCCGTCGTCCGACGGATGCACGCACAAGCCGACGCACACGCTCGGATCGAGCAGGTACTGCACTTGCGCCTGCTGGTCGGCGAGCAGCGTAGGACCTTGCTCGGCGTCGGGAAAATCCGTGAGCGCGAGATCCACACCCGGAAACGAGTGGTTGTAACGTGTGCGGCTCTCCACGCCCTCGAACTCCGCAATGGGTCCGTTGCCACCGTCCATGTGGCAGGCGACGCAGCCGAGCGATGCGCCGATTAAGGGGTTGCTCTCGCTCGGCTTGCTGTAGAACGTCGCGAGCCACTCGTCGTACGTGCGCTCGAGCTGCACGCCGTGACCGTTGACGATGTCGTGGCAGCTTCCGCAGAGCTGGCTCGACGCGAGCGTCGCGTAGTCGTGCAACGGCGAGTAGTCCGACTCGTGGTGGGGATTGTCGACGGCATCGGCGTACTCGCCTCGCATCACGGCGTCGCTCGCCAACACCAGCGGATTGTCGTGCGTGCCTTCGACCGACTCCACGCTGTGGCAGAACCAGCACGTGATGCCCTTCTCGGCGCGCGGCAAGTCCTCGAGATCGAGCCCGTCCTTCGTATCGCCGAGCGCGACCGCGACGGGCGCATGACACTTCACGCAGAAGTCACCGAGTTCGCCGCCGGTCTCGCGCTGACCACGAGCGTTCATCGCGACGAAGACAGGATCGTCGCTCGCATACGCATGCATGCTGCCCAGCCACTCACGATAGTGGTCGGGGTGGCATTCCGCGCACACGGCGGGATCGAGCAGCTCGTCGCGTGGTCGCGAGATGGATCCGTCGTCGTGGTGATCGTCGCTGCCGCCACCGCCGTGATCGCCGCAGGCCGCCGCGATCGCGAGCCCGGCGAAGAGCCACCGGCGCGTTCCGACCCATGGGAGCACGACGCCC
>DASZPU010000904.1:0-2286 GCA_035550195.1 Nannocystaceae bacterium
CCGCGTGAACATGGCGATCGGCGAGGCCGCTGCGCGCGTCATCGTGCGCGACGAGCTCGCGCTGCGCGCCTGACGTTCGGTCTCGATCACCAGCGCAATCGCGCGACGCCGACACTGCTGCGGAGCGTGTCGCCGCTGCCGACCTCCGCGATCGATCCGCCGAACCACAGCGCGTCGTCCTGCACGAGCACGTCGTCGACGCTGATCGCCGCGATGCCGCCCACGAGATCGTGGAAGCCGTCGTCGTCGAGCAAGTACGCGTTGCGTCCACCGGTCTCGGGCCACACGTAGCCGACTGCGATCACGCCGTCGTCGGTGATCGCGAGCGAAGTGAAGGTGTGCGAGGAGCCGCCGAACGGCGCGGGCAACCCGTTGTCGGGCGTCGCGAGCTCGGTCCACGCGGCGCCGTCCCAGCTGCCGAGGATCATGCGGCCCGGAGTGCCTTCGTCCCAGCTGCCCGCGTACACCAGCGTGTCGGTCGCGGCGATCGCCGAAGGCGTCGAGATCAGTCCTTCGCCGAGCGCCGCCCACTCGCTGCCGTCGTAGCGCGCGATGCGTTGCGCTGCGAGCTCGCCGACCTGCGTGAACGCGCCACCGACCACGACGTCGCCGCCGGGTGCGAGGCCCATGCGCAGGATCAATCCGTCGAAGCCGTCTTCGACGATCGTCGGCTCGCCGACGTCGTAGTGCGCGAGGTAGCCGGTCGCGTCGCCGCCCGCGATCCACACGCCGTCGTCGGCGTCGACGACGAGCTCCTGCGGCGTGCCCGGCAGGGTCGTGATCGTCGCCCACTCGCCGTCCTCGAGGTGCAAGAGCTCGCCGCCGGCACAGCCGACCACGATCTCGCCGCTGCCGCGCACGACGAAGTCGGGACACCAGCGATCGCCGAGCGACGGCGCGACGCTCTCCCATCCGTCGCCGGTGAAGCGCGCGACCGATCCGTCGAAGGGCTCGCCCGCGACGTGGCTCGCACCGAGGAGCGCGAACGTGTCGCACGACGCACCGCCGGCGGACAGGCGTTGCACCGTGCCGCCGATGCCGAGCTGCGCGTCGTCGACGGCGCGCCACGTCGCGTTGTCGTCCTCGCGCACCACGACGCTCTGCGATGCGACGCCCGCGATGCCGGGGAACGCACCGGCGAGCCACAAGCGATCGCCGTCGTGGTGGATGCGTTGATGCGGCATCAGGAACACGACGTCGGGATCGGGCTCGTAGCCGCACACGAACTCTTGGAACCACGGCGTGCCGAATGCGGCGGGACCATCGGCGAGGCTCTCCCATCCGCCGTCGTCGAGCCGTGCGATGCCGTCGGCCGCGATGCCACCACCGACTTGATCGAAGCAGCCCGCGACGTACAGCGATCCGTTCGCGAGCTCGAGATCGCTGACGACTCCGGTCGCAGGCCCGGCTGCGACGCCGCCACCGGCGAGCAACCATGTGCCGCTCTCCCAGCGCGCGAGGCTGCTCGACGCCATGTTGCCTTCGCCGAGCGTGAAGAGGCCGCCCGCGTGCAGCGTGCCTTCGGCATCGCGCTGCAGTGCGAGCACGCGTGCGGCTTCGGGCATGTCGAGCGCGGTCCATGCACCCGCGTCCCAGCGCGCGACCTTGGCGGCCGCGATGCCACCGATGTGATCGAATTCGCCGCCGACGATCACGCCGGCATCGCCGTCGTCGTAGATCTCGAAGACGTCGGCATCGGGATCGCCACCGTCGGCGCCCGACCACGTGCTGCCGTCCCAACGCGCGATGCCGATCGGTCCGCCGTCCTCGAGCTGGAATCGACCGACCATCCACAGCTCGCCGTCCTTCCACAACAAGCGTCGTGCGGCGCCGGCGTAGCGACCGATGAGCTCCGGGCCCGCGCCGGTGTCGGCCCAGATCTCGCCGTCACCTTGCATCGCGAGATCGTAGGTCGACAGCGCGAGCTGACCTTCGGGGCCGACACCGACCGCAGAGAAGCCGGCGTTCGGCAGCTCGAGCTCGCCCCAGCTCGCCATCGGTGCGGACCAACCCGTTGCGTCGTGCGCAGCGATCGCTGCCATCGCTTCGCCATCGCCCCAGCGGAAGTAGCCGCTGAACAGCAACGCGCCGTCGCTGTCGACCGCGATGTCGTACGCGCTGGGGATGTAGCCGTCTTGGCCCGCGAGGCCGGCGATCGTGAAGCGCTCGTCCCACGTGCCCGCGGCGATCGGACCGGGCAACGACGTCTGCGCGCACGCGGTCGGCGTGCCGCCGGTGCTCTCGCTCTCGCCCGCGCTCGACGATTCGTCTGCGCTCGTCGTGTCA
>DASZPU010000905.1:0-6576 GCA_035550195.1 Nannocystaceae bacterium
CGTGCAGCGCTGCACGCTTGGGCTTCGGCACGCACGCGCTCGCAGATCCGTTGATCACTCGCGAAGGCGCTGCTGACGACCTTCAATGCGACGACACGACCTGCACGCACGTGGCGTGCGAGATACACGTCACCCATCGCGCCACGACCGAGCACGTTGATCGCTTTGTAGCGACCGGCGAGCAAGCCCGTCGGAACGGCGTGCTCGTCCGAGCTGGTGGGCTCGGGCGCGTACTCTTTGGTCGGCGAGGTCGTCACCGCAGGTCAAAGGTGTAGCACGACGTGCGTGGCCGTGTCCGCCGCCGAGCGCACGGGGTGTCACGGCGCACGGGCTGCAAGCCGATCGACATGCGAATCATGTATCGAAACGTTCCCCAACGTGCACGCAGCTCGTCGCACGGCGCGTGATATGTTTTGGACGATGGCAGCTGTGCTCCTCGTCGAGGACGACGCCGGCCTGCGCGCGACGCTGCGGCGTCTGCTTGCTTCGCTGGGTCATGATGCGGATGAACGTCGGGATGTCGCGAGCGGCATCGCGGCTTTGCAGGAGCGGGAGTACGACCTCCTGCTCCTCGATCTGGGGCTCCCGGATGGGGACGGGCTCGAGCTGCTCGCGCACGCGCGCGGGCCGCGTGCACCGGTGACGGTCGTGATGAGCGGTCGCGACGACATGCAATCGACCGTCGATGCTGTTGCACACGGAGCGTACGAGTTCCTGGTGAAGCCGCTCGATCTCGACGGCGTTGGCCGCGTGGTCGCGCGTGCGATCGCCGAGCGTGACATCCGACGACGGCTCGACGTGCCGGTGCCACGCGAAGTCGAGGACGACGGCCTCTTGGTCGGGCGCAGTCCTGCGATGCGCACGCTCTTCCACGAGATCGGTCGCGTCGCGCCCACGCGCGCGACGGTGTTGGTGCTCGGCGAGAGCGGCACGGGCAAGGAGCTGGTCGCGCGGGCGTTGCACGCTTCGGGGCCGACGCGCGATGCACCGTTCGTCGCGCTCAACTGCGCGGCGGTGTCGTCGGGGTTGTTGGAGAGCGAGCTCTTCGGTCATGCCCGCGGTGCGTTCACCAGCGCCGTCGCGGATCGTCCGGGTCGGCTCGAGGTCGCGGGCGAAGGCACGCTGTTGCTCGACGAGGTCGCCGAGCTCGCGCCGGAGATCCAGGCCAAGCTGTTGCGCATGCTCGAGCAGCGTACGTTCGAGCGCGTCGGCGAGAGCCAGTCGCGTCCGGTGAAGGCGCGCATCATCGCGTCGACGCATCGCGATCTGCGACGCGAGGTCGAAGCCGGTCGCTTCCGCGAAGACCTCTATCATCGACTGCGCGTGGTGGTGCTCGAGGTGCCGCCGCTGCGTGATCGCCTGGAAGATCTCGATGCGCTCGTCGATCGCCTGCTGCATCGCGCGGCGCGTGAGCTCGACAAGCCGGCACCCTCCGTGGCGCCGGCTGCGATGGCGCGGCTGCGCGCGCACAGCTGGCCGGGCAACGTGCGCGAGCTGTTCAATATGTTGCAGCGCGCGGTCGTGCTCGCCCCGGGATCCTTGATCGGTCCCGAGCTGCTCCAGCTGGAGCCTCAGCTCGCGCATGCATCGCCGGTCGAAGCCGCGCGAACGCTCGCGCAGGTCGAGCGCGATCACATCGCGCGCACGCTCGAGCAGAACGGCTGGCACAAGAAGCGATCGGCCGAGCTGCTCGGCATCTCGCGGCCCACGCTCGATAGAAAGATCCGCGCGTACGGGTTGGCGCGCGAGGACGATCCATGATCTCGGCGCTGCTCGGTGCGCTCGCAGTCGCGTTCGTCGGCTGCGGCGTCGCACTGCGCAGCGAGACCGGGCAGCAGGATCGCGACCCGCGATTTTGTCGCGTGGTCGCGTGGCTGATCGGTGGGTATCTCGCGCTCGCCGCGATGACGCTCGCGTTGCCGGGCGCAGGCGTCGCGCGAGCAGGGCGCGGCGCGGCGGCCCTCGTGCTGGTGATGGCGCTCGTCGCCTGGACCGTCGGCACGCGGCACGTCGCCGTCCGCACGCGATTGCGGCTGGCGCTGATCGGCTGCGCGGCGATCGTGCTCGTGCACGAGCTGCCGTGGCCGTGGCCGATGGACGTGCGCGCGCAGATCGAACGTGCGCATCCGTGGTCGTTCATCGCCGCGGTGATGGTGAGCGCGGCGGTGGTCGGCGCGAGTGTGGCGCAGCGGTGGTTGTTGGATCGTCGCGCGCTCGCGCTGGGATTGCTCGCGCATCTCGTCGGGTGGGGCGGTGCGACGCTCGCGTTGGCGCTCGCCGACGTGCCCGCGCCCGGTGCAGTCGCGGCGTTCGTCGTGTTCGCGCTCGCGGGCGCGGTGCTGGCCGTGGAAGCGGTGCCGCGCACGTCGAAGGTGCCGTCGGCGGTGCGCGAGACGCTGCCCGCGGTCGCGCTGCTCACCGATCCCGAGGCGGTGCGACGGCGCATGGCCGAGGGCTTGCGCTCGCTCTTTCCCGGGAGCGCGATCGAGGTGTATCGCCTGCGCGGTGCGCCGCAGACGGTGCTGCCGCACTCGCGCGAGGTGTCGCGTGCGCTCGCCGATGCGGCGGCGAAGAGCGGTGCGCTGCTGATCGACGACGCCGCGTCGTTGCCCGGTGCGCTGGCGCAGGAGCTGGGCTCGTTCGGGCGCGGCGTGGTGATCCCGATCCTGTTCGACGAGCTGTCGTTCGGGGTGCTGCACGTCGATCACGCGCGGCCGACGACCGAGATGATCGTGGTGGCGCGACGCTTCGCGGATCTGCTCGGGCATCGCATCGAGACGCAGCGGCTGGGGCACGAGCTCGATGCACAGCGAAGGATCGCGGCGCTCGGGGCCGTCGCGGCCGCGGTGGTACACGACCTGCGCTCGCCGCTGTCGTCGGTGCGCTTGAACCTGCAGGTGGCGACGGCGACGGAGCCTCGGCTCGCGAAGGATCCCGGGTTGGTGCTCGCGCATGCCGAGCTCGCGCGCGTGGAGGCGATGCTCGGGGGCTTGCTCGATTTGGGACGGCCGCGCGGAGCCGCGCGCGATCGCATCGACGTGCGCGATGCTGCGAAGACGGCGGTCGAGCGCAGCACGGCGCGCGCGGGGGCGCTGGGCATGCGACTCGAGCTCGACGCGGCATCGTCGTCGGCGGTGATCCGGGGCGATCGCGAGCGCTTGGTGCGAACGGTGGGCAACCTGATCGACAACGCGCTCGATGCCAGCGACGAAAACGGGCTGGTGCGCGTGGCGACACGCGTGGCGGGTGACATGGTGTCGATCGAAGTGACCGACCGGGGCAGCGGCGACGCGGCAGCGCTGCGCGAACAAGCGGCCTTCAGCTTTTCGACCAGCAAGCCGAAGGGCTGTGGTCTGGGGCTCTTGATCGTGCGCGACACGGCAGAGGCCTACGGCGGACGGCTCGACTTCGTGCGGGTCGAGCCCCGCGGCGTGACAGCGAGGATCACGGTGCCCACGAGCACCGGAGGTGACGCATGAATTGGATTGCACGAACGGGTGCGCTGGCCTTGGGCGTCGCGTGGGGCTGCACGACGACGAACGAGCGCCACTGCGGGAATCAGAACGGCGACGCGACGTGCATGGACCGCGGGTTCATGTACTGCGATCGCTGCAGTGCAGAGAACGACGGCTGCTCGAACACGATCAACACGGCGCCCGGTTGCCACGACGGCGTCGCGGGGACGGAGAGCAGCAGCAGCGGCGGCGCGACGTCGACGGTCACGACCGACACGACGACGATGTCGACATCGATGACGACGTCGATGACGTCGACCACCACGGATCCGACCGACGAGAGTGGTTCCAGCACCGGCAGCCAGCCGTGCGGCAACGGCGTGATCGACGGCGACGAAGCGTGCGACGGAGAAGACCTGAACGGTCACGACTGCGTGACGGAGGGATTGGGCGGCGGAACGATCTCCTGCACAGGCGACTGCATGCTCGATCTCAGCGAGTGCATGATGCCGAAGGGGTGCGGCGATGGCGTCGTTCAAGACGGCGAGCAGTGCGACATGACCGACTTCGGGAGGCAGACCTGCATGGGGTTCAGTCCTCAATACGGAGGCGGCAGCTTGACGTGCAACGCCAACTGCACCATCAACCCGATCAACTGCTGCGTGGCCCAGTTTCAGAACTGCTCGCTATCCCCATGTTGCGAGGGTTTCGCCTGCAACGCGATCAACTCGTGTCTCTGATAGTCTGTTCGCACCCATGCGAACTCGGCTCGCGCTCGCCTTTCTAGTCGCGGGATGCACGATCAAGAACGAGAACCACTGCTACTACAACGGCGGTAGTGCGGCGTGCGCGGAGCAGGATCCCGAGCGCGGGTTCTGCAGTCAGTGCACGAACGACAACGACGGCTGTGTGAAGGAGCAACCCAGCGCCGCGTGCTGGGTCGACGGTGGAACGGAGAGCGTCGGCACGACGGTGTCGACGTCGACGGAGACGAGCACGACGATCGCGAGCTCCGAGTCGACGCTCAGCGCGACGACGACGTCGACGAGCAGCGAGAGCAGCACGACGCAAGCACCCGAGACGAGCAGCAGCACCGGCGAGCCACCGCCGTGTGGCAACGGTGTGCTCGACGAGCCCGAGCAGTGCGACGGCGATGCGTTCGGCGACGCGAGTTGCCAGACGTTGGGCTACGATGGCGGCGCGCTGTCGTGCAGACCCGACTGCTTCTACGATCTCAGCACCTGCGAAGCGCCCGGCACCTGCGACAACGACATGCTCGACATGGACGAGCAGTGCGACGGCAACGAATTCGACGTCGAGACCTGCGCCGAGTACGACGGCGTCTACGGCGGCGGTGTGCTCGAGTGCAACGCCAACTGCACGTACAACACCGACGACTGTTGCGTCGCAGGCGGGCAGCTCTGCAACGCGGCGACGAACTGCTGCAAGGGCGACGGACACTGCCTCCTCGGCCTGCTCGTGTGCCCGCTGTGATCGTCGCGGCGGCGGTCACATAGCGTTACGCACCCACGAGCACCGGCGCTCCGACCGAACGCAGCGGCGTAGCGAAACGTTGCGTCACGTGCACGCGCAGCATCGCACGTAGCGGTGCTATCCGATGAGCATGCCCGGGCGTACGTCGTGGATGGTGGCTGCGTTCTCTCTGCTCGCCGGTTGCACCGTCCAGAACCTCGATCACTGCTTCTTTCGGGAGGGCGACAAGTTCTGCGAGGAGAACTTTCCCGACCGGCCAGTCTGCAATCAGTGCACCGCCGCAAACAACGGTTGCGTCGCCGACGGCGAGATCGAGGCGGACCTCGAGGAGAAGTGCCACGCGGTCACGATCGCGGACACCGGAAGCACCTCCGAGCTGACCAACGCCGACTCGACGGTCACCGCCGGCACGAGCATGAGCAGCACGACGGCGAGCTCGATGTCCGGCGATGTGACGACCTCGCCGACGAGCACGACGACCTCCGCGGACAGTGGGACGACCGAGACCGAAGAATCGAGCTCGACCGACCCGAGCAGCAGCTCCGAGTCGACCGGTCCGACCGGTCCTGTCTGTGGCGACGGCGTCATGGAGGGCACGGAGAACTGTGACGGCGACGATTTCGGAGAAGCCACCGACTGCGCGTCGGTGAATCTCGGCACCGGCGACCTTTCCTGCACCGTCAGTTGCGAGCTCAACGTCGACGGCTGCACCGGCATGGAAGAGTGCGGCAACGATCTCATCGAGGGCAACGAGCAGTGCGAAGGTCTCGACCTCGTGGGCGAGACCTGCGAGAGCCTGGGGTTCGTCGCCGGCGCGCTCGCGTGCGACCGCATGTGCAACTACGACGTCGGCGAATGCGAGTCGTGCGGCAATGGCTATGTCGATCTCGACGACAACTGCGACGGCAGCGACTTCAACGGGCAGACGTGTGCGACCTTCGGACACGCCGGCGGAATGCTCGCGTGCGACAACCAGTGCGACTTCGACATCACCGGCTGCAACGACTGCGGCGACGGCAACGTCGACGCTGGCGAACAGTGCGACGGTGCCGACTTCGGCGCGCACACGTGCGCGACGGAAGGCTTCTCGCCGAGCGAAGGCGACCTCGGTTGCAACGCCGACTGCACACTCGATACGTCGGACTGCTGCTATCCGGCGTTGCACGGCTGCGCAACCGGTGCCGATTGCTGTAGTGGCAACTGTGGCTTGATCGGACTCGACCTCGTGTGTCTCTGACCGCGGGAAAATCCCGCGAACGCTCGCGCTGAGTCGACTCAGCGCGGCGAAACGCGGGTAGAACCCGCGGTCAGTTCCGGGTCAGCGCGCGGGCCCGATCGCGACGTATGCGGGGCCCGGGGTCGTCCACGCCACCGGTTCGATCGCGCTTCCGTCCATCGGGATCACCAACAACGCGTCCGCACCCACCGCGCCGGAGAGCGCGAGGCCGCTGTCGACATCCACCGCGACGCCCATCGGGAACGTGCGCACGCCGGTTGCGCTCGAGGTCCACACCACCGACGGTGGTGACGTCGCACCATCGACGCGCAGATACGTCGTGTTGTCGTTCGCGATCGAGATCAAGAGCTCGCTCGTGCCCGGGATCGCGGTCACGCCGTAGGGAAATCC
>DASZPU010000906.1:0-7301 GCA_035550195.1 Nannocystaceae bacterium
CGCCGCCGATGCCTCGATGCGCGAGCCGGTCGCGTGGGTGCGCACGATCGTGATCTCGTTCCTCGCGATCGGCCTCTTCGGCGCGCTCGTGGTCGCGATCGTCGATCGCCTCGAGCGTTCGCTCGAGCTCGCGCGGGCCGAGACCGTGCGCCGCGAGCTGGCCGAGCGCGAGCGCGCCGACGCCGAGATCGCGCTCTTGCAGAATCGTCAGCTCGAGACCATCGGGCGCATGGCGGCCGGCGTCGCCCACGACTTCAACAACAACCTCACCGCGATCATCGGCTGCGCCGAGCTCTTGCGCATGGATCTGCCCGAGACGTCGGAGGAGCGCACGCTCGCCGGCGACATCCTGCAGGCGGCGCAGCACGCCGCCGAGCTCACCGGGCAGCTCCTCGCGTACTCCCGCAACGCGCAGATGGTGCTCGTGCCCACCGACGTGCACGCGCTGGTCGCGAGCGCCGTGTCCTTGGTCGCGCGCTCGGCCGATCGCCGCATCGAGATCGAGAGCGAGCTCGCGTGCGCGCGCCCGATCGTGCACGCCGATCCCTCGCTGTTGCAGAACGCGCTGCTCAACCTGCTGGTGAACGCGATCGATGCGATGCCCGAGGGCGGCAAGCTGCGGATCGGCACCAGCGATCGCACCTTCACAGACACCGACAGCCTGCCGCCGGGCCACTACATGATCGTCGAGGTGCGCGACGACGGAGCCGGCATCGCGCCCGAGATCCTGCCGCGCATCTTCGAGCCGTTCTTCAGCACGAAGGTCGCGCGCAAGGGCACCGGGCTCGGGCTCGCGGGCGTGGCCGCGGCCGCCAATGCGCTCGGCGGGGCGATCACGGTCGACAGCGAGCTCGGACGCGGCAGCGTGTTCCGGCTGCGATTGCCGCTCGCCGACGCCGCGGTCACCGTGCCGGCCGCGAGCACCGAGGCGCTCGTGCGCGGGCACGGCCGCGTGCTCGTGGTCGACGACGAGCCGCTCGTGCGCGGTGCTGCAATCGCGCTGCTGCGCTCGCTCGGGTACGAGGTGACGCCCGCGGCCGACGGCAGCGAGGCGGTCGCGATCGTCGAGCGCACGCCGGACGCATTCGATCTGGTGCTGCTCGACGTGCGCATGCCGAAGCTGCGCGGGCAGCAATCGCTGGCCGCGTTGCTGCGCGTCGCCCCGAAGCTGCGCGTGCTGATGTGGTCGGGTCACGTCGCCGAGGACGAGCTCGTGCGCATGCTCGAGCAAGGTGCGGTCGGCTTCGTGCCCAAGCCGTACCGCGCCGCGCAGCTCAGCCGCACGATCGCCGACGTGCTCGCGCGCCCGTCATAGACAGTTCTGGTTGGCGTGCAGCGCCTCGCGCAGCCGCGGCGGCGGTGCGAGGTCGAGCGACGACATCGCGGCGACGAACTCCTCGCGCGTCGCGTGCTGCAGCTTCGGGTTGGTGCGACGCTCGCGACCGATCGTGCTCGCCTGCTGCCCGCGGTAGTCGTGCGCAGGGAACACCAGCGTCTCGTCGGGCAACGCGAGCAGACGCGCGAGGCTGTCCCACAGCTGCGCGGCATCGCCGGTGGGCAAGTCGGTGCGACCGCAACCACCGACGAGCAGCGTGTCGCCGGTGAGCACCCGACCCGGGAGCACGAGGCACATCGCGTCGTTGGTGTGGCCCGGCGTGGCGATGACCTCGATGCGCAGCGCGCCGAGCTGGATGACGTCGCCGTCGGAGAGCGGACGATCGACGCAGGGTGCACCCGCGGCGGCGTGCATGAGCATCTGCGCGCCGGTGAGATCCTTGAGGCGCACCGAGCCCGAGAGATGATCGGCGTGCGTGTGCGTCTCGACGGTGTAGCGCAGGCGCCAGCGCTTCCGCGCCAGCAGATCGAGCACGTCGTCGACCTTCTCGCGCAAGGGATCGACGATGAGCGCATCGCCGGTCTTCGCGTCTGCGACGAGGTAGCTGCGACAGGGCGCGTCGGGCTGCAGCACCTCGAACTCGTAGCCGTGCGCCGCGATGTCGGCGGGCGCGTGCGTGCCGGCGTCGTGGGTGGCTTCCATCCACCGATCGGCACAGCGGCCCGCGAACTCGGCCGACACACTGTCACCGCGCACGCGATAGCGACCGATCCACTTGCGATCGCGGACGCGCTGCACGAACTCGAGCAAGCGATCGATGTCGGGTGCATCGGTGTAGAGGCCGACGCTCGCACGCACCGCACCGGTCGGCAGGCTGCCGTCGCTGCCCTGCGAGGTCGCGCGGCCGCGACCTTGCAGCAGGCGGTCCATGTACACGTGCGCGCAGAACCGGCCGTTGCGCACCGCGAGCGCGCCTTCTTCCGACAGCACCGCGGCGGTCATCAGGTCGCTGACGCCGTCGACGTTGAACGCGACGACGCCGAGGCGCTGGGCCGGATCCTCGGGGCCGTAGATCGTGACGCCGCCGAGCTCGCGCAGGCCGTTCAGCATGCGCGCGGTGAGCTCGATCTCGTGCGCGCGCACGCGGTCGAGCCCGATCGACTGCAGGAACGACAGCGCGCGCGACATGCCGACGATGCCGGCGACGTTGGGCGTGCCGCCGTGGTGACGATCGGGCGCATCGAGGAACTCCACGCTGCTGGCGCGCACCTGCGAGGCGGTGCCGCCCGCGGGTACGTAGGGCGGCGCTTCGTCGAACAGCGCGCGCGGTCCGTAGAGGAAGCCCGCACCGAACGGCGCGTAGGCCTTGTGGCCCGCGCCCGCGAGGAAGTCGATGTGCGCGGGGTCGTCGAACGGCAGCACGTCGATCGGCATGCGCGCGAGCGCCTGCGCAGCGTCCACCAGGATGAGCGCACCGTTGTCGTGGGCCATCCGCGCGATGCGACGCAGATCGGGCGTGATGCCACTGACGTTGCTGCCCGCGGTGACCGCGACGAGCTTCACCTCGTTCTTGCGCAGCAGCGTCTCGAGGTGATCGAGGTCGAGCGCGCCATCGTCGTCGACGCGTGCGCGCAGCACCGTGCTGCGGCGCCGGTGGGGCAGGTCGTTGGAGTGGTGCTCCATCTCCGTGACGATCACCTTGCCGGGCCGCTCGGCCATCACGAAGCTCGCGAGATCGATCGCGTGCGTCGTGTTCGAGGTGAACACGACGCAGCCCTGGCGCAGCTCGGCGCCGATGTGATCGGCGATGACGTAGTAGGCCTCCTCGAAGCGCTCGGTGGCCTTGCGCGACAACAGGTGCGTGCCGCGGTGCACGTTGGCGTACTCGCGCTCGAGGAATTCGACGTACGCAGCGAGCACGGACATCGGTGCGTGCGTGCTCGCGGCGTGATCGAGATAGACGAGCGGGCGCTCACCGGAGCCGAGCACGGGCACGCGGCGCGCCACGATCGCGAACTCGCGACGCACGTCGTCCCACGACAGGCGTCCGCCGGGCATCAGACAGAGCGCCGGTTGCTCGGCCGGCGCGCTGGTGTGGACGTGCGCGACGGAGGTCGCCGCGATCGGCAGACCGAGGTGACGCCAACGCTCGATGCCACCGGCGAGGTTGTGCACGTCGCCGTAGCCCATCTTCTGCATCACGTCCGCCGCGAGCGCGGAGCGATTGCCGGTCGCGCAGTACACGATCACCTTCGCGGACTTGTCGGGCACGTGCTCGTGCACGTGCTTCTCGAGCAAGCCGCGCGGCAAGAGCAGCGCACCGGGCAGGATGCCGGGCCCGATCTCGTCGCCTTCGCGGATGTCGAGCACGACGATGCGCTCGCCGGCCGCGACGCGCTGCCCGAGCTCCTCGCACGCGACCTCGGGGATCCGGGTCAGCGCATCCGCGACGAAATCCTTGTACGTCCAGGCCCCGCTCATGCCCGGCAGGATAGCTCCCGTGACCGGTCACGGGCGGCGCGGCCCCGGCGGGGGCACTGGCGACTGTCGCCGCCAGAACTGCGTTCGATGTCCCGTGACGGTCACGAGGCGCCAGGATCGCAGGGGTTTGCGCGGACGCGCGGATGACCCGCGGATTGCACACGGCGCCGCGACCTCCGAGGGATCCACATGCGCCGCCACGCCTGCCTGTTCGCCGTGCTCTCGATCGCCTGCGCCGCCGACGACACCGACGCGATCGTCCCCGAGCTCGGCAGCGGCAAGGCCGACGCGCTCGATCAGGTCGACGATCGCGGTGCGCTCGCGCTCGCGACTCCGCGAGACGGCGTGTTCGTCGAAGACCTCGAGTTCCACGGCTATCGGCTCGCGGTGCGTCCCGGCGCGCGCGTGCGCGTCGAGATCACGCAGGCCGGCACCGCGAAGAAGCTCGACACCACGCTGTTCGTCTACGGTCCGCTGACCGACGCGGGCTTCGGCACCACTGCGATCGCGTTCGACGACGACAGCGGGTGGGGCAAGCAGTCGCGCATCACCGGGCTGTCGCTCGACGGCGGCGAGTACCTCGTCGTCGTCGGCACCCACGACGCGCGCGGCCGCGGCAAGTACCGCGTGCAGGCCACCTGCGAAAACGGCGACTGCTCGCCGTTGCCGCCGGTCGCCGCGTGCCCCGACGTCGTCGCCAACAACATCCTCGCGTGCGTCGCGACGCAGGTGGCCGACAGCGTGAACGATCCGGAGACCCCGGATCTCAGCCGCGCCGACGCGCTCGCGATCTGCACCGACGGCGAGGCGCTCGGCCCCGTGTTCGACAACCTCTGCATGGGCGGCGGCACGCCGCAGGAGTTCTGCGCCGCGGGCTTCGATGCGTTCGCGCAGCAGACCGGGCCCGCATGTCACGACGAGCTCGCACCGTTCGCGGTCGAGTGCGTGTTCGGCCACGAATACCGCGAGCTCGCGTGGTCGCACGACGTCGTGTCCGGCGATCGTCGCGTGCTGAGCTCGCCGGCCGGGCTCGGCGCGATCGAACAGTCGCAGATCATCGCGGCGGTGCAGGCCACCGGCTTTGCCGTCACGACGCTCGACGAAGCGTTCGCGTTCGCCGACGAGGGCGAGATCAACCGCACCGAGCTGTGGGATCGCACCAGCGCCGTCGCGTACGTCGTGTACGAATTCGGTGCGGGCGACACCTCGGTGGGCGCGTACTTCGAGCTCGCCGGCAGCGAGCCGGTCGCGCGCATCGGCGATGGTTTCATCGAGCGCTGCAGCGCGGCGGTCGGCAACCAAGGCAACGACTGCACGTCGGATGCGGACTGCAGCGTGGGCCGTTGCTTCGGCGACAGCGAGGGCAGCGAGCTCGGGCGCTGCACCGTGCTCTCCGGCTTCGGCGAGCAGACGATGTGCAGCGCCGCGAGCGAGTGCGACATCGGGCAGGGGCTCGTCTGCGCCGGGCTCACGCGCGGAGACGACGGCATCTGCTTCCCGGCGTGGATGCGCGGCAACTTCGGCGAAGGCGGTCGCTTCGACGACGGCTTGCAGATCGCGATCCCCGATCACGGCACGCTCGAGCGGACGCTGCTCGTGTACGGGCTCGCGACCGTCGACATGGACGTCGAGCTCGAGATCGACGGCGCACACGATCAGCTCGCGCAGCTCACCGTCACGCTCACGAATCCCGCGGGCAACGAGGTCGCCGTGCCGCTCACCGGTGGTGCGGGTCGGCTGCGCAACGTCGCGGCGCTGTCGGGCTTCTCCGGCGACGAGATGGTCGACGGCACCTGGACGCTGCGCATCACCGACACGGTCGCGGGTGGCACCGGCACGCTCGACGGCTGGCACCTGCGCATCGGCAGCCGCATGGACTAGTTTTTGGTCGCGCCCTCCGGCGCTCTTCCTGGCGCGAGCACTCGTGCTCGCTCTCCGCCGTGGCAAAGCCACGTCGGGCTCGAGTAGATGCCCTCCGGCGCTCTTCCTGGCGCGAGCACTCGTGCTCGCTCTGCGCCGTGGCAAAGCCACGTCGGGCTCGAGTCGATCGTCAGCGGCGCACGAGCTGCCACGCGACGTCGCGACCTTGGCCGCCCGCCATCGCGAGGTGCACCCACAACGTCGCGAGGTTCTCGAGCAGCGACGCGTTGCGCAGCGGACCGCAGTCGAGCGGCGCGAAGCCGGCACGATGCGCGAGCGCAGCGACGTCGGCCTTCGCATCGGCGTCGTCGCCCGCGATCGGCACCGTCACCGGACCTGCCGCGGTGCGCGGGTCCGCGTGGAACTCGTGACCGAAGGTGTTCCAAGCCTTGATGACGCGCGCGCCCGGCAGCGCGGCTGCGAGCGCCTGCGCGAGCGAGCCCTCGGGCGGTGGATTCCACACCGGGCCCGCTCGGCCCGCACCGGCCTCCATGCGCAGCGGGTTGTTCGCGTCGATCACGATCTTGCCGCGCAGATCTCCCAGCCCGCGCGCGACGTCGACGACGACGTTGGCCGGTAACGCGAGCACGATCGCATCCGCGGCACGCGCTGCGTCGGCGGGTGTCGCCACTTCACGTTGCCCTCCGCCGCTTCGGAGATCCGCGGCACCTCCTTGCCGGAGCGCACTCCGAACGTCACCGACACACCGCTGTTCGCGAGTCGCACCCCGAGGTCACCCCCGACGTTGCCCGGCCCGATCACCGCCACTTCGTGGATCGCCATGCAGGTCGTTATGGCCCGGATACGCGCGCGCGATCGAGCTGCCCGAACGGCCAGCCACGAAACGTCGCCCACGCGCGCTCGCGTGGCGGAGTCCATCGCGTTACCATCGTCATCGTGCCGGGCGAAGCACCGCCGGCCTCCTCGCGGGGGCAAGGACGTCAGCCCGCGCCTGCACGCGCGCCGAGCGAGCGCAGTGGTTCCGCGCCACCGCCACCGCCTCCGCAGCGACCGGCCGCTGCGGTGCCGCGCCGCATGGCGACACCGGTCTCGTTCACGCCCGAGCCGATCGATCCGAGCGCGCTGACACCACCGCCCGCGAACCCGACGCTCATGCACGGCATCTCGGCGCCGGTGCCCACCCCGGGCCCGCGCGTGGCGGCACCGTCGAACGCACCGACGCGCGCGACCGGCAGCTCGGTCGTGCCGACCACCGCGAGCGGGCTCTTGCGCGCGGGGCTCGAGAAGATCTGTGCGAGCTGCGGTCAACGCTTCCCGCTCGACTACCGCGTCTGCCCCCGCTGCGTGATCGAGCTCGATCACCTGCAGAACGAAGACCTCGATCCGCTGGTCGGCTCGCTGCTCGCCGAGGCCTATCGCATCGTCGGGCTCATCGGCCAAGGCGGCATGGGCAAGGTCTACGAGGCTCGCCACTCGCGGCTCGCCGCGCGCCGCTTCGCAGTGAAGGTCATGCACCGCGAGCTCGCGCGCAAGGCGGAGCTGGTCACGCGCTTCCGTCGCGAAGCCGAGCTCGCCTGCGCGGCGGCGCATCCCAACGTCGTCG
>DASZPU010000907.1:0-9552 GCA_035550195.1 Nannocystaceae bacterium
CGGCACCGTGCCCGACGACGACGGCGTCGCGACCATCGGCACCGTGCCCGACGACGGCGTCGCATCGAGCGACCGCGTCTGCTGGCTGTGCAAGTCGCCCGGCACCGACGTGGGTCGCTCTGCGATCTCGTCGATGTGCACCGTCGCGAGCGCGTCGTTGCTGTGCTCGCGGGGACCGGTGACGGCGCGCGCGATCGCATCGCCCTCGGCGACGATGAGGCGCTCCAGCTCGACCGCGACCGCTTCCGCCGTGGCCGGCCGCGCCTGCGGTTCCTTCGCGAGCAACGACATCGTGAGCCGTGCGAGCCCATCGGGCACGCCGCGATCGGGCGCCGCCTGTCGCGGATCGAGCGCGGCCTGCTTCACGTGCTTCGCGAGCACGCCCATGAACGTCTCGTCGACGAACGGCACGGTGCCGGTGAGCACCTCGTAGAGGATCACGCCGAGGCTGTAGAGATCCGCGCGTGCATCGAGCGGACGGCCGAGCGCGCGCTCGGGCGCGAGATAGTACGGCGTGCCGAGCACCGTGCCGGCCGCCGTCGCGATCGCGGTGTGCTCGGTGCTCGCGAGCTTCGCGATGCCGAAGTCGAGGATCTTCGGCTGCAACCGACCATCGGCCGCGCGATGCAGGAACAAGTTCGCCGGCTTGAGATCGCGATGCACGACGCCGGCGGCGTGCGCAGCCTGCAGGCCGCGCGCGACCTCGACGAGCGCTTCGAGCCCGACGAGCAATCGCCCCGGTCGCGACAGCCACGCTTCGAGCGACTCGCCGCGCAACAGCTCCATCACCATGTACGCGTTCGGCTCGTCGCGGCCGGCGAAGTCCGACACTCCGACGATCGCCGCGTGACCGATGCGCCCCGCGGCCTCGGCTTCTTGACGAAAGCGTGCGAGGTGCTCGGCGCTCTGCCGATCGCGACGCAACAACTTCACCGCGACGCGATGCCGGAGCAGCACGTGCTCGGCTTCGTACACGCGACCCATGCCGCCTTCGCCGAGCAGCTGCACGATGCGATAGCGCTCGCCGACGAGATCGCCGGGGGACAGCGGTGCGTCGCGCACCGCCCCATCGCCCATGCCGAAGCGGAACGGCCGGGTTCGTCCCCCGCCCGGCGCGCCATGGGACGGCTGCGACGCGGCCACTTGTGCGGTCGCCGAAGGTGCCGAAGCCGCCACCAGGCCAACGGTACCACCGGCGCGCCGCAGGTGCTATACGGCGACGCCGTGAGCGGCGCATCGGACAAGCTCGAATCGCTGCTGCGCCGGCTGGAGAAAACGGGTGCCGAGCCCGCGCGTCTCGATGCGATCCGCTGCACGCAGCAGTTCAAGCGCAGTTGGGTCGAGCTCGCGGGCAAGCTCGTCGAGCTGCGCCGCAGTCGCTCGTTCGAAGCGTGGGGCTACGAAGACTTCTACCGCTACTGCGCCGAAGAGCTGCAGCTGCGCCGCGCCACGGTCGACAAGCTGACGATCTCCTTCTCGACGCTCGAGCGTGTCGCGCCTCAAGTGCTGTCGTGGGATGGTGTGGCCAAGACGATCCCGAGCTACGAAGCGGTCGACTATCTCGGGCGCGCGATGGGATTGCCGCCGGTCGACGCAGACGGTGAGCCGAAGGCACGACGCGCGCGCGACGAGGCGGTGCCGCCGCGCGAGGTGATCAAGGAGCTGCGCTCTGCGGTGTTCGACGAGGGGCAGACCGTCGCCGAGCTGCGCAAGCGCTTCGATCCGGTCTTGTGGCCGAAGCCGAAGGGCGCTGAGAAGCTCGAGCTCATCGTCAAGGCCACCGGCCTCGCACGCAAGCTCGCCGAGGTGCTCACCGAGATCGACGGCCTCTCCGACAAGCGGGTCGCGGCCATCGAGCGCGAGCTCGGTGGGCTGCGCCAGGAGCTCGACGCGTTGGCGGAGCCGTTGCGCGAGAAGCTCGAGCGCAGCAAGAAGCGCCTCGCGCCCGAGCGCAACTGATCCATTGCTTGATAGGCTCGGCGTGGTGCCCGAGCCCGACGATCCCGCGAACGGCGAAGCTCCGCGCGAGCCGGCCGCTCCGCTCGCCACGATCGCGGAAGAGTACGCGCGCGCGGAGGCGTCGTCGCCGGCCCCCGCGGACGAGTCTTCGCCGCAGCTCGCCGAGCTCGCGGGCCACTACCGCACCGACGCGCAGGCGAGCGTCGAGAAACCCGAGCCGCGCGCGTCGATCTCCGCCGTCGCGGCGGGCCGCATCCGTGCGGTCACCTCGCGCATCCTGCCGCAGTCCGCGGAGTACCTGCCGACGCCGCGCCGGCGCATGTGGCTCATCACGATGTACATGCTGCGGCGATGGAGCATCGAGGATCGCGCGGGCGGGCTCGCGGCGCTGCTCACCGTGCAGACGCTGCTCTCCACCGTGCCGATGATCGGCGTCGCGTTGCTGATCGTGTCGCTGATGGACGAGAGCGCGGGCGCGCGGCTGATGCACGACCTCTTCCGCTCGCTCGTGCCCGAGACCGATCGCGCATCCGAGATGGCCGCCACCGCGATGCAGCTCGCCGGCAACGTCACCATCGCGCGGCTCGGCGCGTGGGGCTTCATCGTCACGCTGGTGATCGCGTTCGTGCTCTTCCAGACGCTCGAGCGCACCTTCAACCGCATCTGGCGCGTGGTCCGACGCCGCAGCGTGCTCACGCAGTTCACGATGTTCTACACGCTCGCGACGCTCGGTCCGCTCGCGATGCTCTACAGCCTCGGCGCGCCGCTGCTCTCCGGCTTCTCGGTATTCCTGGGCTCGCCGGTCATCACCACCGCGATCGGCCTGGTGTTGCTCAACCGCTTCCTGCCGTTCGCGCGCGTGCGCTGGCGTGCCGCGATCATCGGTGGGCTCTGCTCCGCGGTGTTGCTCGAGCTGTCGAAGGTCGGCTTCGGCATCTACGCCACCCGCTTCGCGCTGCAGACCTACGAGGGCGTGTACGGATCGCTCGCGATCCTCCCCATCCTCATCGTGTGGTCGTACGCGTCGTGGATGGTGATCCTCCTCGGGGCCGAGCTCACCTACTGCGTGCACAACCACCGCGCGATCGCGTTGCAGGGCTACGTGAACCGCTACGTGCTCGAGCGCAGCGAGTACCAGCGTCCCACCGGGCGCACCGCCGCGCGCATCGTGCTCGCGGTCTGCGATCACTACGCGCGCCGCAAGATCGGCATCTCGCTCGAAGCGCTCGGCGAACGCTTCCGCATCGGGCTCGACCAGGTCGGCGAGCTGGTCGACGCGCTCGAACGCCGCGGCATCGTCATCGAGACCGCCGAACCGCTGCAGCTCGTCATGCCCGGACGCCCGCTCGATCAGATCCGCGTGCTCGACGTGCTCGCGATGTTCGATCGCGATCACGCGATGGGCTTGCGCGACGATCGACTCGGTGCGCTGATTCGCGATCTCGATCTGTCGCGCGCGCAGATCATGGCCGACACGACCTACGCCGACCTCGTCGGTGAGCAGCGATCGGCAGCATCGCTCGACGACGATTAGCGAGCGCTCGCGCCCACCGTGCGAGGTCGCCCGATCGATTGCGCGGCGCGCTGCGGTTGCCAAAACGAGGGTGGCGGCACACCGCCGGAGGGTCCCATCATGCTTGGTGCTTCGCGTTCGTACTCGTTGGTGACGTTGTCATTGCTGCTCGCGTGCGAGCTCGACACCAAGGACGACGATGGCGTCGCGACCGCCAACCAGAGCGACTCGGACGATCAGGAAGAAGGCGAAGCCGGCGAGGGCGAGTCGAACGGCGACAGCGATCCCGACGGCAGCGGCAACCCCGGATCGGGCGGAAGCACCGCGGGTGAAGGCGGCTCGAGTGCCGGCACCGGCGGTAGCGGCGAGACCGATGGCGGCGAAGGCGAGACCGGCACCAACGAGACCGGCGAGCCCGGCGACGTCGAGATCTGGGAGCTGCGCGCGGGCGGCTACGCGCCGCCGGTGGTCGAGACCAAGTACTCGTGCTTCTCGTTCTCGTTCCCCACCGATCAGCTTCGCCACATCATCGCGATCGATCCGGTGGTGTCGAGCCCACTCATCCATCACTACGTGCTGTCGATCGCCGATTCGCACGTCGAGCTCAATCCCGACGATCCGTGCATGGACTGGCCCGCGCACATCCTGTGGGCGTGGGCGCCGGGCGTGGAGCCGATCGAGCTGCCGCCCGAGGCCGGCTTCCTGGTCGGCGATCAGGGCCCCGAGGTCACGTTCATCCTGCAGGTGCACTACAACAATCCGCTGTTGATGCCGTTCGAGGACAACGACGGCGTCGATCTGCACGTCACGCGCACGCTGCGTCCGGAGCGTGCGGGTGTGTTCACGCAAGGCGACATCCTCAGCATCTACGTGCCGCCCGGCGATCCTTCGTACGAGTACGTCGCGACCTGCAGCGGCGAGGTCACCGCCGACTTGATGACGCAGCCGGTGCACGTGTTCGCGTCGCTGTTGCACGCCCACGCGATCGGCACCGCGCTGTGGACCGAGGTCGAGCGCGATGGTGTGTCGATGGGTGAGATCGCGCGCGACGACCCGTTCACCTTCAACACGCAGCAGTTCCAACCGGCCGACTTCGACCTGCAGCCCGGTGATCGGATCTCGACGCACTGCATGTACGACTCGAGCATGCGCGACACCCCGACCCAAGGCGGCGAGGAATCCGACGAGGAGATGTGCCTCAACTTCATGATGTACTACCCGTGGATGCCGGCGGAATCCTGCGGGGTGCTGTAGCATCGCGGGCGTGACGCTCCGCCTCCACTACCACCCGCTCTCGAGCTACTCGCAGCGCGTCCGCATCGCGGCGCACGAGAAGGGCATCGCGCTCGAGCTCGTCGAGCTCGACTTCATGGCGAAGGAGCACAAGTCGCCGCCGTTCCTCGCCAAGAATCCGTGGGGACGCGTGCCGGTGCTCGAGCACGATGGCTTCTTGCTGCTCGAGTCCACCGCGATCCTCGAGTATCTCGAGGCGTTGCATCCCGCACCGGCGCTCGTGCCCGCAGATCTGCAAGGACGTGCGACGGTCGCGATGCACATGAAGCTGTGCGACATCGAGTGCGGGGTGCACAGCGGCGCGCTGGTGTTCCCCACGCGCTTCCTCCCGCGCGAGCGTTGGAAGCTCGAGCCGATGCAACAGGCCCGCGCCGCCATCGAGCGCCACTTCGTGAACCTCGACGGCATGCTCGGCGAGCGCACGTGGCTGCTCGGCGATCAGTTCACGCTCGCCGACGTCTGCTACGCGCCGTTCATGCGGTTCCTCGACGAGCTCGAGGTGAAGGGCACGCCGCGGATCCGTGCCTGGGGCGAGCGCATCCTCGCGCGCCCGTCGGTGCGCGAGCACTGGCTGCCGCGCTAGAGCAGCGCCGCGATCGCGAGCTCGCAGCGTGCATGCAGATCGCGCGGTCGTGCGAGCGCGCCTGCGAGCGCGTCGTCGATGCGTGCGCGCGCTGCACTCGCGATCGTGCGGCGCTTCGCCTGCTCTGCGCACGCACGCGTGAGCTCGGGCGGACAGCTGCGGTGCAACTCGGGATCGACGATCGTCCAGGCCGGACGCAGCCGCACGTCGACGATCGCGGGCGCCGAACGCAGCGCGCAGACCTCCGACACCGCCATCGCCACCGTGGGGATCGCGACGATGGGCGCGATCGGACCGGACACGCGCGCGACGTGCTCGAGCTCGCCGCCGTGGGCGAGCAACCACGCGGCCGCCTGCGCGAGCGCGAGCTTGCCGTCGCCGCCGAGCGCCACCACGGCCTCGCACCCACGCCCGCTCGCCCACTGCGCGAGCGCGTGCGCCTGCGCGACCGTGGCTGCGGGCGTCGTCGCGACGAAGGTGTCGACTCGAACTCCGCTGCCCGCGAGCACGCCACGGATCCACGACGCGTGCTCGGCGACGCCGTCGTCGGTGACCAGCAACACGCGGCGCGCACCGAGGCGGCGCACGATCTCGCCGACCCGCGCAGACGCACCGACGCCGAGCAGCACGGACACCCGGGCGAGCGTGCACTACTCCGCGAGCATCTGCGCGATCTCGGCGATGTCGGCCTCGTGCGGCGCGCCGCTGCGCGTCAGCCTGGTGCGACAGGGCGGCTGACGGTCTTTTCCGGGGATCGACGATTTCTCGGGAGCGGTTCGGCGGCGCGCGGCAATTCACCGTTGATGGTGGACTTGGCGGGCTGGTTCCGGAGGATGCTCGGAGACGATCCGAGCTGCGGCGACCTCGTGCAGGACACGCTCGTCGCGGCGCTGGAGCAGCGCTGCGACTCCGACGAGCGGCTGCTCGCGATCGCGAAGGCGCAGCTCGCTGCGCATCTCGTCGCGCATCGACGCCGGCGCGCGCTCGCCGATGCGACGCTCGTGCACGACGACGATACGCCCGCGCAAGTGATGCTGCGTCACGACGCGCAGAAGCTGCACGCCGCGATCGCGACGCTCAGCCAGCGGTTGCGCGAGCCGCTCGAGCTCTTCTACTTCGAGTCGCTGCAGTCGGCGACGATCGCCGTTCGCCTCGGAGTGCCGCACGCCACCGTGCGCACGCGGTTGCATCGCGCACGACTGTCGTTGGAAGCGTCGCTCAGGTAGGCTCGGGCCGCATCGCGTCGCGCAGCTCGCGGGCCCAGCGATCGAGCTCTTCGATGGTGCGATCGCGCAGCGCCGCGGGCACGTCGGGGTTCGGCGCAGCGAGTCGATCGCGCAGCGCATCGCGGGCGCGCGCGAGCCGTGAGCGCACGGTGCCTTCGGGCACGCCGATGATCTCCGCGACGTCCTTCACCGGCAGGTCCTCCCAGTAGTAGAGCTCGAGCGTGATCTGGTGCTCGAGCGGGAGCTGACGCAGCGCGTGCAAGAGCAGCCGCTTCTCCTCGCGCACCACCCACCCCGCGCTCGGCGACTCGATGCCGGTGTCGGCGATCGACATGTCGCCGACGTTGGCGAGGTCGGGCCGCACCCGCCGCAGCTCGCCATATAGAAGATTGCGCGCGATGCCGAAGATGTACGCACGGAAGCTGCGGTCGGCGGCGATGCGCTGCTTGGCCTCGAGTGCGGCCAGGAACGTCTGCTGCGCGAGGTCGGCGGCCTGCGCGGGCAGCTTGTTGCGGAAGAAGCGGAACACGCGGGCGAAGTGACGCTCGAGCAGCTGCTCGCCCGCGCTGCGATCTCCGGCCTGCCAAGCCGCCAGCGCGCTGCGGTCGTCGTCGTCCTGCGCCATCGCCTCGACTACTGTGCGCGATCCTTCGGCGGCGCGGCGGCCGAGCGCGATGCCGCGGGCAGGCCGGCGAGCAGGCCATCGATCGTGTCGAGCAGCTCGCGGTCGCGCACGTCGAGCCGCGGCTCCGCGACCGCCCCTTCGCGCACGAGCGACGGGGCCACGAGCGCGCGCGCATCGAGGGCCAACGTGCGTGCGCGTTCGGGGTCTCGACCCGCAGCCACGAGCGCCTGCGCGAGCGTGACGCGGACCTTCGCGGCTTGATCGTGCGGGGCCTTGCACTCCGCGAGATCCGCGAACGCACGCTCGAGCACCACGAGCGCGTCGTTCGGTCGCCCGATCTCGAGCTCGAGCTCGCCGAGCTGGCGTCGCTCCGCGATCGTATCGGCGTGATGCGAGCCGAGCTCGCGCTCGGATGCGGCGATCGCCTCCTGCATGCGCGCACGGGCCTCGTCGTCGCGCCCGAGGCCGTGCAGGGCGAGACCGGCGTTGCGCAACGATCGTCGCGCATCGGGGTGATCGGGCCCCCGCGTGCGCCGGATCGCGAGCGCGCGCTCGAACTGTGCCAGCGCCTCGCCGTAGCGCTTCAGCCCGAGATACGCGAGCCCGAGGTTGTTGTGCGCGTTGGCGCAGGAGAGATGATCGGGCCCGAGCGCCTTCACCACGATGTCGAGCCCGAGCTTGGTCTCGCGCAACGCATCGTCGTAGCGACGCATGCGGTACCACGCGCCGCCGAGGTTGGTGTGCAGCTTGCCGACGTTGGGATGCTCGGGACCCCAGGTGCCGGCGATCACCTTCACCGCGCGCTGCAGCTGCTCGGCTGCGCGCTGGTCCTCGGCCATGTCGGCGTACGCGTTGCCGAGGTTCACGAGCGGCGTGGCGAGCGAAGGATGGGCGGGGCCGAGCTCGCGCTCGATCGTCGCGATCGATTCCTCGAAGTCGACGATCGCGGCCGCGGGATCGCCCGCGCGCCGGTGCAGCTGCCCCCGTCCTGCGAGCAGGCCCGGCACCATGTCGCGCGCACCTTCGTCGCGCGCACGTGCGAGCACGCGATCGATCTCGGCGATGCCTTCGGGGTAGCGCCCCTGCAGCCCCGACCACAGCGCAGTGGTGTTGCCGAGCTGCACGTCGAGGCGCACCGGCGCGCCCACGCCTTCGACGTGCGCGCGCGCGAGCTCGACCAGCCACTTCAGCTCGTCGCCACCACCCTGCTCGACGCCGCGCAGGTGCAGCAGCGTCGCCCAGGCATTCGCTTCGATCACCGCGTGCGGCTCGCGTGCGACCAACGCGAGCGTGGTGGTCAGCGCCCGCTCTGCGCCCGCATGATCGGCGGCGTGCAGCGACATGATGCCACGCACGAGCTCGAGCTCCGCACGCAGCGGCGCGAAGCCGATCGCGTCGACCTGCTCGCCCAGCGGACCGAGCTGCTGCAACGCTTCGCCGTAGCGCGCCGCGAGTCGCAGGCTCTTCACCCGCGCGAGCTCACTGCGCAGCTCGGCGACGCGATCGGCGAGCGCCGCGGGTGGCAGCACCGGTGCAGTGCGCGACAGCAGCGTCGGATCGGCGCACGCGTGCAGATCGGGCAGCCCACCGACGCCGGTCGCGGCCTGCTGCACGATCTCGAGGTCGGCCGCGGCGAAGCGTGCGAGCAGTGCATCGAGCTCGTCGCGACCATGCTGCAGACACTGCAGCTGCAACCGCGCGGTCGCATCGTGCTCGCCACCTCTGCAGGTCGCGACCCGCTGCGCCTGCCACGTGTCCACCCACGCATCGAGCGATGGTTGGACCACGGCGGTGGCCTCGGCCGCGAACGGTGCACCGGTCGCGGCGAACGCAGTCGCGAGCGCCTCGCGGCTCGTGTCGTTCCACGTGTCGGCGAGCGCGGCGTCGTAGGCCGCACACGGATCGCCCGCGCCACGCCCGATCACGACCACCCCGAGCACCGCGACGCCGATGCCGACACCGGCCATCAACGCGAAGCGAATCGGCGCGGCCTGTGCGGGCGCGAGCTCGGCGAGCAACGCATCCATGCTCGCGAAGCGGCGCGACGGCTCGGGATCGAGCCCGCGCTGCAGCAGCGCACGGATGCGTCGCGGCAGCCGCGGTCGCTCGGGCACCGGCGGTGGTCCCCCGCGCTTGTGCGCGTACAGGCGATCGAGCGCGGCGACATCGATCGGCCCCTCGTGCGCGAAGGGCAGCGCGCCGAACAAGGCCTGCCACAACGACACGCAGAACGCGTACTGATCGCTGCGCCGATCGACCTCGCCGCCCGCGTGCTGCTCCGGTGACATGAACGCAGGCGTGCCGAGCACGACATGACTGCTGGCCGGCGGCGCGTCGTCGTCGCGCACCGCCG
>DASZPU010000908.1:0-23191 GCA_035550195.1 Nannocystaceae bacterium
TCCGCCATTCTCACCCCCCGGATCGTCGCGAAGCGTTCGACGATCTACGACGACATCATAGCACGAACCCACTTTGCGCGCGAGCGAATCATGCACCGCAGCGCATGATACGATCCGGAATTCGAAGAGTTTGCGCCTCGCAGTCTCGACCCCGACGTGCCAGCGGATCGGATTCATGGCCGGACCGCGATCGCGGGTCCGAGCAGCTACTCGCGCAGCGCTTCGAGCTCTTCGGTGTCGTGGGCGCAGAACATCGTCACTTCGGCCACGGGCGTCGCGAACAGCTCGCGCAGCCGCGCCTGGTTCGCGCGCCGGGCCACGTCGTCGGCCGCGACGACCTGCTGGAACGCGCGCAAGAGTGCGGGACAACGGGGTGCAGTGCGATCGACCTCGCCGCGATGGAAGTACGCATCGCCGCAGTGCAAGAGCCATCCGGTGCCGGTGTCGATCGCGATGCCGCTGTGTCCGAGCGAGTGACCGAACAGCGGGATCATCAGCACCTCGGGCGGAAGCCCGTCGAGATCACGCACCGCGGGAAAACCGTTCCACGCTTCGCCGGTCGCACCGTACGTGCGCCAGTCGGGCCCGTGCGCCCACTGGATCGGTCGGTAGCGCATGCGATCGGCGCGCCGCGGTCGCGACTGCGCGACCGCGAGCTCTGCCGCTGCGACGTGCACACGCGCGTGTGGAAAGTCGGAGAGCCCACCGGCGTGATCGAGATCGAGGTGCGTGACGATGATGTCGCGCACGTCCTCGGTGCGCAGGCCCAAGGCTTCGATGCGCTGCGCCGCGGTGTCGCCGGGCTCGAGCCGCGGTCGCATGTTGCTGACGAAGAAGCCGCCGAGTCGACGCTTCGCATCCGCGACGTCGGCGAGCCCGATGCCGCTGTCGACGAGCACGAGCCGATCGGGAAGCTCGAGCAACAAGCAGTGGCACACGAGGTGTCGGTGATGCGAGCTGCCGTAGAGGAAGAAACCACCCCGCGGATTCATGCGTCCGCACTCGAGATGATGGACGCGGATCGTCACGGGGCGCGCGAGCATGGCACGCCCATCCACCGCTGCGGCCGAGGCCGCGCTAAACGCTGCCCGCGTCGTCGAGCGAGGTCAGGAAGCGATAGCCCACGCCGCGCAGCGTCTCGATGTAGTCCGAAGCGCCGCCGATCTTCTTGCGCAGCCGCTGGATGTGCGTGTCGACGGTGCGCGTCGGCACGCCGGGCACGTGACCCCAGACGTCGTGCAGCAGCGTCTCGCGCGTCTGCACGCGACCGCGCCGCGTGACGAACGTGTGCAGCAGCTTGAACTCGAGCGCGGTGAGGGCGACCTCGTCGTCGTCGATCCACACGCGGTGACCGTTGGTGTCCATGCGCAGGCAACCGAACTCGATCGTCGGCGTGGTGTCTTCGGGCTCGCGATCCTGCATCCGACGGAGGATCGCGCGTACGCGCAACACCAGCTCGCGCAGACTGAACGGCTTGCCGACGTAGTCGTCCGCGCCGACCTCGAAGCCGACCACGCGATCGATCTCGTCGTCCTTCGCGGTGAGCATCACGATCGGTACGTGTCGCGTGGTCTCGCGCGCACGCAGCTGCCGGCACACGTCGGTGCCGGTCGTGTCGGGCAGCATCAGATCGAGCAGGATGAGGTCCGGCCCGGGCTCGCGGGCGGCGAGCGCGAGCGCGTCACGACCCGTGCCGGCGGAGAGCGTTCGAAAGCCCTCGCGCTGCAGGGCGTGCTCGATGGTGGTGACGAGATCACGTTCGTCGTCGACCACGAGAATCGTCGCAGACATCGCGGGCAACCTTTGCGTGGCGAAGTCACGACGGCGTGACGGCCCAGGAAACAAACGGCTCGCGTGGCGACGAACGCAGCAAAGAAACGCGGATGTCACACCAGCGCCACGAAGCCCGCCGCGCCGGTGACGCGCGTGTGAGCGAACTTTGATCTTGTGACAGAGCTGGCACACGGCCGCCACGACGTGGCGACGCGCGGCCCACATAGTCCAGCGCGTCGATGCTCGGCGGTTTCGATCCCCGCAGCGAGAAGCTGTTCTTCCAGCGCCGTCGTGGAGGAGCGCTGCTGATCGCGCTGCTCTTCTACGCGGGCACCATCGGTTGGTTCATCGCGCGCAGCCCCGAGGAGCAGACGGTCGAGGTCGAGCTCGAGCCCGAGCTGCAGGACTTCGCGGTCGAAGAAGAGAAGGAGCCGGAGGTCGAAGAAGAACCGCCGCCGCCTCCGCCTCCGAACGCGAAGATCGACGTCAGCAAGAAGCCGCCGAAGAAAAAGAAGATCGAGCCGCCGAAGGCGAAGCCGATCGAAGCGGCGCCCGAGACTTCGCAGGCGAAGACGTACGCGCCCGGCACCGGGCAGAGCGACGGCACGCCGGGTGGACAGGCGAAGGAGCCGCGCAAGGCTCCGCCGAAGCAAGAGACGCCGAAGCCGAAGGTCGAGCCGCCGAAGCCGAAGGCGAAGCCCGCGGCGGAGCCGATCGATCCCACCAAGCCGATCGATCGCCCCGAGAAGGCGACGATGCCGAAGGCCGACTCCGGCAACAAGGCGCCCGACTATCCCGAAGCGCTGCGTGACGCGGGCATCACCGGTCACGTGAAGCTGAAGATCCACATCCACCGCGACGGCACCGTTCGTGGCGCGAAGGTGCTCGCGAAGCGCTCGTCCGCGACGACCGAAGAAGAGAAGGCCGACGCGGAGAAGAAGTTCCTCGCCGCAGCGATCGCTGCGGTCAAGTCTTGGAAGTACGAACCGGCCAAGCTGGAAGGCGAGCCGATCTCGATCTGGTTCCCGGTCGACTTCCCATTTTCGCTCACCGGCGGGTGAACGCACCTGCGAACGAAGAGGCAGCCATGGAGCTCTCACTGGTCGAAATCTGGCAATCGATGGGCTTGCTCGCCCGCATCGTGGCGATCTCGCTGGTCGCGATGGGCTTCGCGAGCTTGGTCGTGTCGATCGAACGCGTCTTGGTGTTGCGTCGCGGACAGCGGATCTCCGCACAGTTCGCCGCGAAGGCGCGACCGCTGCTCGAAGAGCGCGACGTCGACACGCTCTTCGATCTCACCGGCGGCGCCGAGTATCGCGGTGCACCGCTGCCGCGGCTCATCCGCTTCGGGCTGGAGAGCTGGCGCGCGAACCGTGACGACGAAGCGGTCGGTCCCGCCGAGATGGCGCGGCGCGAGCTCAACCGTCGACTCGAGCAGCTCGCCGGTGAAGCGCGGCGCGGCATGGGCATCCTCGCGTCGACCGGCTCGACCGCACCGTTCATCGGTCTGTTCGGCACGGTCATCGGCATCATCACCGCCTTCCAGGGCATCGCAGCCTCGGGTGGTGGTGGCATCGGTGCGGTGTCGGCCGGTATCGCCGAAGCGCTCATCGTCACGGCGATCGGTCTCGCGGTCGCGATCGCGGCGGTGCTGGTCTTCAACTACCTCACCGCGCGTTTCGACAAGTTCGACATGATGATGCAGCACGCCGCGGGCGAGCTCGTCGATCACTTGGAGGGGGCCGGTGGGCGTTCAGCTTGACGCCGGCGGCGGCAAGAAGCGGGGCATCGCCCCGATCATCAACGTCACGCCGCTCGTCGACGTGGTGTTGGTGCTGCTCATCATCTTCATGGTGATCATCCCGAACATGCAGGACGGGAAAACCATCGAAATGGTGAAGGTCGATGCCGCCGACAAGAACGCCGACGACGCCGAGCCCCTCACCATCACGATCGATCGCAACGAGATCTGCACGTTCGACAAGACCGACATGAGCGTGGCCGAGTGCGCCGCGAATCTGCGGCGCGAGTTCGGCGTGAATCCCAAGCGCCGCATCCTGCTGCGCGGCGATGCGGTGGTGCCGTTCCGCGTCATGCGTGACTTCTTCCACGAAGCGCAAGAGATCGGATTCGGCGGCGTGTCGTTGGCAGTCGGCGTCGCGCGCGAGTGGAGCGAGGAAGAGGGCTGAGCCATGGCGATGGACATCGGCAAACCCTTCAAGGCCAAGGTCAAGCCCGACATGAACGTCACGCCGCTCGTCGACGTGGTGCTCGTGCTCTTGATCATCTTCATGGTGCTCGCGCCGGTGATGACCGAAGCGTTCAACGTGCGCCTGCCGCCCAAGGACGACAAGGACGAGCAGCTCGACGAGAGCAATGACCCCGACAAGCCGCTCGTGCTCAGCGTGCTGGAAGACGGCTCGATCGAGGTGAACAGCGTCGCGCTCGAACGCGAAGAGTGCTCGGACCGATTGCAGCGCATGTTCAATGCGCGCCCCGACAACGTGATCTATCTGGATGGCGCCGACGAAGCGCCGTACGGCTCGGTGCTCTCGGCCATCGACCTCGCACGCAAAGGCGGCGCGGCACCGGTCGTGATCATCACCAAGAAGCTCGACTGATCGTGACACCGCGGTGACGCGCGGGAAACGGACAACGCTCCAATGAAGGTTGGCTCTCGCAGGACTTCGGCAGTCCTGATCGCTACGGGTCTATTCGCGATCGGCGGTGCAGCACATGCGGCGCCTTCGAGTCGCGTGTATTCCGGCGTGACGGAGCCGACGAGCAAGCTGCCGCCGACCGAGACGCCACCGCCTACGACGACGACGCCGCCTGCGGATGCGCCGACCGAGACGCCACCTGCAGAGACACCGCCTGCGGAGCCGCCGACCGAGCCCCCGCCACCGAAGCCCGTGACGCCGCCGGCGAAGAAGCCCGCGACGAAGCCGGTGGAAGAAGAACCGTTCGATGGTGGCTTCGAGGTCGAAGATCTCACCGAGGACAAGGAAGCGCTCGAGCGCGAGCTGAAGGTCGAGACGGTCGACGTGAAAGGACCGTCCGGTGTGGTGCGCGGCAAGGTGAAGGACGCGACGACGGGACAGCCGGTGATCGGTGCGTATGTCGAAGCGGTCGGCACCGACTACAAGACGAAGACGGATCTCGAAGGCAACTACACGCTCGAGCTCCCGCCCGGCACCTACGACGTCCGCATCCGCTTCGACACCTCCGAGCCGCGCAGGATCAGCGGCGTGGTGGTGAAGGAAGGCAGCGACGACGCGATCAACACCGAGCTCGTCCCGCTCGCGGGCGCGGGGCAGGTGGTCGCGGTCAAAGCGGAGATGAACAAGGAGAGCGAAGGCGCGCGGCTGCAGCAACGCAAGAACTCCGCGGCGGCGCGCGACATCCTCTCGCGCGACTCGATCACGAAGTCCGGGTCGGGCTCGACCGCCTCGGTGGCGCTGCGCATCGTCGGCGCGACCGTCATCGACAACAAGTACTTGTTCGTGCGCGGCCTCGGTCACCGCTACGGCAACACGCTCTTCGACGGCGCGCGCGTGCCTTCACCGGAGCCCGACATCCGCACGGTGCCGCTCGACATCTTCCCGTCGGGTGCACTGTCGGCGATCAACGTGCAGAAGACGGCGACGCCCGACGTACCCGCCGACTTCGCCGGCGGATCGGTGCAGCTCGAGAGCCGCGAGATCCCGAAGAAGCTGCTGTTCGAGCTCAACGTGCGCGTCGGTATGAACACGCAGACCACGTTCCGCCCGATCTACCACTCGGGTGGGTTCGGGGCGTACGACGCACTGGGCTTCGGCAACATCCCGCGCAAGCTCTCCGCCGATCTGCCGAAGCGCAACCCCGCGCTGGCCACCGCGCAGGACGAGAACTTCAACAACATCTGGACGCCGCGCCAGATGGAGCACTTCGGCGAGGCGCTCTACACCGACACGCGTGTTCGTCACGGTCGCATCGGACCGCCCAACGGCAACGGCACCGCGACGCTCGGCTACGGCTTCAGCCCGCACGACGGCGGCAAGCTCGGGTTCCTCGTGTCCGCCGGCTATCGCAACCAACGCCAGAACTACAACGAGCACTGGAACTGGTACCCGGAGGATGCGTTCGTGAAAGGCGGCCCCACGGAGGGCACGCCGCGCACGGACATGGCCGGCCGACGCACGGTCGCGAACGTGCAGTGGTCGACGATCGGCCTCGTGAAGTACGAGCCCACCAAGCACAACAAGCTGTCGGCGATGGCGTTCTATTCGCGCGACGCCGACAACGAGGCGCGGCTGTACGACGGCTTCACCGAGAGCGGGACGCTGTTGCAGACGCGGCTGCGCTACGTCGCGCGCTCGGTGTTGCTCACGCGGCTCGGCGGTGTGCACGAGATCCCCGCGGCGAAGAACCTGAAGATCGACTGGTTCGGCTCGTTCGCGCAGGCGCGTCGCGACGATCCCAGCATCCGCGACATGGTCTACCAGCTGTCGGATCCGATGGACCCGAGCTCGAACTGGTTGCTCAGCGGTCACGGTGCGTCGCAGCAGTTCCTGAAGCTCAAGGACAACACGGGCAGCGGTGCGCTCAACATCACGATCCCGTTCAAGCAGTGGCGCGAGCTCGAAGGCAAGGTGAAGTTCGGCGCGTGGGCCGAAGGCAAGGACCGCAACTTCACGGTGCGCCGCTTCGACTTCGCGACCGTCGCTGGCCGGCAGGCACCGCAAGGGCTCGGCAACATCCTCATCAAGCGCACGATCGGTCGCGGCATCACCGATGCCAACGGTGCACCGTTCCTGCTCGGCGAGACCACCCAGCCGTTCGACAGCTACAAGGCGAGCCAAGAGGTCTACGCCACCTACGCGATGCTCGAGCTGCCGTTCGTGCGGTGGTTCAAGGTCGTCGGTGGCGCGCGCTTCGAGGCCAACCGCCAGAAGGTCTCGCCGTACGACATCTTCACCGGCACGCCCGATCAAGAGCGCAGCACACGGATCAAGAACAACGACGTGCTGCCCTCGATCGCGCTCATCTTCCCCACGACGGAGAAGATGAACGTGCGCGTCAGCGCGGCCGAGACCGTCGCTCGACCGGAGTTCCGCGAGGTCGCGCCATTTCTGTTCACCGACTTCGTCGGCGGCACGGCCGTGCTCGGTCGACCTGGGCTGACCTCGGCGAAGATCTGGAACGGCGACATTCGCTGGGAGTGGTTCCCCAGCGCCGAAGAAGTGGTCGCGGTCTCGGTGTTCGGCAAGTACTTCGACAACCCGATCGAGCGCACTGCGGCAGGGCAGCCGAGCCAGATTCTCGTCACGTTCCAGAACGCGAAGCTCGCCTACAACGTCGGGGCCGAGTTCGAGCTGCGCAAGAACCTCGAGTTCATGTGGAAGAAGCTGAGCGACTTCTCGATCGGGCTCAACTTCGCCTACGTCTACTCGCGCGTGCGGCTCAAGCGAAACTGCGACATCGCGGATGCGGGCTGCACTCCGGAGATGGCGATGGACATCTCGACCTCGCGCGTGCGCGCGCTGCAGGGCCAGTCGCCGTTCGTTGCCAACGCGTATCTCGACTGGGAGCACAAGAAGTCGGGCACCAACCTGCGGCTGCTCTACAACACGGTGCTGCGGAACATCGCGTTCGTCGGCACCGGTGGCCAGCCCGACGTGTACGCCGAAGCGATCCACCAGCTCGACTTCGTGGGACGCAAGCGGATCTACAAAGGGCTCTCGGCGCTGTTGCAGGTCGGCAACATGCTGAACTGGCCGATCCGCTGGCGTCAGGGCAAAGACAAGCTTCCGGTCTACACGATGTACCCCGGCGCGAACATCCTCATCGGGCTCTCCTACGAGCTCTGACCGTGCACACGTAGTCACGTCGCTGTGACAAGCACGGTGATCCGTGACGCAGAGTTCTTGTTTCCGTCCTTCTCGTGTAACGGCGGCCGGAGATAAGAGCGGCGACACGGCGGCACACCCTTCCCGCCTACCAAGGAGCTTCCCATGCAGCGGCTTACCAAGATTGCGCTCGCCCTCTCCCTTCCGATCGCCGTGACCGGCTGCCCCGACCCGGGCGACAACGAGACGAACGCCGACGAGACGGGCGCAGAGGAGACGAGTGTCACCAACGCGGAGACCACGTTGCCGAGCACGATGTCGGCAACGACGGCGACGACGA
The DNA here is from genome assembly GCA_035550195.1 of Nannocystaceae bacterium. Lineage (GTDB taxonomy): Bacteria > Myxococcota_A > Polyangia > Nannocystales > Nannocystaceae > Xiheibacterium. Next base: position 7,942 of record DASZPU010000908.1, read on the forward strand.
ACATGACGTCGACGACCGACTCCGAAACGATGACCGACTCGGCGACGACCGATCCGGACACGACGGACACCGACCCAGACACCGGGTCGACCACCGAGCCGCCGATGAACTGCGCGAGCGCGGATGATCCCGCCGCGCCGAAGATGGAGGTCGCGACGCCGATCACCACCGACACGACGCTCACCTGCGACACCGTCTGGGTGCTCACCGAGGCGACGTACGTGCAAGGGGCAGTGCTGACGATCGAGCCCGGCACCAGCGTCGTCGGCCAGAGCGGCAGCGCGCTCGTGATCGACACCGATGCGCGGCTCGAAGCGGCGGGCACCGAGGACTATCCGATCATCTTCACGTCGGCGCAGCCGAAGGGCTCGCGCGCGCGTGCCGACTGGGGCGGCGTCGTGCTGCTCGGGCTCGGCGAGGTGAACTTGCCCAACGGCGTCGGCTTGGCCGAAGGCTTCGCGGATCCGCCGGACTACGGTGGCAACGACACCGCACACGACTGCGGCACGCTCACCTACGTGCGCGTCGAATGGGCCGGCTTCCAGCTGGTGATGGACAGCGAGCTCAACGCGATCACGTGGTACGGCTGTGGCACCGACACGACCGTCGATCACGTGCAGGCGCACATGGGCTCGGACGACGGCTTCGAGGCGTTCGGTGGCGGCTTCGATATGCGCTACATGATCGCGAGCGGTGGCTCGGACGATTGCTTCGACCTCGACCTCGGCTACAACGGCAGCATCCAGTACGCGGTGTGCTACCAGGATCCGGCCGACACCGACGCCAACCACGGCCTCGAGTGGTCGAACGGTCCGATGGACTTCACCGCGGAGCCGCTCACCAGCCCGTCGATCGCGAACATGACGTTCGTCGGTCAGGGCGCGGGTGGCAACGCGGGCAAGAGCATCGGCTTCAACTTCAAGCAGGGCACCGAAGCGAACGTCTACAACTCGTACTTCACGAACGTGTCGGGTCCCGGCGCGACGTTCCAGGACGAGCAGACGATCGCGGTCGCGGAAGACATGCGCATCGTGGTCGAAGGCGCGGTGTGGAACGATCACCAGCCGTTCGGCCACCAAGGCGCGGGTCCCTACAGCTGGACCGACATGCAGTGGCAGGACTTCATCCTCGACCAAGACGGCAACCAAGACGGCGTCGATCTCGGCATCGACGCGACCTGGCCCACGCCGAGCTTCAAGCCCAACGCGATGGCGGCGGGTGCCGGCGTGGCGCCGAGCGCCGAGTTCGACGCGACGACGTACGTCGGCGCCGTGGATCCGGACGCGGCGGACGACTGGACCGCGGCCGGTTGGATCAACTACGCGATCGATTGATCTCGACGAAGGGACTGCGTCGCCAGGGATGGTGACGCACGATGAGCAGCGCACCTGAACGAGGCGAGCTCGCCGGTCATGCCGGGCTCGCCTCGTTCTCTTTTGCGCGATCGAGCAGGCGGTCTACTGCGAGAGCACGTCGATCACCTCGATGATCTCGTCGGCGCGCGCAGGATCATCGGGGAGCTGATCGAGACTCACCTCGGCGACCGTCACGGGCGGCGTGTCGGGGCGCATCCACACTGCGCGTCGCACGGGCGCCATGGTCGTGTGGTCGTCGATGATGGCGGCGAGCGTGCCGTCGGCACCGAGCGCGGAGCGAAACGCGGGCTCCGATCCCGCGTTGTCGCGGTTGTACTCCGTGAACGGGATCTGCATGTCGTGCTCGTAGGGCGCGATCGCAGTGAGTTGCTCGCCCACGAGCTCGACGAGCTCGAGTGCCGAGCTGCCCTCTCCACGATCGACGTAGCCGACCACGAGCGCGCCCGTCTCCGTCGCGCGCGCGACGACCACCGAGACGTGTTGGATGCCATCGCTCGCGGCGATGTCGATCTGCTGGCCGTCGCCCTGCAGCACGCGTAGTCCGACGTCCTCCATCGTGTCGGTCGACAGCAACCATCGGTCGCCGGGCAGCGGCGCGACGAGCTCGTGACCGATCGCTTCGTCGACTTCGAGCGGCGTCTCGTCGCCGGGACGATCGTAGACCCACGTGCCGCCGATGCCGTCCGCGCAGTGGAAGCCGATGTCCCCGTCATGACGCTGTCGCACGAAGAACGATCCCATCGATCCGATGGGACACCCGAGTGTCTCGGCGACGAACACCACGTTCTCGTGGATCACCGGCACCTCCCAAACGTCGCCGCCGCCCTTCGAGCTCGGCTCCATCCACCATTGCGGATACTCGGCGATCTCGCCGGCCTCGCCGTAGCGCAGGAACTGCACGCCTCCATCTGCAGCCCCGACGAACAGATGCTGCCCCGGCTGCCCGCTCCGATACGCACACGCGAGCTCCGGCTCGTCGACCGGATACACGAGCATGGTGGTGGAATTCGCATACCCGACGCGCACCGCAAGATAGACGCGCGCCGCATCGAGCTGCCCCGGACAGTCCTCATCGGGCGCCCCCGGCGTGGGCTCGCCGGAAGCATCCGCGGTCTCGCTGCTCGACGATACTTCGTCGCTCGGCGACTCGTGGTGGCATGCGCACAAGAGCATCACACTCAGATAAACCCAGCGAGATGTTGCTGTCGATCGTCCTTGCATTGGTCTGCTCCTCCGTCCGCTTCACGGCATATGCACAGAATCGATGATCGCGGGGATGGCACCGGCGCGAAGTCAGTCGGCGACGTCGCCTCGTCCCGACGCTGGCGGAAGGAAGCGAACGTAGACCTCCGCAGGCTGAGTACGAGCCTGGATCTTCAGCTGCTCGACGAGCTCGTTCCATGTTCCGATGCTCGGAAGATCCTCGTAGTCGTCCGAGGCCCAGCACGCAAACGCGATCCGCTCTGCAACGAGCGTCGCGACGAGTCGACAGAACCGCGTCTCCTCGATGTCCTGACCACGCGACATGGCCTCCCAGACGTCGTCGACCAGTGGCTCCGTGCGGTTGTCACCCGTCGCAACGATCGAGAATGCTCTCGCATGTCCGAAGTGATGCTTCGCCACCTTGGCGAGGTACCCGTCGGGTTCCACGGGCTCCGCGTGCACGGCGTCAGGCAACGTCTCGCGGACGTCATCCGCGATCAACATGAACTGAGTCATGGCCCTCCTCGATCTCCGCGATTGCGGCGATGGCGAAGCTCTCCTGAGCGCAGCCCGTCGTCCACCCTCCGCATCGTGTCCGCAAGCGGAGCATCGACACGACGGCCCGTGCCAGGCTCGGGACCATGGGCGTGCGCTCGCGGGTCCCCGCCGTGCGGGTGCGAGCTGTGCACCTGGCCCCAGACGGGGTTCTTGGGATCTGGCGCAGCGGTCGGGACGGCATTGACGTCCATTCCCGGGGCAAGAACTCGGCCATCATCCGTCGCCGTCCACACGCGGTTTGCGTCGTCCCCTCCCGTCCTCGTGGCGGCCTTCGCAAGATCCGCCGCATCGTCGACCTTCGAGGCCGGGAGGTGGCCCGGGAGCACCACGCCCAGAATTCCGATCCCGAGCGCCGTGTAGTCGCCGTTCGAAGCCGCGACCGCTGCATCGCCGAGGTCGAGGATCGTTGCGGCCGCAGCGGCGACCGGGTTGACGAAGCTCGCGACCGTGAGACCGACTTGCGCGGCGGTCTCGACCGCGTCGGCGAACGCCAGCAGGTTGCCGAACGGATTCTTCCAGGGCTTCTTCGGAGCGGGAGGATAGACCGAGCCTAGCGCTTCGGCTTCGAGTCGACTACGGACGATGATGAACTGGATGTTCGGATTCTGCTTCTGCATCCGGTCCATCTGGCTGCGCGTCAGCATCATCGGGTCGGCGCCACTCGTGGACTCGGCGAAGCCCCACGGGTTGTTGCCGCCGCCGCCACGCCACCCGATCGCGCCCGCGCCGTTGTCGGGCGCGAAGTCGCTGGTGCGCACGATCACCAGACGATGCGGATTGCCGTCCTCGTCGACCTTGCAGCCCTCGAAGCCCTCGCAGATCGTGTCACCGATGTCGCCGCCGCCGGCGGGCGAGAACCCGCTCGGATCGGTGAGCACGAGCGGACGGTTCTCGACGTAGCTGTAGCGATTCCACGATGTGCCCGAGCGAGGATCCGCGACGACCGGATCGGCGCTCATGAACTGCGCGATCTTCGGATCGTACATGCGCCCGCGCATGTCGATCAGCCCAGCGTCGACCTGCGCACGGTGCCCGGTGAAGCCGATGCCCATCGCGCTCGCGGTCGTGTCGAGCACCCCCGCGGTCCAGTCGGTCGACTTCCTCGCCTGGCCCCACGCGTCGTACGAGATGCGGTTCAACGCCGCACCCGCGCTGTCGCTGATGACGTGGGTGGATCCGAGATGGTCGTCGTGCAACCGCGTCGCGACCGTGCTCCAGCCGCCGAGCGGCGCGGGCTTGCGCACGAACTGAGCGACCACGCGATCGCCCACCGCGACACGGTAGGTGATCGACTGCGTAGCTCCGCCCGCCGCGATGACGCGTTCGTAGCGATTCCCGATCGAGATCGTGTCGGTGTTGCTCGCGGTGTCGTGACGCAGGACGCGGTTGTGATTCGCGTCGTAGTGGATGTTCTGCGTGGCCGCGCCGTCGCTGATCGACTCCACCTTCTGGAAGGGGGTGTAGGTGAACGTTCGCGAGCCGTGCGAGATTACGTTGCCGTCGAGATCGTGGAACGCACCCTTCCCGTCCGCGGTGACGAGCACACCATCGCCGTCGTAGGCATAGGCCCCGACCCCGCTCTTCGTCTTGATGTTGCCGATCGTGTCGTAGGTGATTTTCGTCTCCGGCAACTTCGTGTCGCCGCGCTTGGGGTTCGCCTGCTTGAGCCGTCGATTCGCGTCGTAGAGGAACGCTTCCCGCTGCACGACATCCGGCGCCGGCGGGGTATCGACGCGATGATCGAGCTCACCGGCGGGCGTCCATCCGTACTCGAGATCCTGCAGCTTCGTCGCGCCCTTCTTCGTCGTGATGTGCTCGAGCCAGCCGCGCTTGGCATTCCATGCCCGCGTGGTGGTGACACCGTTGTTGTAGTCCTCGAGCTCGAGCTGGCTGCTCGCGTTCGCCGTGCGTCCGATCCACCACGGTGACCCGGTGGCCGGATCGAACAGCGCCCGCAGGTAGCCGGGATCGTCCCATCGCAACGCCGCAGTGAATGCCGGCTCGCCATCGACCGCGGGGTAGTGCACCTGCTCGAGGCGCGGCCCCGCGCCCCAGTCGTACTGGAACACGTAGTCGTCGGAGCCGCTCAGGGACGGCACCGTGACGTGCTCGCGGTAGAGTCGGCCCCAGTTGTCGTACTCGTAGCTCGTCACCACGTCGCCAGGCGTCTCGGTCCATGCGAGCTCGCCGGGTCTCGCTTCGTCCCAGGTGAACCACGTCGTACCTTCGCTGTCGGTCGTGCGATCGACGCGACCGAGCGTCTCGTAGTGGAAGGTGGTGGACTCACCCGAGGCGTACGCGAGCTTTTCGAGATCGCCGAACGCGTTCCACGTGCGCGTGCGCGTACCGAACGCGGGATCCGACTCCGAGAGCAGTCGGCCGTACGCGTCGTACGCCATCGACGTCTTCGGCGCGGGGCCGGGCTTCGCACCGCAATTGCGTCGCACCTGCTCGAGCTGCCCGAACGCGCCGACCGTGAAGCACGTCAGCACGCCGCTGCCGTCGGCGCTCTGCACCAGTGCACCGTCGCCGTCGAACAGCTGACTCGTGACGTTGCCGATCGCATCCGTCGAGTCGATCCGACGGCTGCCGACCATCGCGGGAAAGCTCGAGTAGGTGTGCTTGGCGACCTCGGTGCCATCCGGCGCGATCGTGCGGAGGGGGTTTCCCGCGGGATCCCGCTCGGTCTCGGTCCAGTAGGTATCGCCGCCCGCGCCCACCCACTTGGGAACGGACACCGCGGTGCCGTGGCCGAAGACGTCATACGCGTAGCGCTGCTCGATCTCGCCGCCCGCGGCGATCTCGTTCGGCACCACGCCCACCAGCGGAGCCATGCCCCGCCAGACGTGCAGCATCGGCTCGCCAGTCGGCAGCACGTGCGTGGTCGTGCGTTGTCCGCTGCGATCGATCTCGCGGACACGCATCGCCGAAAGCGGTTCCATCGGATCCGGAAGCAGATACTCGATCGACGCCTCCGCACCGTCGCTCGCCCCGAGCGGAGAAGAGTGCACCGTCATCGCCGTGGGCCGCAGGAAGCCATCGAGCGTGGTGCGCTCGGTCGCGCCGGCGACGTCGACCTCGGCCAACAACGCACCGCTCGCGGGGTGATGGATGACGTACGAGGTCTGTCCGAGCTGATTCGTGAACGACTCGGGCAGCACGCCCTCGGCGTCGTAGCTGGTCGAGCTCCAGCGAATCACTCCGCCGGCAGAGTTCGAGGTCGTGATCACGTTGCCCTGCGGATCACGCACGAGATCCGTCTGCAGCTCGAGCAGCGGATCACCAGGCTCGGTGGTCGTGGACGCGAGCGCTCCGGTGGTCGCGTCGTACGTCGATGCGCTCGTGCGCATCTTGCAAGCGCCCGCATAGCTGCAGCTCGTCGTCGTCATCGTGCCGATGCGACCGAGCAACCAATTCTCCGTGTCGTGATCGACGTCCTCGTACGTGCGGGTGACCGTCTCGCCGAGCCACGTCGTGGTGGTCGAGGTCATGGGGGAGCCGAAGGCGTCGCGTGTTTCGGCCCGCGTCGCGTCGCGGTACGGCGTGAGACCTTCGACGAGCGCGAACAGATCCGCCGTGGAGAGGTCGGCACTCTTGCGCTCATAAGCGCGGACGCGCTGCGCCGCGCCGTAGGTGAGCGCGGTCGTGCCGCCCGCGAGCGCGGTGGGCGTGGTCGTCCAGGTCCAGCTTTCTCGCTCGAGATGCAGCTGGTCGTCGTTGTCGTCGAACTCGATCCCGCCCTGGGGCCCGTCGATCACGCGCGCGGTGATCCGCTCGATCGGCCGCCCTGCCTGCGTCCAGTCGTGGAGCTCGGCGTCGAATGCATGCGAGTAGCGCGTGTGCACCTGCGTGCCGGTATGACCACGCCCCTGCACCCGCGCGATGACGTCGGAGAAGCCGAGCAATCCCCCACCCAGTCGATCGATCGAAGCGCCGGCGTAGTCGTAGCGCGTCACTCGTTGTGCGTAGGCGTGTGTCTTCGCGACCGGATCCCACTGCGTGGCGCCCTCGTCCAGCTGGCTCACCACGAACATCGCGCCCGGCACCGGAGCTTGCTCGGCGCTCTCCGCTTCGAGCTCGCTGACATCGCGCCCCTCGTAGTGGAACGCAACGTCATGCCCGAGCCCATCGACCACGCCGCGCAGACGGCCGACCGACAGGGCGGGGCTCATCGAGCGATGCCACAGATTGACGGCGGTCGGCCAGGTCGCGCTCGGTGCATCGCCGACCTGCCCGACGAACAGCAGCTCACCTGCGCTCCTGCGATCGACCTGCAGCGACAACGTGCGCGCCCGTCGACTCGCGTCGAGCTCGTCGCGCCACGTCGCGTTCGATGTGTAGGCCGGCCACCCCGCCGGCAGCGAGATCGGCTCCTCGATGAACGTGCCGTCGCCGACCGATCGCAAGAGCGTCCACTCGCCGTCCTCACCCGTGGACGGCAGCGCCAGGTCGACGAGCCCGTCGTCGTCACCATCGAGCAGCTGCGCGCCGACGAAGTTCAGCCAGTAGCTCGCATGTGCGACGCCATCGAGCTCGCCCACGATCGGGCCGGCCAAGAAGCCTTCGCCCGTGTTCGTGTAGAGGCGGATCCCCGCGTCCTGCTCGTCGTCGGCGTCGGCGGTGCAGAGCTCCGCAGCTGCCCAGTCCTGCGGCAACGCGTCGGACCCGTCGATCGGCAGCCCTTGGAGGATGTCGTCCTGCTCGGCCACCGTGTCGCCGGCCGCGAGCTCGAAGCGCAGCACGTCGACGAGACCATCACCGTTGACGTCGACGAGCTTGTCGTTGCCGAGGCCCGCGCTGAACACGGTGAGCCCGCTGTACGTGTGTGCGAGCCCGTTGCGACAGCGCACGTCGTGCCAGCGTTGGTAGCGATCGCGCGGCAATCCCACCGGGAACAGCCCCGCGGTGTCGCTCGCGAGGTCGAGCTCGAGCCGTTCGTACGCTACGCGCGCGTCGTCGTCGATCGGATCGCCGTCGTCGTCGTAGGCAGGGACGACGAGCAATCGCTGTCCGCCGCCGCTGGTCGGCAAGATCGCGACCTCGTCGTGGACCGAGCAACCGACATCCGTCGCGTGCCAATCGAAGCCACTCGGCGCATCCGGGCTGCGCAAGCCCAACGTCCACGTCGCGTCGCGATACGACTGCCCGCGGCAGAGCCACGCATCGCTGGCACGGTCGCCGTCGTGGTCGAGCGTGATGACGTTGTAGATGCGCGCGTCGAACCCATCTTCGACGTCGACCAGCGCGAACCCGGTCTGCGCGTCGAAGCCGGTCCCGACATACAATCCGTTCGCGTAGATCTGCTCGTCGGCGTCCAGCGGCGGGTCGCCGAAGTACGGCGTGGGATTGCGCGGGATCAACAGATCGGAGCGCCGGTCGCCGTTCCACGCGATCACCGTCGGACCGAGTGAAGGTCGGTAGCGCCGCAGCGCCAGCCCGAATGCAGCCTGCTCGGCGTCGTCGAGGCCGCTGGGGATCTCGATCTGGTCGTCGAGATCGTCGGCGACCAGCGGCGGCGACGGCATGTAGAAGTCGGTGAGCTCGGGCGGCGCCTCGCAGCCGATCGGGGCGCCGGGCGGACAGGGATTGCCGGGACCGTGCTCGCCTTGCGGGTTCCACACCGTCCAGGGCTCGATGCGTTCTGCATCGCGACCGAACATCAGCTCCTGGGTGAGATCGCCGTCGCCATCGGTGATGAGGACCTGCCGCGAAGCGCCGATCAGCTGTTGCACCTCGACCTGCATCAAGCCCTCGAGGATTTCGTCCAGGTCGAAGGCGTAGCGCTCCCAGCCTTCCGTCGGCGGCGGATCCCACTCGAAGGTGGTGTCGGGCAAGCAGACGTCCGCGGCATCGCAGACACGGGCCGCGATTACCCGGCTGCGCGCGTTGTCGTCATCGTCATCGACTGCGTAGTCGAGCTCGTAGCGGCGCACGAGCTCCTCGTAGGGGCCTTCGACCTCGATCGAAGCGAGTCGCGTGATCATGCGCGTGTGCGCGCCGAAGAACCACGCGTCGATGAGATCGGGACGATTGTCGTACTCGAGGTGGATGCGACGCTGCGACGCGGCGCTACCAGTGCCCGCGTAGCGGATCTCGTCGAGCTGCAGCTGGGCTGGCCCAGTCGCCAGGACGAGTGGATGGCTGTATACGTACTCGATCTCGTTGTCGAAGCGATCGCGTTCGGATCGCAGCGCCCAGACGTAGGGCTCGAGCTCGCCGATGTCGGACGCGCGCCACAGCGCCGCCGCCGGCGTGCCGTACTGACGGATGCGACCGTTGCCTTCGAAGATCTCGAACCAGCTGACCGGGCCATCCAACGTGCCGTGCAACACCACGCGCTGCGTCGGGTCGTGCGCGGGGCGGTACGCTGAACCGTCGCTTCCGTACGTCCCCGTCTCGAGCACGAGCCGGTCGCCATCGAGGCAGACCGCGTCGGTCGCATCCCAGCGCACCGGTCCCCACGCACCATCGCGCAGCAGCGAGCGCGTGCAGCGACGCACCGCGGACTGGCCCTCGAGCGTGAAGCCGACGCCCGCGATGCCGTTGCCCCCTGCGCTGTTGTAGGAAAGCGCGAGCGACGGAGTCATCGCGCCCACGCCGGGCGAAGGCGCGATCGGAATGCGATAGCTCGCTTGCCCCCGGGCATCGACGCTGGCCTCTGCCGGCAATGCCCCAACCGCAGTCGAAGGATCGAAGACGACGGGGGCGGCTCGGAGCGTCGCGACCTCGGTCGCGATGACCGCAGGCGCGGGCGCGACACGGGGCGTCAGGTCGTCCTGCGCGCTCGCATCGGCTTCGTCGTCCGGCCCCCGACAACCGGAAAGCGCGAGGCTGCTCGCAACGACCATCGCGAGCACGCGTTGCACATCACGAAGCAAACAGAAGCGTTCCGTCGACATTGTGATCCTCGAGCGCGCGCTTCGATGCGAGCTCCGATCGCACGTCTACGACGCGAGGTCGGCAGCGACAAGCTGGCCTCTTGGTACAGGTGCGTGGCCGTACGATCAGCAAAGCCCTCGTTGCGCTGGCACGACGAGTGCTTCGAGATCGCTACAACCTATACTCCGCGGCCAGGTTTCGTGACGAATCGAAGCAGCCGATCACGAGATCGAGCGCGTGTCTGCATCTTCTCGATCGCCGCCATGTGAGCACGCGCCGTCACGCGTGCAGTGAAAATCGCCCTCGGCGCTGGTGCACGGCGACGTCGGTCGGCTCAGGCCGACGGTCTTCGTGTGGGTGATGCGGAAGCCTGCGTGAACGCGGCTCGGCGGCGCCTCGCGGTTTTCGACGCGGGCCGTGGCGCGTTTGGCCGACCGATGGCGCATGAGCTGGCATGGCCCGTCTCGCGGTGACTCCCCTGGTCTTGCTCCTGCCGTCGCTCGCCTTCGCTTGTGTGATCAACGGACCCGTCGACGCATCCGACGACACCAGCGATGGCGGCGAGGCCACCGCGCCGAGCGATGGTTCGTCGTCCGCGTCGAGCGACGACGCTGCGGACACACTCGGCACCGCCGACGCGACCTCGAGCAGCGGCGCGACCACGAACGACGACACCGACGACACCGGCAGTGGCGACGAGGGCGACGGCAACTCCACGATCGCGCCGCCGTACGTCCCCGCGCCCGAGACCGTGGTCGACGACAACGTGCCGCACGGCACGATCACGAGCTTCACGATGAGCTCGACGAGCAGCGCGATCTATCCGCTCGACATCGCGACCGGCGAGCCGTTCGATCGCAGCGTCGACGTCTACGTGCCGCAACAATACGTGGCGGGGAGCGCCGCGCCGTTCATGGTCGTGCAGGACGGGATCTCGTTCTACGAGAGCACGATGGTGCCGGTGCTCGACAACATGATCGCTGCAGGCGAGCTCGCGCCGATGATCGCGATCTTCGTCGAGCCCGGGCCCAACGAAGACACGCCGCTCGGCCAACGCAGCTTCGAGTACGACAGCGTGTCGACGAGCTACGTCGACTTCGTCGAGACCGAGCTGCTGCCGGCGGTCGCGAGCAACGCCAACGTGGTGCTCACCAGCGATCCCGAAGGCCGCGCGGCGATGGGCGGGAGCTCGGGCGGCGCCGCGGCGTTCACGATGGGATGGTTCCGACCCGATCTCTATCACCGGATTCTCACCTACTCCGGTTCGTTCTGCGATCTGCAGCCGAACGACGACTATCCCGACGGCGCATGGTCGTACCACGCGAGCCTCATCGGCGGCGAATCGGCGAAGCCGCTGCGCGTCGCGCTCGCGGTCGGTGAATACGATCTCGACTGGAACACGGATACCGATCAGAAGCGCAACTGGAAGGACGCGAACGATCGCATGGCGGCTGCGCTCGCGGACGCGGGGTATCACTATCGCTACGTGTATGCGCTGCAGAGCGAGCACATCGACTACAACGTGCTGCAGCAGACGCTGCCGGACACGCTGCGATGGTTGTGGCAAGGCTATCCGGTGCGTTGATTGCGATCACGTGGCGCCGAGCTACGCTCGACAATCACGTCTTCGAGCCGTAGCCACTTTGCTCGGTCGGCAGGCTCATTTCGAGGCCCAGGCGGATCGCCAACGCGAGGGGTTCCTCGAGCTCGATCGGGTCGCTGATCTCGTGGTCCCACAAGCCGCGCCACCCGAAGACAGGACCCCGCGCGGTCTCTACAACATGGAGATCGGCACCGCCGTTGACGGCGACGTAGGGCAGGTGGGTGGGTGAGAAGTCCTTGCGGATCCCTCGCGTGCGCTCGCGGAAGGACAACGCTTCTTCGATCGATAAGAGGCGACCCGTACCGATCGCATCGATGCCGTAGAGATCGGTGTACTCCTCCGGCGATCCGTCGTGCCAGCGGTAGAGCGCCTCGAGGGCGGCCGGTACGACCTCCACCTCCGCAGCGAGACGCGCGCGAGCTTCAGCGGACGCCGGTGGTCGGAGTCGAGCTTTGTTCCACTCTTCGGGGTCGAGCTCGCGCTGCAACGCCTCGATGAGCTGCAGCATCTCGAGGAGCTCCTCGACGCTGGACTGCTCGCTCGCTGCTTCGAGCGACCGACGCGCGCGCCGGTACGTCTCTGCCATGCTCATCGTCGTCGTTGCCGGATGGGTGATCGAGTCGGCGGGAGAATAACACGCCCGCGCTGTTCGCCACCCGGGTGCGCTTGACCGACCGCGACGTTTCGACTATCGTGGAAACATCGATGGGCGCCAAGCTCGAGCGACACGCGGAGCAGCTCGCTGCGCTGGGCAGCCCCGTGCGGCTCGCGATCCTGCGGCTCGTCGTGCAGGGCGACCCCGAAGGGACCATCGTCGGGGATCTCCAGGCGAAGCTCGAGATCCCGTGGTCGACGCTGAGTCACCACCTCGAACGGCTCTCGTCGGCCGGCATGCTCAAGCAGCGATCCGAGGGCCGCTTCATCTACTACCGCGCGGACTACTCAGCGCTGCGCGCGTTGACCGACTATCTCTGGGAGGACTGCTGCAAGGGCGGCAAGTCCGGCGGCAAGTCGTGCTGTTGATTTTTTTGCCACGACGTTTCGACAGAAACAGAAACGAAAGACGACCGACATGCAGATCCTCAAGCCCCACGTCTCGCTCAACGTCACCGACATCGAGGCGTCGGTCGCCTTCTACGAGAAGGCGTTCGGCGTGCCGCCGGTGAAGCGGCGCCCGGACTACGCGAAGTTCGATCTTCGCGAGCCCTCGCTCAACTTGACCATGCAACAGGCGCCGCGCACGGGCGTGAACGCGAGCCACTTCGGCGTGCAGGTCGCGAGCTCGGACGACGTGGCCGAAGCGAAGCAGCGATTCGAACGCGCTGGCCTCGCGACCTTCACCGAAGACGACGTGTCCTGTTGTTACGCGGTCCAGGACAAGGTGTGGGTCGAGGATCCCGACGGCAACGCGTGGGAGGTCTTCGTCGTGAAGGCCGACACCGACGTGATGACGGAGCGCAACGAAACGCCGAAGGGCGTGGCGGCGGGAGTCGACGCACCGTGTTGTGCGCCGGGCGGCTGCGCGCCGGGAAAGGCTCGCGATGCGGCGCGGTAGATCGATCGCGCTCGCGATCTGGTGCGCGTCGATGCCGGTCGCCTGCGAGCGCGCGTCGGCACCGGCTCCACGCTCGCCGAGCCCATCCGCCGCACCGGAGGTCACGATGTTCCCTGCGCTGGTCCGCACCATCGCGTCGCTCACACCGCAGCTCGACGAGATCCCCGCCGAACGCAGAGCGTCGCTCGATCGCATCGCTGCATTCGTGACGACGCACCGCAGAAGTGGTGCGCCTGCGCGGCTGACGTTCATCTGCACCGGCAACTCGCGTCGCAGTCACATGGGTCAGCTCTGGGCGGCTGCGGCCGCGCGCTACCATGAGATCGACGGCGTCGAGACCTACTCGGGTGGCACGGAGCCGAGCGCGTTCAATCCGCGCACGATCGCGGCGCTCGAGCGCGCCGGCTTCGACGTCGCCGCGCCGAGCGACGCGGGCGACAACCCGCACTACGCGGTGAGCTACGCGCAGAACGTCGCGCCGATCGACTCCTTCTCGAAGCGCTACGACGATCCCGGCAACCCGAGCCGCGACTTCGTCGCGATCATGACCTGCAGCGAGGCCGATCAGGAGTGCCCGTTGGTGGCCGGCGCGGCGCTGCGGATCTCGCTGCCGTACGAAGATCCCAAGGTCGCCGACGACACGCCGGAGGAAGCCGCGCGCTACGACGAACGCTCGCGCCAGATCGGCGCCGAGATGCTCTACCTGTTCGCCAAGGTCGATCGCACGTGAGCAGCGACGCGTCCTAGCAGGCGCAGCCGTTGGGCGCCTTGCCGGGTCGGGGCGCGCACGCGATCACGTGGCCACGCGTGTCGAGGGCGATCTCGCAGCAGGTGTCGAGCATCTCGCGCAGCTTTGCGCGGCCGCGTTGCACGCGTGACTTCATCGCCGATAGGCCGATGCCGAGCATCTCGGCGCCTTCGCGTTGCGTACGGCCTTCGAGCTCGGTGAGCGTGATCGCTTCGCGGTAGGGCGACGGAAGATCCGCGACGAACGATGCGAGCGCGCGCACCACTGCTTGCGCGGCGTCCTGCTCGTCGGCGTTGTCCGCCGCCGCGGCTTCGAGCTCCGCGTCGTCCGAGGCTTGCGCGCGTGTGGATCGCACGCGCAGATGATCGACGATGGCGTTGCGCGCGATGCGAAACATCCACGGGCCGACGCGATCGTCGTCGCGCAGCTCGGGCAACCCGCGATGCACGCGGAGCAACACTTCCTGCAGCACGTCGTCCGCGTCGGCGGCTGCACCGACGCGGCGCGCGATGAACGGCCGCAATCGACCGGCGATGGTGTCCCAGGAGCGACGGTCGATTGCGGCGTCGTGCATGGTTCAGGCTCCGCAGCAGGTGGGTGCGCAGCACGACGAAGTGCCGGGCTTCTTCGCCTCGATCGTCGCGGAAGCGATCATGCCGGAGAGATCGCGGTCGGGGAAGCAACCCTGCACGATCTCCGCGCTGTGCGGGCGCGCCTGGATGCGCACGTCGATGAAGCCGGCGTCGCGCAGCATCTGCTCGAGCTCGCCGACGGCGGCGGCGCCCGCGATGCAGCCGGTGAGCGCGGCCACGTCGTCGCGCACGTCGGCGGGCATCTCCGCGGTTCGCACGATGTCGGCGATCGCGATCCGTCCGCCGGGCGCGAGCACACGCAGCGCCTCACGAAAGACCGCCGGCTTGTCGGGCGAGAGACTGATGACGCAGTTCGAGATGATCGCGTCGACGCTGCTGTCTTCCACCGGCAAGTGCTCGATCTCGCCGAGCCGGAACTCGACGTTCTTTGCGGCGATGCGCTCGGCGTTGCCGCGTGCGCGCGTGATCATCTCGGGCGTCATGTCGACGCCGATCACCTTGCCTTCGGGACCGACTTGTCGCGCGGCGAGGAAGCAATCGAAGCCGCCGCCGCTGCCGAGATCGAGCACGGTCTCGCCTTGGCGCAGCGATGCGATCGCCTGCGGGTTGCCGCAGCCGAGCCCGAGATCTGCGCCGTTCGGCACCGCAGCGAGATCGCGCTCGGTGTAGCCGAGCGAGAGCGAGTGATCGGGTGCAGGCGCGCAACAGCCCGGGCCGCAGCCGGTGCCGGGGATC
>DASZPU010000909.1:0-2998 GCA_035550195.1 Nannocystaceae bacterium
TGGTGTTGCGCGATCGCTTTGCAGCGATCGCCGATGCGCGCGGGGTCGCGGTGCTGCCCGACGGTCGCTTGGCGGTGTCGCGTTGGCGCTCGCGCGACGACGTCGCCGAGCTCGCGCTCGTCGATCGCGAAGACGGCGACGTCGAGATCGCGACGTTGCAGTTCGACCCCACCGCGGCCAGCAGCACGCGCTCGGGCGGCATTCCCAGCTATCTCGATCAAGTGTTGGTGTCGCCGCAGGGCGATCGCATCGCGGTGCCGTCGCTGCAGGCCAACTTCACCCACGGTCTGTTCAGCGATGGTGAACCGCTGACGTTCGACGAGACGCTGCGCGCGACGGTGAGCTACCTCGAGCTGCCCGGCTTCGTCGAGGACTTCGCGGCGCGCAAGCAGCTCGACAACCGTGCGCTGTTGTCGGGCGGTGCGTGGTCGAGCCGCGGCGACTATCTCTTCCTCGTCGATCGCGGCACGCGGGCGGTCGAGCGCGTCGACGCGTTCACCGCTGGGCAAGCCGGCGTCGTGCTGAACATCGGCCATGCACCGCAGGGCATCGCGGTGTCGGCCGACGATCGCTGGCTGTTCGTCGACGCGTATCTGTCGCGCGAGCTGGTGATCTACGACGTCGGCGACTTCGACGGGCTGCCGGTGCCCACCGAGCGCTTGCCGATCGTCGCAGTCGAGCCGCTCGCGCCCGCGCTGTTGCTCGGCAAGCAGCTCTTCAACGACTCCTACGACCTGCGCCTCGCGAAGGACGGCTACCTCGCCTGCGCGCACTGTCACCTCGACGGCGAAACCGATCGCCGCACGTGGGACTTCACCGATCGCGGCGAAGGGCTGCGCAACACCGCGTCGCTGCTCGGGCACGCGGGCACCGGCGACGGGCCGATCCACTGGAGCGCGAACTTCGACGAGGTGCAGGATTTCGAGAACGACATCCGCAATGGCTTCGGCGGCACGGGGCTGATGAGCGATGCCGACTTCGCGACCGGCACGCGAGCGCAGACGCTCGGCGATCCGAAGGCCGGCGTGTCGGCGGATCTCGACGCGCTCGCGGCCTACGTCGCGTCGCTCGACACACCGCTGCCCAGCCCGTTTCGCAGCGACGACGGATCGCTGGGGCCCGATGCGATCGCCGGCGCCGCGCTGTTCGATGCGCTCGGGTGCGCGAGCTGTCACGCGGGCGCACGCATGACCGACAGCGCGTTCGTCGGGCCCGGCGATCCATTGCTGCACGACGTCGGCACGATCACGGCCGCGAGCGGACAGCGGCTCGGCGCGCCGCTCACCGGGCTCGACACGCCGACGCTGGTCGAGCTGTGGAACGGCCCGCCGTACCTGCACAGCGGCGCAGCGGCGACCGTGCACGACGTGCTGACCACGCACAACGCTGGCGATCTCCACGGCGTCACCAGCGGGCTGACCGCGGCCGAGCTGGATCAGCTCGTGGCGTTCTTGCTCAGCCTCGAGTGATCGTCGCGGGGGGTCGCGGCACTACCCGGGACGGTGAAGCCGAGATCATCGCTATCCGTGCCGTTCGTCGTGGTGGTCGCGAGTGGCGAGACGTTCGCGAGCTGGGGCTGCAACTGCGGCTGGGCGACCGCGTTCGACGAGGACGGCATCAGCGAGACCGACGGCATCGGCGAGACCGGCGGGATCGCGGAGGAGGGGCAGATGCCGTCCGCGACGACGATCGGCATCACCACGTTCTCCGACGACAGCAGCACGTCGACCGGAACGTCGAGCAGCGGCAGCGAGACGACGAGCTCGAGCGATGGCGGCACGACCACGACGACCGGCGCGACGACGGGCGTCGCGACGACCAGCGGGACGAGCGATACCGGCGCGGCGACGACGGGCGGCGGCACGACGGGCACGAGCGAAGGCACGACCGGCATGGCAACGGACACGAGCGGATCGTCGACGTCGGGGGGCACATGAGCGACACACCACCGGTCTCGCGCGTCGTGCTCGGCACGTGGTCGGATCGCGTGCAGGCGGAGTACGCGACCGGAGCAGCGGCATCGCAGCTCGCGTTGTGGCTCATGCAGATCGCCGCACCGCCCGAGCTCGTGCGTGCGGCACTCGACGTCGTGTCCGAAGAGATCGATCACGCGGCGCGCAGCTTCGAGGTGTGTCGGCGTGCGGGGCTGCTCGCGCCGCGCCCGGTCGATCGCGCGATGCTCGGCCTGCCGCGTGACGACGATGCACCGCTCGAGCACGACATCGTGCGCGGATGTCTGCGCGTGTTCTGTCTCGGCGAGGCGTATGCGGTCGAGATCCTCCGCGAGATGCGGAAGGTCTGTACGTTCGCGCCCGCGCGCGAAGCGATCGAGCAGCTCCTCGCCGACGAGGTCGCACATCGCGGCTTCGGCTTCGAGCTGCTGGGCTGGCTGGTCGAGCACGACGGCAGCGGTGACCTGCGCGCGCTCGTACACGCCGAGCTGCCGCGCTTGGTCGACGAGCTGCGCTGCACGTTCGGCAGCCCCGGTGGCGTGGAGGTCGGTCCGATCGAAGAGGCGTGGGGCGTGGTGGGACGGCCGGTCTACGCGGCGGTGCTCGAGCGGGTGGTGGCGACGGTGCTGCCGAAGCAGCTCGCAGCGGTCGGGCTCGCGGCGCGGTAGTCTCGTCGCGCATGCGCTCCATCGTCGTCGTCGCGCTCGCGCTGTTCGCCTGTGACTCCACGCCGCCCGCGAAGGAAGCGCCGGCGAAGCAGGCCGACGCGAAGAAGGCCGACACGAAGAAGGCCGACGACACGAAGCTCGCGGGCGGCGACGACGGCAAGTCGGCCGACGACGGCAAAGCCCCGGAGCCCGCACCGAAGGCGTTCGCGAAGGACGACAAGGCGGCGGTGCTCGCCGCGTACAAGGCCGCGAGCGGCAGCGATCTCGGCGACGACGCGTGCGTCGAGTGGCCGCCGTCGTTCCCGCGCGTGACCTTGATCGGCGGCTTCGCCCACGATCGCGGCTGTGATCTCGACGGCGTGTTCGTCGACGGCGAGC
>DASZPU010000910.1:0-3351 GCA_035550195.1 Nannocystaceae bacterium
GCGCGCGCCTGCGATGCATTCGCGCGCTGGGACGCGGCCGACGTGCCGGTCGGTGAGCACCTCGCCGATCAGCTGCTCATCCCGCTCGCGCTCGCGAAGGGCGGCGGCTTCGTCACGCAGCGCGCGACCGAGCACACGCGCACCAACGCTGCGCTCGTCGAGCGGTTGCTCGGCGTGCCGATCGCGATCGAGACACTGGCGGACGAACGTGCGCGCGTGCGGGTGGGCGGGTGAGCGCCACGTTGCGGGGCGGACAAGCCCCCGCCGGCGGCGCACGACGACGCCTAGCAGGGTGGGTGTTGCTGATCGCGATCGTCGGCGCGCTCTTGCGCGTGCAAGCGCTCTCGACCGGCTTCGCGATGGACGACTGGGCCCAGCTCGCGATGCTCGAGGGCGCGTGGCCGGTCGAGCGCGGTGCCGACGAGCTGTTCGTGTTCGCGAACGGCTCGCACGACGAGCACCAACGCCTGCTCGATCGCGGCAGCTTGCCGTGGTGGACCGACCCCGAGCTGAAGCTCTCGGGCATGCGCCCGCTGTCGAGCTGGCTGATCGCGCTCGACGTGCGGATGTTCGATCACGATCCGTGGCGCTTCCATCTGCACTCGCTCGCGTGGTGGCTCGTGCTCGTGCTGGTGGTCGCGCGCTTGCTGCTGCAGATTCTCCCGCAGCGCTGGGCCCTGCTCGCGCTCGCGCTGTGGGTGCTCGACGAGTGCCACGGCTTCCCGCTCGCGTGGCTCGCCAATCGCAACGCGATCGTGTCGGCGTGCTTCGGCATGCTCGCGGTGAGCGAGCACATTCGCTGGCGCGAGCACGGCGGCGCGCGTTGGCGCAGCGTGATCGCGTGGGTGCTGGCGTTGGCCGGAGGCGAGTACGCCCTGTGTGCGCTCGGCCTGCTCGTCGCGTACGAGCTGCCGCGCCGCGATCGCATCGCCGGCCTCGCACCGGCACTGCTGGTGGTCCTCGCGTGGGCCGTGCTCTACCGCCTCGGCGGTCACGGCTCGTTCGCATCGGGCGCGTACTTCGATCCCGCGCGCGAGCCGATCGCGTGGCTCGGCGCAGCGATCGTGCGCGTGCCGGTGTTGCTCGGCGGCATGCTGCTCGCACTTCCGACCGGTGAGCTCGCGCTCTTCCCGGGCACGCTGTGGTGGCAAGCCGTGCTCGGTGTGCTCGCGACGCTCGGTCTCCTCGCGGCCGCACGCGCGGCGCCCGAGCCATCACGCGTGCGCTGGGCGTCGCTCGCGACGCTGCTCGCGATGCTACCGGTCGCGTCCTCGTTCCTCTCCGCGCGGTTGCTGCTCGTCCCCGCGATCACCGGACACGTCGTGATCGCTGCGGTGATCCTGCACGGGCTCTCCGCGACACGAGCACGCCGCGTGCTCGCGTATCTGCTGCTCGCGATCCACGTCGCGCTCGCGAGCGTGTGGAGCGTGCTCGAGCTGCGAGCGATCGCCGATGTCGGTCGTCGGGCCCAGTCGCTCGCGCTGGGCCTGCCGGTCGACGATCGCCACGTCGCGGAGCAACGCATCGTCGTGCTCACCGCGAACGATCCCGCGACGCTCTTGTATCCGCCGCTCGTACGCCACTTCGTGGGCGGCGCACCACTGCCGCGCGCGTGGTGGGTGCTCTCGCTCGCACCCCATCCGCATCGCCTGCGTCGCGTCGCGATCGATGCGTTCGAGCTCGACGTGGAAGCCGGCGCGATGCTCACGACACCGGTCGAGCAGCTGCTGCGTCGCGGCGATCGCCTGCCGAAGCAAGGCGATCGCATCGCGCTCGACGGCCTCGTCGTCGACATCGTCGCGGTCGACGCCGCCGGCTTCCCGACCACCGTGCGCTACACCTTCGATCGCCCGCTCGAAGATCCCTCGCTCGCGTTCTTCCTGGTCGCGCGCCGCGGATTCCTGCGCTATCCGATGGGCCCGATCGGCGCGAGTATGCCGATCCCCGCCGGCGCGCTACCGCTGGAGCTCGACGTGCGCTGACGCTCGCGCGCCTTGCTGGCCATCTTCGCGCCGAGACGATACGAACGGCTGACCTGTGACGTTGTGATCGCCGTGACCCGATCTGCCTTGCTCGCACTCGCCGCTCTGCTCGCTGCATGCCCCGGCGCGGTCGAAGCGCCGCGGCCCGCTGCGAAGACCGCCGACCCCGAGGGGCCGCGCTTCGACGTCGCGATCGATGCGCCCAAGGGCGCGGTGAAGGGCAAGCCCAGCCAAGCGCGCATCGAGATCGCGCCGCGAGCTCCGTGGCACATGAACCTCGACTACTCGCCGAAGCTGCGCATGGATGCGACCGGTGGTGTCGAGCTCGACACGCGTGAGCGTCGAGGCAACGACGCCGCGCGCTTCGACGCCGATGGGCTCGCGTTCGATCTTCCGTTCACGCCCCAGAGCAAGGGCAAGCAGCGGATCGCGGGCGAGCTGCAGTTCGCGGTGTGCGGTGCCGAGGCCTGTGCGCCCCAGTCGGTGCCGGTCGACTTCACCGTCGACGTCGGCTGCGACACCGACAGCCTCTGCTGATAGCATCGTTGGATGCGGCTCGTCCGTGCGCTCGCGTGCGTCCTCGCGATCTCGTGCGGTGGCGATGACGACGACGCGTCTTCGAGCGGCGATGCGGCGTCGAACGGCGGTGAGGTCGGCACGCCGTGCGCAGGCGCGGCGCAGCACAGCGGCGAAGCCACCTACTACGATTTCGCCGACGGCTCGGGCAACTGCGGCTTTCCGGCGACGCCGAACGACTTGATGGTCGGCGCGATGAACCATGTCGACTACGCCGCCTCGGCGGTGTGCGGCGCGTGCGTGCGCATCGACGGACCGAACGGCTCCGTCGACGTGCGCATCGTCGATCAATGCCCCGACTGCCCCGAAGGCCACATCGATCTCAGCCCCGAAGCGTTCGAGCACATCGCCGCGATCGAAGCCGGCCGCGTGCCGATCAGCTGGGAGTACACCAGCTGCGACGTCGATGGCCCGGTCGTCTATCACTTCAAGGACGGCAGCAACGCGTACTGGACCGCGGTGCAGATCCGCAACCATCGCGCCGCGATCGCACGCTTCGAAGTGCAACAAGCCGGCGCATGGATCGAGGTCGCGCGCGTCGACTACAACTACTTCGTCAAAGACGACGGCATGGGCGAGGGCCCGTTCGACTTCCGCATCACCGACGTCGATGGCAACGTGCTCGAAGACCACGGCATCCCGCTGCTGAACGACGCGGATGCTCCCGGTGGCGCACAATTTCCATCGTGCGGGTAACCCGCCCTTGCCACTAGACGTTCAGTCAAGTACACCAGGACAGAACCATGGGCCGCAGCGACGCGCGCGACCGCCTGATCCAGGCGGCGATCGATCT
>DASZPU010000911.1:0-6223 GCA_035550195.1 Nannocystaceae bacterium
CGTGCGTCAAGCCGAGACGGCTGCCCCACGATGCTCCGAGTCGTGAGCGATGCGCCTTCGAGATTGCGGCTGGTCAGCGAAGCGCCCGCGAACGTCACCGACGATCGCGACCTCGCTGGCGAGATCCGTGCGACGCGACGCAGCGTCGCTCGTTTCCTGCGCGCGTTGCATGCCAGTGGCCACGCGATCACGGCGTGGCCCGACGCGCTTGTCAGTCGGCTCGCGCACGCCGATGCCGTGACCGCGCGCTATCTCGTCGAGCCGGGTCGCGTCGATTCCGCGGAAGCGAGCGCGGCGGCGGCCGCCTTGCGATCGATCGCGGCGTCGATCACCTCCGGTCTCGCCGCGAGCGAGCGCGCCGAGCTGCGTGCGTGCGAGCTCGCGATCCGCATCGAAGCCCACGAGCTCACGCTGCCACTTCTGCAGATCGAGCGCGCGCCTGCGATCGCCACCGCGATCCCGACGCAGGCGACGTCCCGCCATGGATCGCTGCGCGCGTTGCTCGCGGCGCAAGACGACGTCGCACTCGGCGAGATCGCTCGTCGTCTCGGGCTCGCACACAAGACCGAGCCCGCACCGCGCCGACTCGCGCTCGTGGTCGCGCGCTCCGAAGCGAACGACGGCACCACGCCTTCGCGTCGCGAGCTCGAGCACGACATCGCTCGCGTGCTGCGCGACGAACATCTGCTCGCGATCCTGCTCGCGACACTCGGCAGCGACGCGATCGCGCTGCTCGCCACGCTCGTGCGCGGCACCTGCTCCGAGCAGACGCTGCAGGCGATGAGCCCCGCGCTCGCAGTCGGTGGCCCACGTCCAGTCGGTCCGGCCGATGCGCTGGTGCGCTGCGGGCTCGTGTTCCACGCGACGCACGGCCTCGCGGTGCCCGACGATCTGCGCACGCGTCTCGACGGTGTGCTGCAGACGCTCGGCACGTAGCGGGCTATGCTCGCGTCTGCGTGGTCCCGGTCGACATCGCCTACTCGCCCACCGACAACACGCTCGCGATCACTTGGGACGACGGCGCACGCTCGCTGCTCCCGATCGCCTACCTGCGCAGCTGGTGCCCGTGCGCGCAGTGTCAGGGACACGGCGACGTGGTGCGTCGGCTCGATACGCCCGACACGATCACTGCGCTCGAGATCCACGAGATGGGCGCATACGCGATCGCGATCCGCTTCTCCGATGGCCACGACGCGGGGATCTTCTCGTGGCAGTGGCTCCGCGCGCTCGCGCCCGAGTCCGAGCCGGTCGGCCTGAAGCACGGCGCCTACCGACGAGGTTCTTTCGCGGTCGCCCCGTAGATCGCGCGGCCGGAGGGGGATACACTCCGCGCATGCCAGTCGACGCGGCCGATGCCGAGCTCGTCACGAAGATGCTCAAGCGTTGGGCGGGCTGGGACCGTGTGCCGGACGAAGTGATCGGTCAGCTCTGCACCATCGCAGAGCTGCTCGACGTGAAGCGCAAGCGTTCGCTCTTCCGTCGCGGCGAGCCCGGCCCGGGGCTGTTCCTGGTGAAGTCGGGCGAGTTCAAGCTGAGCCTCATCTCCAGCGAAGGTCGCGAGCAGATCCTCTACCTCGCCGAGCCCGGCAAGATGATCGGTGAGGGCTTCCTGCCGCGCGACGTGCAGTGTGCCGCGTCGGCATTCGCGATGGCGGACTCCGAGGTGTATCGCTTCGAGACCGAGGCGGTCGTCAAGCTCACCGCGCGCAGCGAAGCGCTGGCGTTCGCGCTCATGCGCCACATGGCGTTCCGCGCCAATCGCTTGATCGATCTCGTGCTCGATCTGTCGCTGCGCTCGGTCGAGCGCCGCCTCGCATCGTTCTTGTTCACGCTGGCGGTGCGCAACGGCGCCGAGCCGGGCAAACAGACCGTCATCCCGCGTCAGCTCGACATGAACACGGTCGCCGCGCGCCTCGGCACGGTGCGCGAAGAGATCTCGCGCGCGCTCAACCGCATGCAGCGCAACGGCATCCTCAATCTCAGCCGCCAGGAGATCATCGTGCTCGATCTCGCGGCTCTCGAGCGCGTGACGTACGAATGAGCCCGCGCGCGGGTCTGCTCGCGATCGGCTTGCTCGCGGTCGCGTGCGCTCCATCGCCGCCTGCCGACGCGCCGCCGTCGGACACGAAGGTCGAGGCGAAGCAGCCCGAACCGACGTCGCCGCGAACCGACGCGCCACGCTGCGCGGATCTCTCGCTGCTCGACGTCTCGAAGCTGCCGCCGTTGCCCGAGAGCCCGCACGCACAGACGCTGCAGCAGGTGTGGCAGAAGGTGCTCGAGAAGCACTACGACCCCACGCTCGGCTGCGTCGACTGGCCCGCGTTGCGGTTGTCGTACGCGCAGAAGCTCGTCGGCGTCGACGATCGCAACCAGGCGTACGACATCATCAACGAGATGCTCGGCGAGCTCGGGCAGAGTCACTTCCGACTCTTCGCACCCGGTGGTCGCAGCGAAGGTGACGAGCGCGTCGGTCCGGCCGAGCCGCCGCTGCGCGTGCGTTGGGTCGACGAGCGACTCGTGGTCACGCAGAGCCAGGCGAAGGGTCACCTCGGTGCGGTGCGTCCCGGCTCGACGTTGCTCGCGGTCGAGAATCGCGAGCTCGACGATGCGATCGCGAAGGTGAAGGCGCGCACCGATCGTCCGTCGGAGCTCGCGTTCGAGCTCGGTCGCATCGCGGAGTCGCGACTGTCGTGCGCGCGCGCCGGGCAGACCCGCGAGCTCACGTTGGCGGAGCTCGATGCCAAGGGCGCCGAGCGCAAGGTCGTGCGCACGGTGACGTGCGCGCTGCCCGAGGGCAAACGCGTCACGCTGGGCAACCTCGAGAACATCCCGACGCGCGTCGAGCACCGCATGATCGACCCGGCGCTCACGAAGGATCGCAAGATCGGCTATCTCGCGTTCAACGTGTGGATGTTGCCGATGGTCAAGCGCGTCGAGGAAGCGATGGCCGAGCTCCGCGGCAAGGGCATGCAAGCACTCGTGCTCGATCTACGCGGCAACCCCGGTGGCGTCGGCGCCATGTCGGTACCGGTCGCGCGACTGTTGCTCGAGTCGCCGGGCAGCCTCGGCAAGCTGCAGTTTCGCGACTTCACCCAGGAGTTCAACGTCGACGTCGGCAACGATCCGTTCAAGGGCGAGGTCGTGCTGCTGGTCGACGAAGGCACCGCGAGCACCTCGGAGATCTTCGCGGCCGGGCTGCGCGATCTGTCGCGCGCGCAGGTGATCGGCGCGCGCGCGTCCGCCGGCGCCGCGTTGCCGTCGGTGATCGACGAGCTGCCGGGCGGTGCGATCCTGCAGTACGTCGTGGGTGACTATCGTTCGCCGAAGGGCACGGTGATCGAAGGCGTCGGCGTGGTGCCCGATGTCACCGTCGTCGAGACGCGGGCCGATTTCGCGGCCGGCAAGGATCCGGTGTTGCTGGCAGCGATCGAACGGCTCGCGAGCGGCGAGCAGAGCGGCAAGGAATGACGATGCGTACTCGAGCATGGATCTTCGCGCTGACGATCGCGTGCGCGTGCGACAAGGGTGGCGACGCGGCGAAGACCGAAGCGTCGAAGAGCGATCCGAAGGCCGCCGCGACCAGCGACGCGAAGGGCACGCCCACCGCGGCCGGTGACGAAGGCGGCGGCGATCATCTGCCCGAAGCCGGCGCGCTGCTCGAACAAGCGGTCGCGGCCGTCGGCGGTCGCGAGAAGATCGACGCCGTGAAGTCCTGGTACGTCGAGGGCGAGCTCTCGGTGTCGGGCCAGAACATCACCGGCGGAATGAAGCTGTGGTGGAAGGAAGGCGACTTCTACACCGAGCAGACGATGGTCGGCATCGGCACGATCCGCGGTGGCAAACAAGGCGAGGTGATCTGGTCGGAGGATCCGATCAACGGTCTGCGCAAGCTGAGCGGTGCCGAGGCCGAGCAGTACAGCTGGGGCTCGAGCCTGTTGCTGGCCGCCGACTGGCAGCGCTACTTCGCATCCGCCAACACCATCACCGCGCGCGAGCTCGACGGCAAGCAGGTGTACGACGTCGAGCTCACCTCGAAGAGCGGGGCGAAGGTCACGCTCACCTTCGATGCGAAGGATGGTCTACAGGTCGCGCAAGCGTTCAAGGGCTCCACGCCGCTCGGCGAGATGCCGATCGCGGTGAAGCTGCAGGACTATCGCGAGGTCGACGGGCTCAAGCTGCCGTTCCGTCAGGTCACCGATGCGAAGCTCGCGGAAGCGACGCAGCAGATCACCAAGATGGAGCTCAACGGTCCGGTCGACGCCGCGAAGTTCGCGATGCCGACCGGCGGCGCCGAGGTGGTGAAGCCTGGGCCGCCGCAGCCCGATCAACCGCTCGGCACGCAGTGATTCGACACGCACTCGAGCCCGGCATCGCAGCTGAGCTCGGTGGTGCACGGACAGCTCTGCGTGCCCACCGGACACAGCGGGCCCGGGTCGACACACACCTCGGAGAGACACGCGAGCCCGGGATCGCAGCCGTCGCCCGGCGTGCACGCGCAACCTTCGGCGCCGATCAGACACTCGCCCGTCGTGGTGTCGGCGCCCGAGGTGGTGCTGTCGGATCCGCCCGTGCCCGCGCTGGTCTCGGTCGCGTCCGTCGCGACGCCGGTCGGTGACGTCGTGTACGGGTAGGGATACGGCTCGACGTTCGAGCAGCCCAGCACACCCACCAGCGCGAACGCGCGTCGCACCCCCGAAGTGTAGCAAGGCGCGGCAGACGCTGGGAAATCGTCGGACGGCTTGCGCGGTATGCCAAGCTTCGGGAAGGGAACGACGAATGCACCACCTCGACTGGCTCGAGAATGCTGCGGCGCGGCGACGCGCTCGAACCGCCCTCAAGTGGAGCGTCGTCATCACGCTCGCGCTCTACGTGATCCCGTTCGGAGCGTTCCTCGCGTATCCGCTGCTGCTGTTGTCGACGATGTTCCACGAGCTCGGCCACGGCCTCGCGGCGATCGTCTCGGGTGGTTCGTTCGACAGCTTCATGATCTTCGCCGACGGCTCCGGCGTCGCGCAGCACCACGGCAGTGGTAGCGCGGGCGTGCAGGCGTTCGTCTCCGCCGGTGGTCTCGTCGGTCCGGCGATCGTCGCAGCGATGGCCTTCGTCGCCGGTCGATCGATCCGCGGCTCGCGAGGGCTACTCGGCTTCATGGCGATCGCACTCGCGGTCGCGCTCGTGTTGGTCGTGCGCAATCCGTTCGGCATCGCGTTCACCATCGCGCTCGTGGCGGGCTTCGGCTGGCTCGCGCTGCGCTCGAGCGACGGCACGGTGCAGCTCGCCACCGTGTTGCTCGGCACCCAGCTCGCGCTCTCGGTGTTCTCGCGCGCCGACTATCTCTTCACCGACACCGCGGTCACCGGTGCGGGCTTGCTGCCCTCCGACACCGCACAGATCGCCAACGCGCTCGGCGGACCGTACTGGGCGTGGGGCATCGCATGCGGTGCGTTCTCGCTGCTCGTGCTCGCGGGCGGTGTGGTGTGGTTCCTCCGAGTGTTGCGCGACGCACCGCGTCCATCGTTCCGCCGCAGCTGAGGTAGACTCGACGCGTTGAGCACCGACTTCGAGCTGCTCGCGCGCTGGAAGGACGGCGACAAAGCGGCCGGCAACGAGCTGGTCGATCGTCACTTCGGCAGCGTCTATCGCTTCTTCCGCAGCAAGATCGATGCGGACGTCGAAGATCTCACCCAGCGCACGTTCCTCGCCAGCCTCGAGGGCGTCGATCGCATCCGCGAAGGCACGTTTCGCGCGTACCTACTCGGCATCGCGCGCCATCTGCTCTTCCATCAGTATCGCGACAAGCGTACCCACGCGAAGCTCGAGGACTTCATGGAGATCTCCGCGGAGGATCTGCAGGGCACGCCGAGCCAGCTCCGTGCGATGCAAGAAGAGAAGAAGCTGCTGCTGAAAGGCCTGCGCACGATCCCGATCGACTTCCAGATCTGCGTGGAGCTGCACTACTGGGAAGGCATGGGCGTCGCCGACATCGCGAGCGTGCTCGGCGTGCAACCCGGCACCGTGAAGAGCCGCCTCTTCCGCGCGCGTGCGATGTTGAAAGAGCGCATCCTCGCGATGCACGCCTCCGACGCCGTCATCCGCAGCACCGTCGACGATCTCGAGCGCTGGGCGGGCGCGTTGCAGCGCGACTTCGGTCGCGGTAGCGACGACGAGACACCGACATAGTCCACTTTCGGATCGGGCGCGGCCCAGGCTGGGCCGAGCGAGT
>DASZPU010000912.1:0-12091 GCA_035550195.1 Nannocystaceae bacterium
ACCGCGGTCGCGAAGATGACCGACGCGGGCATTCCGTTCGTGGTCGCAGCCGGCAACGCGAGCGCCGACGCGTGCAGCTACAGCCCCGCGAACGTGCCCGACGCGATCACCGTCGGAGCCACCGATCGCGACGACAAGCTCGCGAGCTTCTCCAACACCGGCTCGTGCGTCGATGTGCTCGCACCCGGCGTGTCGATCACGTCGGCATGGAACAGCAGCAACAGCGACACCAACACGATCGACGGCACGTCGATGGCCGCGCCGCACGTCGCCGGCATCGTCGCGCGTTACCTCGAGGGTCATCCCAGCGCGGCGGTCGACGAGATCGCGGATGCGATCATCTCGTCGGCGACCACGGGCACCGCGACGGTGCCGTCGGGCACGACCGATCGCATCGCGTTCGCATCGGTCGAAGCATCTGCACCCGCGGAGCCCGACGGCAGCGGCGAAGAATGCCCGCAGGAGTGGCGCGGCGACGGCATCTGCGACGCGTGCCTCGGCGACGATCCCGACTGTGACGGCGACCAAGGCGGCGGCACCGAGGGCGGCACCGAAGACGGCGGCAGCGAAGAGTGCCCCGAAGAGTGGCGCGGCGACGGCATCTGCGACGTGTGTCTCGGCGACGATCCCGATTGCGACGAGCCGGAGCCCGATGCGAGCGGCGGTGAAGATCCGTCGTGTCCGCCCGAGTACTACGACGACGGCATCTGCGACGAATGCCTCGGCAACGATCCCGACTGCGGCGTGGATCCGAGCGACGACTGCCCCGCGGAGTACTACGGCGACGGCGTCTGCGACGAGTGCCTCGGCGACGACCCCGATTGCGACGACGGTGGTGGCGGCGAGTACTGTCCCGACGAGTGGTACGGCGACGGCATCTGCGACGAATGCCTCGGCGACGACCCCGACTGCTGAGGTCACGCGCGCAGCATGTGATCGGCGAAGTGATCCGCACACGCCGCGATTGTGAGCGCGGGATTCGGACCGACGGGGCCGGGCATCACCGAGCCGTCGGCGACGTAGAAGCCGGGGTGGCCGAAGACCTCGCCGTCGCTGCTCACCACGCCTTCACCCGGGTTGCGGCCCATCGGACAGCCACCGAGCGGATGCACGGTGAGCACGCGCTGTAGATACGAGAGCGGGTTCTTCTCGAACTTCCCGTGCAACGCCGACGCGATGTCCTGCATCGTGCCCTGCACGCGATCGAAGTAGTCGCCCGCGCGATCGAGCGACCAATCCACCGCGAGCTGGCCGCGATCGTCGAGCGTCGCGCAGCCATGCGGCGACTCGCGGCCCATGCCGAGCAGCGGCAGCCACGTGCGCGCCGCGTCGCCGCCGAAGAGCTCGGCGAGATCGGCTCCCAGATCGCAGCTGGGGTTCTGGCTGAAGTGCTTGCGCAGCCAGACATGAGCGAAGCGCTCGATCCGCTGCAGCATGTTGTCGAGATGTGTGCCCTGCGCGATCCAGTCGACGAACTGCGGATAGCCGGCATCCTCCACGTAGAACCCGCTGCCGCGTGCGCCGTCGCCATCGCGCTCGTCGGCGATGCGGATCGCGCTCGTGATCACCGGGCCGTGGCTGCCATCGAGCACTCGCCCGCGCCGCGAGCCGGGCTCGCGCGCGTCGAGCACGAGCCCGAGCAGATCGCCGTTGCCGTTGAAGCAGTGGCCCACGCGATCGCTCAGCCCGGGGAACGCCGCACGGTTGCGCAGCAGCAGATACGTCGAGCCCAGCGCGCCCGCAGCGAGCACGAGCCGCTTGCAGGTGAGGGTGACGATCGGCAGCGCGCGCGTGTCCGTGACGTCGTCGCGGTGGCAGACGTAGCCGACCTCGTAGCCGTCGCCCTTGCGCGCGATCCGACGCACCTCGACGCGCGTGCGGATGTCGGCACCCTTGCGCTGCGCGTCCGACAGCACGCAGTGATCGAGCGTGTGCTTGCTGCCGTAGTTGCACCCGAGGTTGCACTCGCCGCACAGGCGACAGGTCGATCGCGTCGCGCCGTGCAGATTCGGGTGGGCCTCGACGAGCGGCGCGCCCGGGGACGCGTGGCCCTGCGCATCGCGAAACGCGATCGCGAGCGGCGGCAACGACCAGGTCGCTTTCGCGCCGGAGTGCGCGAGCTGTTCGGCCGCCGCCCGCATCGCACGCGTCTTCGCGGTGAGCTCGACGAACGGATAGGGCTCGGCCGCGATGAGCTGCTCGACGCGCTCGTAGTGGCGCACGAGGTGCTCGTAGGCGATCGGCCAGTCGCGCGACTCGCCGCTCCCCAGCGCGTCGCAGAACCACCGCTCGTCCTTGCGCAGGAGCACGTTGGCATAGATGAGCGAGCCACCGCCCAAGCCACTCGACACGATCGCGCCGAGGTTCTTGAACGACCACACGTTGAGCAGGCCGTGCAGCCCACGGCTCGGATCCCAGAAGCTCTGCGCGATCTCGTGGGGCCGCCGCGGAAACGAGCCCGGCGCCCACGCCTTGCCGCGCTCGAGCACGACGACTTCCTTGCCGGCCTCGGCGACCCGCCACGCGACGATGGAGCCGCCGAAGCCCGAGCCGACGACGACGGTGTCGACGTGCTCGCTCACACGCGCACCCGGTGGAACGGACCGAACACGTCCCAGAGGCGGCTCATGTAGAACGCGACGAACTTCTCGACCGCCGCCGCAGCGTCGACCGTGGTGGAGCCCGGCGAGGTGAACGAACGCGCGCTGCGAAACCCGTCGCTGGTCTCGATGTGGATCACACCGGCGGCGATCACCTTGTCCTCGGGCGCGACCGCGGGGCCCATCACCGGCGTGTCGACGTCGGGGCCGTCGATCCATCCGTCGAAGAGGCGCACCGACAACGTCGTGATGTCCTGCCACAGATCGAACCCGCGATCGTCGCGGATCGTCTTGTGGCCCAACATCGTGACGCGCTGACCATCGCGGCCGAGCAGCGGCATGCGATAGAACATGTACTTGGTGCCGGCCTCGGCCGCGTTCACCAGCATGTTGAACGTGCCGCCGGTGAACTCTTGTTTGCCGCCGAGCATCTCGCAGGTGACACTGCCGTCCATCACCGCGGAGTGCGTGGGCTCTGCGATGAAGCGGTCGATGTCGTCCATCTGGATCAGCACCTCGTGCTCGAAGCGCGTGCCCGCGTCGAGCCCGGCGGTGAAGCCGGCCTCGACGTCGTGCTCGCCGAACCCGAGGTA
This sequence comes from Nannocystaceae bacterium, assembly GCA_035550195.1. Classification (GTDB taxonomy): domain Bacteria; phylum Myxococcota_A; class Polyangia; order Nannocystales; family Nannocystaceae; genus Xiheibacterium. The sequence goes on from DASZPU010000912.1 coordinate 3,194, forward strand.
TCCGCGCATCCACTCGGTGACGTTGAGCGGTGTTCCCATCGGCGTGCCTACCACATGAACAGCGCCGACGCGCCGGCTTGATCGGCATAGTAGAGACGCACGCGCGCGATGTACTTGCGGCCCGCAAAGAGCTTCGGACGCAGCATCGCATTTCGATCGAAACCGCTGTCGTCGTCACCGCACATGTAGCGGCACTTGCCGTTGTCGTCCTCGAACAATGCGAGCACGGTATCGGTCGCGCCGAACGTCTGGATCGTATACGTGCGCGTCGCCTCGGGCACGATGGTGAAGTCGGCCTGCTCGCCGGGCTTCAGCTCGAGTCGCTCCGAGTGGAACGGCCGCAGCGTGCGCGCGGCCGCGGTGTCCTGCGCGGGATAGAAGCACTTCACCCATTCGGTGTCGCGCGGCGACAAGCCACCCTTGGGCGTGAGCCCGGTGCGGAATTGCGTGGGCGCTTTGATCAGCCCGGGCTCGAATGGGTAGTGCATCACCGAATTCGGATCCCAGCTCGAGCCCTGCACCGAGTCCGGCGTGATCTTCCGGATGATGTTGTGATAGGTGTCGTCGCGGCTCCAATAGTTGGGCGGGCCGGCGAGCGCGTCATAGACCGCTTGCTCGTCCCACTCGATACCCGCGTAGGGATTCTGGTGCTCGTGCGGGAAGCCCAGCGAGTGCCCGATCTCGTGGATCGCGGTGTCGAGCTCGCCGACCAGATCCCAGCCGAAATTCATCGTGCGCTCGTCGGCGCCCTGCAGCAGCACCTCGCGACCGACGTACGACCACGAGCCGTCGCCCTGCATGAATCCGATGCGGAGCTCGGCCTCGCTGCGCGACTTCACCTCTTCGAAGCGAATGCCGATGCCGAGCTCTCGCCACGCCGCGAAGCCCTGCCGCACCATGTCGTGCTGGGCTTTCGCTGCGGTCCACGACGCCCACGTACGCTTGCCGTTGGCGTCGGTGATCCACTGCCCGTCGGTGTCCTTGTCGAAGAAGTAGTAGTGCAGCACCGTGCCGTTGAGCCACTTCTGCTCGTTGGCACGGATCAGACGCAGGCGACCGCGCGTGAGCCCGGTGCCGACCGGCCGCTCGGGCGAGTGCTTCAGCGTGCAATAGCGGGGCGGTTGCTTCGGGTCGCTCATGGCGTCATTCCTCCGTGCTCGAGATCTCCAACATCCGGTTGGCCCGATTCGATCTACCTACGGTGTCGACCGGTACGGCCTGACACGCGCACCGTCGATCATGGCACGACGCTCGACTCGGGCATAGCCGCAGACTTCTGTCCGATGACATGGAAGCCGCGCGGCGTCGCGCTCGAAGTCGCACCATCGTCCTCGTAGAAGTCGCGCCACAACAGCGCGGCTTGCCAGATCGCTTCGGGACACACGACCGGCTCGGCGAGCCCGGGCGTGATGTCGACGCTGGCGAACGCGAATACGCGTTCGACGAACAATGCCGACGGCTCGGGGATACCCGCGAGCAGCGGATTGCCCGTTTGGCCGACGCCCCACAGATAGGTGATCCAGTGTGCGAGCGGTCCGACCAGATCGAGCGCGAGCCGGGCGCGACGCAGGTACGTCATCGCTTCGTCGAGCTTCGTGCGGTCCGCGACCGGGAACTCGAGCACCGCGAGGTTGGGAAACGCGTCGCGATCGGCGAAGTCGGAGAGCGGCACGTCGCACACCGCGTTGCAGGCGGGGATCGCCGCGAGCGATGCGTGCCCGTGCGCGCTCGCCTGCGTGACGCGGTACCCGGTGCCGTCCTGCGTCAGGATCGCCGCGAAGCTCCAACAGCTCGGCGTGAGCTCGGAGCGCGCGCTGCTCTGGGCATAGCGCGCGCGCACGTGCAGCAGATCGGTGCCGCCGAGCAGCAGCACCGCCGGCAATGCGATGCCCTTCTCGCTGCACAGACGTGTGACGAGCGCGACGTTGTCCTCGCCCGCGGACTCGAGCCCGCCACCGCCGCGCGTGCGTGTGCGCTGCGGCTGCGCCGTCGATTCCGACCCGCCGCCGCCGGCGTCCACGAGATCGGGGTTGCGATCGTCCTTCTTCGTCATCCTCGAGCGGATCATGAGTCCTCCTCACTGCAGGTTGGCGAGCATCGTGCGCGCTTGGAGCTTCGGTCGTTCGCCGAGCCCCCAGTGCTCGACGCCGATGTGCACGCTCTGATCGCTCGCGCAGATCGAGAGCAGCGCTACGTGATCGCAGAGCACGGGTGCGCCGCTGCGCACCGACGCACGCGATTGTCGGCGACCCGCAGCCGCGGGAAACGTCGCGTTCGCGGGATCGCGATGATACTTGTTGAAGTCGACCAACGCGGTCGGCGACGCGACCACCTCGTAGATGCGCGCGCGTGCACCCTCGGCCTGCGCGACGCGGCCGCCGTGGATGTCGCCGCTCAGCACCACGATGTCGTGCGCCGCGGACAAGAGCGCGCGCTCGATCTCGTTGTGATCGTCGAAGTCCTGCAGCGACGCATCGGCGACCCGCCGGCCGAGGAAGCCGTGCGAGTCTTCGAAGAGCGGCTGGCTCAGCACGAGCAGACCCGGGCAGTCGAGCTGTGCGATCCACTGCAGCACGCGCGCCTTGTCGGCCGGCGAATACGCGCGGTCTTGTGTGCGCGAGAATCGACCGTCGAGCGCACAGAACGACACGCGCTTGCGCTGGCCGACGGTGAAGCACAGTGCCGGTGGCGCGCCGCCGTCGAGATCACGGCACGTCTGCAGCGCGAGGAACAGCTCCGCCGCGAGCTCGCCCCACTCTTCGCGGCCACGCTTCGTCCACGTGTTCGACGCGATCGCGGTGCGATACGGATAGTTGTTCCAGAACTCGTGGTCGTCGCTGACGAACACGTTCGCGCCCCAGCCGAGGAAGTTGCCGTAGCCCCACGGTGGACCGGTGACACCGTCGTTCCAGTGCTCGACATACTTCGCGAGCAAGCGGCGGCCGAGCGGCCCCTTGTCCCGCGGCAGGTTCTCCGACACCGGCATGTCGAGATACACCTGATCGCCGCAGAGGACCTTGAGGTGCGGAGGATATTTGTCGCGCAATGCTCCGACGGCTTCACCGACGTGGCCGCTGTCGTTGCGACGATAGAAGCACGACGACAACAACACCCGCAGCGGCTCTTCGTCCCGACCGGGTAGCTCGTTCGGCAGCGCCCGCATTCGTACGTCGACCGCACGCGCGACTGCGCCGATGCAGACGCGGCCGATCCGCACGTCGCGTGCGAGCTTGCCCAGCGGCACGGTGGCGACGAACAGATCGTGCGGCCCGTGCACGAGCGGGCACCACTGCACCGGCACCGCGACCGGACACGGACCCTGCACGTGCTCGAAGCGCACCACCGGATCGGGCGGCGTCGCCGAACGAATCGCGACTCGCACCGACTGCGCACCGCCGGCGTCGACGTGGGGCACCGCGAGGATCACGTCCACCTCGCTGCGAGCGCGGGCTCGACCTGCGCGCGGGCTTCGTGATGGCCGTACACCGAGTACGCGAGCCACGTCGCATCACCCGCGGCGGCCGCAGCCTTGCGCGCCGCGGTCGCAGCATCGGCGAGCGTGAGCCCATCGTGGAAGAAGCCACGGTAGAGCGCCTCACCGAACTCGAAGGCCGGCTGATCGCCGACGGCCCACAGCGGCGCGACGAACACACCGGCACCGCGCGCGAGGAAAGCCTGCGCGAAGCCACCGATCGTGCCGACGATCTGTCCCTGTCGCCCGACCTGGCACGCGTTGAGGAACACGAACGGGCGACGATTCCCGGTGCCCAACGGCAATGCGCGCACCACCACCGCCTTCGCGCGATCCGGCTCCCACGGCGTGATGCCTTTGCCGAGCATGAGGATCGCCGCGTCGTCGATGTTGCCGGCCTGGGCTTCGCCGTGGCCGGCATAGTGGAGCAGATCGAAATCCGCATCGCCCTTCAGCAATGCATACAGATCGCTCGCGGCGTCGCCGACCGAGGTGGTGCCGAAGTGCTTCGCCACGAACTCGCGCTCGCGCTTGGTCGCGGGCAGCTGCCATTGTTGCGTGGGATAGTCGGGCACGATGTGCCGCGTCTTGCCGTCGCGCACCGCGAGGACCTCGGGCTGCACCGGGTTGTTGTGCAGCCACCGCACCAGTCCCTTCTGCGCGAGGAAGCACTGCTCGTTCGGCAGCGTGCCGGTCGCGGGATCGCAGATGTGCAGCAGCTCCCACGGCACGTGCGTCTCGGTGGACAAGACGAGGATCGAATCGATGTCGCCCCGGTGCTGCCACAGCGCGTTCTGCAGCTGCAGGGGCAAAAGCGAGCGGAACAGCGTCGCGCCGTAGGCCTGCAGCTCCAGCAGGAACGTCGCGGTGTCGTTGGCGTTCTGCAGCCGCCGCTTCTCGATCTCGTCGTAGATGCGGTTCACGAACGTCGGGAGATCGGGCTCGCGATCCGCGGTGAACGCCAGGCGGAGGTTGGCCTTCTCGGCCTCGAGCTCGAACTGCAGCGCCATCTCGCTGCCCACCTTGATCTCGAACACCCGCAACGTGCACGGCGCTTCGCAGGTGACCGCGGCCCCCGGCGTGACGTCGGCGCGCGCGGTCGTCTTCACGCTCGCCGCCGGTGTGGCTACGACCTGCGCATCGATGGTGATCTTCGCGAGCACGGCACGGTTCTGCCGCACGTACACCCAGAGCTGTGCGGGCCCCTCGGCGAGCGCACGACCGTGGAAGAACAGCTCGCGCGGCGTGCCGGGCTCGGGGAACGCGATGTTCTCCTCGAACCATGGATCCTCGAGATCGACATTCGCGCGCGGCGACACGCTGATCGACAGCGTCTTGCCGGGGTCGGCGTCGGCGACGGCCGTGCCCGCCACCGCGTCGGGCCCCGCCGCCGCGATCGCTTCGCGCGAGAGGATCACCGTGAGCTCGAATCGTTGGTTCACCGGAATCTGCGCCGGCATCTCGGCGCGGCATTCGAGCCGCGCGAGCGGTGGCGGAGTGACGACCGATTCGTTGCCCACGGCAGGCGGCGGTGCGGTCTCGAGCTCGGCTCCGCCCTCGCCACGCGTCGGGCGTGCGCGCTTCGGCCCGCCGCCGTTCGCCCGCGCCCCACGCATGCGTCGCGGCGAAGTGGCGGCGACGTGCGCATCGCCGCCGAGCCAGCGCTGCAACGTTTCCGCCGTGCGCCCTTTCGCGAAATAGCTGGTGTGGTGCACGAAGTCGGTCTTGCCGAAGTCGAGCACGTCTTTCACGAATCCTCCGACGCTGGGATCGATCGCGGTCATCGAGGCAGTGTCGACGACGAGATCGTTGGCGGTCTGGAAGAACTGATCGGTGATGCGATCGCCGAGCCACGCGAGCAGTGCCCGCGGCAGCCCGCCGTCGCCGGTGGGCTCGTACTCCGTCTGCACCACGAAGTACATCGATTGGCTCGCATCGGCCTGACCAGGATTGGTGCGATTGAGCTCTGTCACGAGCTCGGAGCCCGGGCGCATCGCCGCGAGCCCCGGTATCGCGCGATCCTCGATCGCGTGCACGGCGAGATACTTCACCATCGCGCCGACCGAACGGATGCCACTCTCGATCAGCGCTGCAGTGGCCGCATGACCGAGCGTACCGCCGATGACGCGCACCGCATTGGTGACGAGGTTCGTGTAGAGGTCGACGAACGTCTTCCAGTTCTGGGGCTCGGCCAGGTGGGTGCCACCGTTGGTGCAGCCGGCCATCACCACGCGATCGAAGCGCGGTCGCCAGGCCTCGCCCGGTGCCACCATTTCGACGAGCGCACGCGCGACGAGCCCACCGCGGCTGTGGGCGACCACGTCGATGATCGGCTGCGCGTCGCCGTAGCGGCGCGCGAGCAGAGCATGCAGATCCTTCGCGTTCGCGAGCGGATCGACGCTGAGCGTCGCGTGGTCGTAGCCGATGATCTCGTCGTAGCGTGTACACGCCCACGCGAAGAACGCGCGACCTTCTTCGGTGGCTGCGAGCGCGTGATAGGCACCGATCGTGCTCGAGAACGTGCCGTGCACGAACAGCAGCACACGCGGCGAGGACACTGCACCGTCGAAGTCGGCGGCGGTCGGCCACTGCAGCGGCGCCGGCCCCTTCATGTCGACGAACCGCGTCTCCACCTTGCGCTCGAGGAAGCCGATCGCGATCGGCGTGAGCGCGCGTGCGGCGAAACGGAGCACCCACGCACGCACGCTGCCACCGGCCAGCGCGCCGAGGCCACGCGTCGTTGCAGAGCGCGCGAGCGGCAGCGTGAACGTCAAGCTGCGCGGGCTCGCGGACGGGCCATTGCGCAGCCGACGACCGCCCTGCGGCGCGGCGTCGGGCAGCACCCACTCGTAGACGTCGTCGCGCGCGACCAACATGATCGCGTGTTGGTCGATCGGCACCGGCACCTCGACGGTCGGTGTCGTCGTCGGAGCCGCGCGCGTCGCCGGACGAGCGGCGATCTCGAGGTCGTCGACGAGCTCGAAATCCTGGCTCGCGATCGCATCCGCCAGCGGATCGGCTGCGGTCGTCGAGCTCGGTACACCGCGCACGGGACCGCGTGCGAGCGCCGGGGCCGACAGCTCCCACTGCGCCTCGTCGAAGGTCACGCGCACGCCGCTTTGTCGATCATGGTCCGCCATCGGTCACCTGCTTTCGTTGCAGCAACACCGGAACGTCGCGCTGATCCGCGAGACCCTCGAGCTCGATCTGGTTCACGCCCAGCGCGAAGGCCTGCGCGACCGGCTTGCCGAACGCGAGCGCCTGGTAGAAGGCGAGCGAGAACGCGAGCGCGGCCTCGTCCGCGACCGCGTCGCGCATGCCCACCACGGCATCGACGACCTCGACGATCGCCTGCGCCTGCGCCTCGGCCCAGCACGCGTTGAGCACCACCACCTTCACGGTGTCGGCGAAGGCGGCGAACAGGCCGCGCAACGCAGCGCCGTCGACGTGCTGCACCGCGCTGTCGTCTTTGCCGGCGAGCACGATGCCCGACGTGCCCGCGCCGTGTCCGGAGAAGTGCACCACCGTGGGCGCCACCTCGAGCAGCGCCTGCTGCAGATCGATCGTGCGCACCGCCCAGCGGCTCTCGAATTTCAACGGCCGTTCCGGCCCCAGCTTCAACCGCTCGTCGATGTTGCGGCACTCGACGTCGAGCGCGAGCCGCTCCGTGCTCTGGGGATTCGCGGCGAGGAACAAGACGTTGCCGGTGATCACGGCCCACCTCCGCGCGTCGGCTGCGGTGCGCGCACGCCCTCGAGCTTCTTGCGGCGGAACTCCAGCTTCTGCAGCTCGGCTTTCGTCGCCACGAGCTCCGCGTCCTTCTTCGCACGCTCGGCGTCGACACGAGCGATCGACTTCTGCGCGTCGACCAGGCCCTTCTGCACCTTCTCGAGCGACTTCTTCGCGGTGACGAGCTCGTCGTTGGCGACGTTCGCACGCTGGTGCGCGAGCTGGGCGGTGAGCCGCGCCGTGCTCGACGCGCTCGCCGATTCGGCCGCCATGAGCCGCAGCGCATCGGCCTCCGCGCGCGCCACCTTGGCCTCGTAGCGCGCGGCCTTCGTCGCCAGCTCCGCGCTCTGCTTCTCTGCGCTCAACACCCAACGCGCGGTCAAGCGATCGATCGCAGCGCGCCACGCCGTGAAGTGGGCGGTCTGGGCTTGGAGGTCCGCGCCGAAGCGCACCCACGCCAACGACTGCCGCTGCACGGCGTAGGCTGCGGTGATCACCCCCACGAGCACCAGCGCCACCACGGCCGTCAACGCGACGATGAACAGCCTACGGTTCTGTCGTCGCGTGCGCTCGAACTCCGCCCGCTCGCGGTCGCGCTCGTCGAGTCGCGTGCGCGCTTCCTCGGCACGCTCCTTCGCGTGCTCGTGGGTGCTGCGCTGCAGGAAGCCCTCGATGTCGTTGAGATCGACCCCGTAGCGCGCCGCCCACACCAGCGAAGGTCGCGCCCGGTCACGCCACTTCAGCGCGAGCGCGAGCTCCGGATCGCGCAGCAGCCCGGTCGCGCCCTTGCGATTGAGCGCCAGCGACTCCGAGAGGCGATGGAGCTGCGCCGCATCGTCGACCTCGCGCTGCGTCCATCTCGCGAGGCGATCCCACACGCGCATCAAGCTCTCGTGCGCGATGTCCAGCTCCGAGCTCTCGCCCAGCGCCATGGTCTGCGGGCGCACGATGATGAAGTGGCGGTGATCGCCCTGGAACGCTTCGATCACCGTCTTCACGTCGGCGAGGGTGGTGGGCACCGACGCGGTGATCTCGGCGACGCGGCAGGGCCGTCGCACTGCGCGACCATCTTCGCGACGCTCGGTGAGCGCGCGGAAGAGCTGCTCCGCGAGCGCCTGGTGCTCCGGCGAGAGGCTGTCGTAGGCCTCGTTCGCGTGCTTCGACAGCGCGTGCGCCATGCCGCCGGCGTGCACGTAGTCGTCCTCTGTGAGGCCGGGGTCCGACTCCGAATGCGGACGCTGCCGCCACTCGTCGAACGTGCGCATGAGCGCGTGCTCGAGCAACGGGAGCTGATCGAGCTTGTCGCGCGCCTCGGCTTGTACGAGGTGCAACAGGCGCGGCTCGATCCCCACGCCGATGGTGCGCAGCGGGCCGACGATCGCGCGCTCGCGCTGCCCGCGATTGAGCAGCGACACGAGATACTGGCCGCGATTGATCGCCGTCGCGAGCGCGGGATACTGCCCGCACTCGCCGAGGAAGTCCGAGCGCATCGTGAGCACCACGAATGCCGGCAGGTCGGCGCGGCTCGTGACCTCGAGCAGCAACGACACGAAGTGCAGCGCTTCGTCCTCGGAGCTCGCGCGCGACAGCCCGCGATAGCGGAAGAGCTCCTCGAATTGATCGACGAAGACGAGCAGGTTCTCGGACGCGTCGAGCTGCAGCCGTGGCAGCGCGTCGGCGAGCGCGAGCGTGCTGCG
>DASZPU010000913.1:0-11388 GCA_035550195.1 Nannocystaceae bacterium
CGAGGAAGGTGCGAAGCGCTTCGGCTGGACCGCAGCGCGTGCGCAGACCAAGGCGCTGCGCGACAAAGGTGCGCGCCTACGCCGTGGCGTCGGCGTGGCCGCTTCGATCTGGGGCGACTTCGGTCGCGGCGGCGCGGCGCAGGTGACCTGCACGATCACTCGCGACGGCAAAGTCGAGGTGAAGAACGGCGTGCAGGACATCGGCAGTGGCATCGGCACCGTGCTGGCGATGATCGCCGCCGAGGTGCTGCATCGTCCGGTCGGGTCGATCGCCGTGAAGATCGGTCGCACCGAGCACGGGCCGTCGGTCGGCAGCGGTGGCTCGGTGACGACGTCGAGCGTCACGCCGGCGGTGCGCAACGCGTGCGAGCGCGCGAAGCAGCAGCTCTTCGAGGTCGCCGCCGACGCGCTCGGCATCGCCGCGAAGGACGTGCAGTGGGGGCCCGACGGCTCGTTGATGGGGCCGGAGAAGAAGCTGAGCTTCGAGCAGGTGTGCAAGAAGCTGCCCAGCGAAGCGATCGTCGCGACCGCGTCGCGGGCGAAGACCTACGGCTGGTACCCCATGAAGTTCATGGATCAGCCGATGAACCAGATCGCCGGTGTGCAGTTCGCCGAGGTCGAGGTCGACACGTGGACCGGGGAGATCCGGGCGAAGCGCGTGCTCGCGATGCACGACTGCGGGCGCGTGATGAACGAGCTCACCACGAAGAGTCAGGTGAACGGCGGCATCATCCTCGGCACCAGCTACGCGCTGCTCGAGGAGCGCGTGCTCGATCGCGACTTCGGACGCATGCTCAATCCCAACTTCGAGCAGTACAAGATCGCCGGCGCGCAGGACATCCCGGAGATCGAGGTGGTGCTCACCGACGTGTACACCGGTGCGAACAGCACCGGTGCGGCCGGCATCGGCGAGCCGGCGACGATTCCGACAGCCGCCGCGATCGCGTGCGCGGTGTACGACGCGATCGGCGTGCCGGTGCGCAGCCTGCCGATCACACCCGCGAAGGTGCTCGCCGCGCTCGGCGTGGTACCCAAGGGAGGGAGCCCGACATGAACCGCTTCTCGCTGGTGCGGCTGCCGACGTTGCAGGCCGCGAGCGAACGGGTCGCGAAGGCCCCGCAGACCCGCATGTTCCGTGCGGGTGGCGTCGACCTGATCGACCACCTCAAGGAAGGCTTGTCGGCGCCCGACGAGCTGATCGAGCTGCGTGCGATCGACGGCGAGCACGGCGAGCGCATGCGCGGCGTGGTCGACCAAGGTGGTGCGTGGACGATCGGTGCATTGGTCACCTTGGCGCAGCTCGCCGACTACGACGACCTCGGAGCGGCACACGCCGCGTTGCGCGAGTCGGCCGGCTCGGCGGCGACGCCCGGCATCCGCAACGCGGCGACGCTCGGCGGCAACCTGCTGCAGCGGCCGCGCTGTTGGTACTACCGCCACGTCGATCTCGATTGTCTGAAGAAAGGTGGCGCGCAGTGTTTCGCGCTCACCGGTGACAATCGCTATCACGCGATCCTCGGCGGCGGACCGAGCTTCATCGTGCACGCGTCGACGCTCGCGTGTGCGTTGGTCGCGTTGGATGCGACGGTGGCGGTCGGCAACGGAAAGGGCGAGCGCACGATTCCGATCGAGCAGCTGTTCTCGCCGCCCACGGTGGACCCGAAGCGCGAGCACACGCTGAAGGACGGCGAGGTGCTGCTGGCGGTGTCGCTGCCGAAGCCGGCCGCGGATCAGCGCTCCGCCTACGCGGCCGCGAAGGAGAAGCACTCCCACGACTGGCCGCTCGGCGAGGTCGCGGTGCGCTTGGCGATCGCGGGTGGAAAGCTCGCGAACGTGCGCGTGGCGCTGGGCCACGTCGCACCGATCCCGTGGCGCAGCAAAGACGCCGAGGCCCTGCTCGAAGGCCAAGCTCCGAGCGCCGAGCTGTTCGCGAAGGCGGCCGATGCTGCGCTCGCGAAGGCGAAGCCGCTCGAGCACAACGGCTACAAGGTGCCACTCGTGAAGGGCCTGTTGCGAACGGCGCTGCACCGCGCCGCGGGCATTCCACTGCCGGAGTGAAGACCATGCCGACCTTCGACGACGACACCAAGGCTCTGCTCGACGCCGGCACTCCGGTGTGCCGATTCCTGCGCACGAAAGCGCTGCACGTCTACGGCCCCGACACGCCCGACGCATTCGCGACCTCCAAGTCGAGCAGCTACCAGTGCCTGAAGACGCAGTTCGTCACCGGGCCGGATGCGGCGCTATGCGTGCCGGAGCAATGTCGGCCCGGCCGCGGCTGCTTCGAAGAGCGCTGATCAGCAGGCCGCGCGGAGCTTCGTGCTCTTGCGCTTCACGGTCCAGCTCGGGCAGCCGTGCTCGATCGAGGCGAGCTCGTGCAGCGGCATCGGTGCGGGGCCGAGCGCGAGGTTCTCGACGATCGTGGTGATCACGTCGCGATCGTGGCGCGTCGCGCCGGGGAGCTTGGCGAGCTCGGCGTTGTAGAGGCGCGCGGCGTAGCTCGGCGTCGGGTACGGTACTTCGCCGAGCCCGAGCACCGGTGCGAGGCCGACGGCGCGCAGCACTTGCTCGAAGCGCGTGTGACCGATCGTGAACGCTGTGGTTTTGCCCATCGCCTTCGCGCTCGCGAGGCAGCCCTGTGCGATGAGCCGTGCGATGCCGCTGCGCTGCGCCGACGTCGTCGCCCACAGGCCCGCGATCTCGACCGCGTCGTTGGTCCGCGCGCGCACGTGCTCGCGCTGCTCGACGAAGTGACGCAACGTCCACTGCGCCGGGAAGCCGTGCTTCGCGTGGCGTTGGTGCACGCGGCCGCCGCCCAGCAACGTGCCCTGCTCGTCGCGCACGATCACCACGCGCGTCAGCGCCGGCTCGTCGACGCGCACCGGCGCATCGATGCCGTGGCGCGTGAGGAACTCGCGCAGGCCGGCCTCGAATGCCTCGTCGAGCGAAGGCCGCGTCCCGGCTTCGATGACCTCGAGCGTGTCCACGGACCACTTCGTGCCATCGCCGCGGGCCGCGGCCAGACCACAACGTTACGATCGTGCGTCCGAAAGCGGGCCACTGTGGCTCGCGGGACGCCGGCGTGGCCGATCGATCACGCGCCGACGACGATTGCGGCGACGCCCAGCCGATTCGCGCGCACGACCAGCGCGTCACCGTCGTGCACGAGCCGCTCGACGATCTCGAGCCGATCGTGGGGATCGATGCCGCGCGACGACAGCCAGCGCTTCGCCTCCGCCGTGTCCGCTCGCACCTCGCACGCTGCGGTCGCCAGCGTCGGCTCGCCTACGTTGTTCGCGACCGCGAGCCCCTCGCAGTCCTGCTCGATCAGCGCGAACGCATCGCCGCGATCACCGGGGTAGCGCACCTCGACGCGCCATCCGATGCACGTGCGTCCGCTGATCGGTGCGCGCTTCTCGATGCCGTGCGCAGGGCCGTCGCCCAGCACGCGACCGCTTCGCCAACGCCGCACCGGTGCACGCCAGCGCACCGCGGATCGTCGCGGTGTGCTGAGCCCCGCGATCGCATGGCGCATCGTGAACAGGAAGAGCGCCATGCCGATCGCGATCGTCGTGCCGGTCATGATGCCGATGGTGCTGCCGATCCAGCCGAGCACACCGAGTGAAGTGATGAGTAGGCTGCCGACCGCACCGCAGAGCGAGAGCGCGATGCCACCACGCAGCGCGATCTCGCGGCGCTCGTGCTCGCGCAGCGCATCCGCATCGCTGACCTCCGCGAGATCGAGCCACGTTCGCGTGCGACAACTCGGGCACGCGTGCGTCGGAGCGCCGGCGCGATCGGTGCGCATCGGATCGCCGCCGATCCGCGGCAACTCCAGGTAGCCACACTCCAGGCACGCGAACGCGCAGGCAAACGCATGCCGCTCGCGCTCGACCGAGAGCGGCCCCGCGTGGAGCTGCGCGCGTCGCAGCTCGCGGCGGCGTGCGACCTGCAGATCGTGCTTTCGCTGGGCCCGCACCGCTTCCATCGCGGCAGCGGCCGCCTGCATCGATCCGCTGGGCACGAGGGGGCTACCGCCGACGCAGCCGAGTTCGTCCCGCCAACCAACGAAGAGAGCGGCGACGAGCCGATGGGCTCGCGCCGCTCTCGCGGGATGCCGGTTGGCTACTGCTGCGCGCCGTCGAGCTCGTAGGTCGACGAGGCCGCGTAGCCGCGCACCATCAGGTGGATCGCACCGGCCGACTGCAGCGTCACGCTGCAGGTCTCGGCCGAGCCGTTCGCGTACGGACGGCAGTCGAACGTGGTGGTGTTCGGCGCGGTGCCGCGACGCACGTAGAGATCCGCGTCACCGGTGCCGGTCATGTCGAAGCGGTAGGTGCCCGCGGGCAGCTCCGGCGTCGCGAAGCGCACCTCTTGATTGCGCGTGACCGAGCCCGACTCGTGCAGACCTTCCCACGCCGGCGGGGGCTCGTCGCCACCACCACCGCCCGTGACCACGAGACGGAACGCGTTGCTGCTCGCACCGTAGCCGCGCACTTGCATGAACACGGTCGTCGCTGCGGTGACCTCGACGGTGCACTCTTCGTCGCTGCCGTCGCTGTACGGGCGGCAGTCGTAGGCCGAGAGCGTCGGCGCCGAGCCGACGCGCACGTAGAGATCGGCATCACCACCCGGACGCGCGGGGTCGTGGCTCATCACCACGCGGTACGTGCCCGGCTGCACCACGCCGGTGTCGTAGCTGCGCGTCTGCGCGTTGCCGACGTCGGCGACGAAGTCCATCAGCGTGTCGTCGCCACCCATGCGCGCCGGCGCGCAGGTGTTGGCATCGTTCGCGCACTGCAGCAGCGCACGCGCGCGGTCGTAGGAGATGAACGGGTTGTCGTCGTCACCACCGGTGTCGTCGGCGGCCTCGCCCGCACCGCGATGGTCGATCGCCATCCAGATGAAGTCCGGATGCAGCTCCTTGTTGTTCTCGCCGACCGCGACGGGATCTTGGATCCACTCGCCGCCGAGGATGCGGTTCGAGCCGTCGAGCTCGAGCACGTAGTTGAGCTCGACGCGCACCGGATCCACGGTGCGGGTATCGGCACGGTTGAGCAGCTGCGTCGGACCCACCGAGTCGGAGACCATCCAGTACGCGAGCTGGATGCGACGGAACTGCGTGGCCTGGGCGTTCCAGCCGTAGTCCGAGCCGTTCTCCGACACGAGCTGCGTGGCCTGGGCCTCGGTGACCGTCTCTTGCTCGGTGATCTGGTAGCGAACGATCGGGAAGTTCCAGATCTCGTGGTCGTAGTTGTGGTCGATGACGAACGCCGGGTGCCCGCCGGTCTCGCCAGTGACGAGGTTGCGAGCGCCGCGCCCGAACATGCCGACGATCGCGATGTGGAACGCACCGGGGTTGAGATCGCGGCACGACACGTCGGTGGGACGACCGTCGGCATCGCGCTGGATCTGATCGGGCGAGGTGTTGCAGCGACGGCCGCTGAACGTGGCCTGATCGCTGAAGTACAGCTCGGTCATCAGCGCTTCGATGTCGGCCATGCGGAACAGCATGCAGCCCGTGGTGTTGCCGTCCGTGCACTCGACGATGCGGTTCTGTTCGAGGCGCACGCGCACGTCACGACGCGGGTAGCCGAGCGGCTCGGTGGTCGCGTACGACGCCCAACCGTTGCAGTGACCCCACCACGTGTCGGGCTCGTACTGCTGGTACTGGCCCTGGTTCTCGAGCTCCCACTCCGTCGCGGGGCCCGCAACGGTGATCGCCGGATGGCTCACCTGCGTGCAGTCGTCACCGTTCGCCTGCGAGTCGGGGAACGTGCAGTGCGACACCGCTTCGACCTGCCGGCTCTGTCCGGGGTTGAAGAGCAGGTCGTACTTCTCGAGCGGCGAGAGGCGATCGCGATCGCTCAGGTTCGCGTAGCTCTGGCTCGCGCCCGGCTGCCAACGCCACGCCGTGCCGTTCTTCGACTGCGGCCACCACGTCGATGCGAACACCGGCCACGTGGTCTCGCCTTCGGTGAGCGACGCGTCGAACACTCGATACGCGCTGCCGGTGGTGAGATCGGGATGCAGCCGCTGCGGGAAGTTCTGGCTGTCGATCGCTTCGCGCTTGCCGGCATCGTCGAACGACGCGACCTTGTGCGCGCCGCCGGTGATCTTGTTGCCGTCTTCGTCGACACCGAGGACGTAGTCGTAGACGCCGTCGCGGTTGTCGATGATCTCGACGTCACCGGTGGAGCCTTGCTCGTTGCAGGCCGCGGCGACGAGCGCCACGAGGCAGAGGTGCGGAGTCGTTCGCATGGGAGATCCTTCGGGGGAGATTGGGCGAATCGCCCAGGCAGGTTGCCCACGCGTGAGCAATGTGCGTGCCAGTAGGGGAACCTCCTCCCCACCCCGAAATCCCAGCCAAAAGCGCCGCAAGACGGCGTCTGCCCAGGTGGTCGCCGTGACCACACCCGTTGCGCCTGGCAACCGGCCTGGCCTGCCTTCATCACACCGGCCGCGCGCAACCGCGAGCCCGCGATCGCGTCGCGCCTCACTGCAGCGTGAGCGTCAGGCCGTAGCTGTTCTCGGCGCCGTCCCAGCCGTGCACGCGCACGTAGTACGTGCACGGAGAGCAGCCGGCCTCGTCGACCGTGAACTCGTAGTGCTCGTCGCTGTTGGTGCCTTGGCCCTGCGCGTCGGTGCACGTGCCCGGCGAGTCTTCGTCGCACGGCGTGAGGTCGACGCCACCGTCGTCGTGGAAGTGCAGGTCGAGGTCTTCGTCGGGCGAGCTCTGCGTGAAGTCCAGATCGACCGCGACGCTCTCACCGGTGTAGAGCGCGATCTCGTACCAGTCGTCGTCGCCGCCGCAGATCATCCGGTCCATGTTCACGTACGGATCGGGATAGACCTCGGCGTACGTCGCTTGCGCGAACGTGTCGTCGGGCTCGAGGTCGTCGTCCATGCACGCCGACACGCACGCGCCCGGCGTGGCCTCGAGCAACATGTCGTAGTCGTTGTCGGCGCTGCCGAAGGCATACACGCGCACGTAGTAGGTGCCTGCGTGCACGCACTCTTCGATCGCTTCGAACGAGCTCGCGCCCTCGGCCTGCGCGAGCGCCATGCCGGCCGCGTCGTAGAGCCCCACGTTGAGATTGCTGGCGGCGCCACCGTCGACGAGCGCACCGATCGTCGTGTCGGCAGGGGCGACCACTTGATACCAATCGTCGTCGTCGGCACACGACGCGAGCCCGTCGTACTGCGCGGGCGCCGTGGGCCCCTGCCCCATCGACTGCGCGCGCGTGTCGTTGTCCTCGAATTCGTCGTCCGTGCACTCGGGCGGCGGCGGCTCGCCACAGTCGCCCGACATCGGCACGCACTGCTTCGCGACCATGCCATCGGTCGACTCGATCGGCGTGCACGAGAAGTCCGCGTCGCAATCCTCGTCGACGTCGCAGTCGGTCATGCAGAACGAATCGCCACCGTTGCCCAGCGCGACGCACAGATCGTCGGGCCCGCCGCACTGGATGTCGGCCGTGCACGGCTCGCACACGCCGAGCCCACCCGCGCCGCTGTTGGTGACGACGAGCGCGAACACGCCGTCTTCCGGCGCATCGGTGACGTGATCGCAATCGCCCGCGGTGTCGTCGTTGTCGCCCGCCGAGATCACGTACCAGACCGATGCCATGCTGCCCTCGGGCAGCGACGCGACCGGATTGTCGACGGTGGCGCTCCACTGGCCGTCGGTCATGTCGCCCGACACGAGCTCCATCTCGACGACGTCGAGGCTTCCGAAGTCGACCGGCACGTGCGGCTCGGTGTACGTGAAGTACAAGAGCGGCGCTTGCTTGAGGCCCACGTCGTCGGTGACATGCGCGACGATCTCCACCGGCAACACCGACTGCACGTCGGTCGGCGCGTGATCGACGACCGGCGCACCACCGGGGCAATCCGGCTTCGGCGCCTTGCGCAGCACGATCAGGTAGTCCTTCAGCGTGGGATCGTGGTCGCCGTCGTCGGCGGTGAGCACAACCGGATGACGCTCGTCGGCGATCTGATCCTTCGTGGGACACCACGTGAACTGCCCGCCGAGCCCGCCGTCTTGCACGAGCTCGGCACCCACGAGCCCGGGCTCGCCGATGCCCAGCAACACCTCGCTGTCGTCCTCGTCCTCGACGACGATCGGGAACTCGACGCACGCGGCCTGCTGCAGATCGAGCGTGGTGCCGGAGCCGAGCGGCTCGCGGAACGTCGGCACCGCGCCCTGCCCCAACGTGGTGCGCACGTCGATGCCGACCGTCACGACGTCTTCGTGATCGCCATCGCTCGCGGAGAAGTCGACGTACCAAGTGCCGACGTCGCTCGCGAGCGGCGTCCAGCGGAAGACACCGGTGCCGTCGGGCCGACGCGTGATCGATCCGCCGGTTTCGATCGATTCGAGCTCGGTGACGAAGCGATACTCGAGCGCATCACCGTCGGGGTCCGACCCATGCAGCTCGACGACGAGCTCTTGGCCGACCGCGGCGAGCTGATCGTCGATGCCTTCCAGCGTCGGCGCGCCGCCCTTGTCGCTGCAGGCCGCGAGCGCGAGCGCGACGCTCCATCCGATCCTGCGCATGCCCCCCGTCATCATGGTCCCGCCGGCCGCGCGTCGTGCAATCTCCGTGTCACGGCCAAGCCTTCGGGTTCCGCGGGGCTTTCCCTGGCGACACCTCCGCGTTTCGTCGCGTCGCAACAACAGTGGCCACGTGAGCCTGTTCACGGGTCGGCGGGCGGATCGAGCGCCTGCCGATGCAGGTCGTGATCGAGCACGGCGCGAGCGGCCCACAGCTCTTCGGCCGCGGCGTCGACGAGCGCACTGCAATCGTCGCGCGCGCGACCGCGTCCGTCGGGATCGAAACACCCGCCGCCGGAGATCGCATCGCGTCCGCGTCCGACCCAGAAGCGATCGTCGGCGATCGCACTGCCGTCGGGCAACACCACGATGCGATCGTCGCGTGCACCGAGCAGCGAGCGGCCGACCATCGACGGCGACGGTGCGACGCCGACCGCATCGAGCACGGTGGGGCCGAGATCGATCTGTCCCGCGATGCGATCGTCGCGGCCGTGCAATCCGCTGCCGGGGATCCACAGGAACGCCGGCACGCGATGCATGCGGACTGCGAGGCTGGGATCCCAGCGATCGATCTTCGCGAGCGCGAGCAGCTCGGGTGTGCTCGGCAGGCCCGCGACGTGATCGCCGTAGACGAGCACGATGGTGTGATCGAGCAGGCCCGCGTCCTTCAGCTTCGCGAAGAAGTCGCGCAGCGCTCCGTCGGCGTGGCGCATCGCTTGGAGGTAGTTGCCGAGCGGCGTGCCGCCCACGTCACCGAGCGCGAGCTCGGCCATCGGCGCGGGGAACTCGGTGTAGGGGTGGTGCAGGCTGAGCGTGACGAAGAAGCCGAAGAACGGCTGCGACTGCTGGGCGAGCACGTCGGCCATGCGCGCGAGGAACTCCGCGTCGCACAGGCCCCAACCGATCTGCTTGCCGGGCCCGAGCTCCTCGCGGAACCACGAGCTCGCGAAGCCATAGCGGGGATGGATCGTGGCGCGGTTCCAGAAGCCGCGCGCGTAGGGGTGGGCCGACAACGTCGACCAGCCCGCGTCGCCGAGCCGATGCGCGATGGTGTCGAAGCGATTCTCCGCGCGCAGGAAGGACAGCGCACCGGTGCGCAGCGGATGGCTCGACTGCACGATGAGGTACTCGGCGTCCGAGGTGCGGCCCTGCGCGGTCTGGTCGAACACACGCGTGTAGTGGATCGCGTCCGCGTCGGCGCCGTGCAGAAACGGCATCACGCGTTGGCCGTCGATCTCCGCGTCGACCACCCAGCTCTGCATCGCCTCGACCTGGATCACCACGATGTTCGCGTGCGGCGCGAGCGTGTGCGGTGATGGGCGCGACTCGCTGCGCGCGCGGAAGAACTTCGCGACGCGCGCGCGCTCGTCGTCGGTGAGATCGTCGGCACCGATCCAGCGCGCGGTGGTGCGCAGCGCCTCGAAGAGGTGGGCGTTCCACAGGCCCAGCCGCCCGACGTTGTCGCGCTCGGAGAACACGCGCGCGCCGATCGGCGAGGTGGCGAGCTCGACGAGGCCGCGCACCGCCGGCACGGCCAGCAACGCGAGCATCGCGACCACCAGCACGCCGGCCCGCCGTGCGCGCGCGATCGGGGGACGCAGCGCGAGCATCGGCACGAGCACGCCGAGCGGGATCGCCAACAGGATGTATTGCGGCGCCCACAGCGAGAACACGGTCGCGTGCGCGTCACCCAGGTGATGCAGCGCCGCGAGGGCGGACGTCGGCACGATCGATCCGAAGAAGTCGAGGTAGCCGAGATCGACGAGCGCGAGCGCGAACACCAAGACGATCACGAACGCGGCCGCGGGCGAACGCCAGCGCAGCGGCACGAGCGCGACCGGCAGCGCGATCCAAGCGCCCGCGGATGCAGCCGCGAGCCGCGTGCCGCCCCAGGCCTCGACGCCCGAGAGATCGGCGAACGACTCGGACAGCGTCCAGCACG
Source organism: Nannocystaceae bacterium (assembly GCA_035550195.1). Classification (GTDB taxonomy): domain Bacteria; phylum Myxococcota_A; class Polyangia; order Nannocystales; family Nannocystaceae; genus Xiheibacterium. The sequence continues at coordinate 10,500 of DASZPU010000913.1, forward strand.
CGACGACGACGCATGCGGGCGCCCATGCAGCGGCTGCGATCGTACGCCCGCGCTCGCTGCCGCGCACCGCGATCCCGACCAGCACGACCAACGCGATGCCGGCGACCGACACGAGCACGCCGTAGCGGATCATCCGCACGCGCGCACGCGGATCGCCGGTCGCGGGCGGTGGGAACCACGCCACATGCTCGCGCACCATCGCGAGCTCGAGCGTGTGCGTGCCGACGTCGTCGGGCGCATGCAGGCGCACCGCGAGCGCGATCGTCTCGCCCGGCGCGACGTCGTGGGGCAGCTCGGTGCGCATGCCCTCGTTGCCGATCTGCACGCCGTCGTCGTCGCGCCAGCGATACGAGACGCGATCGCCGGCCGCAGCCGACCACGCATCGGCGCCGTCGTTGCGCAGCACCACCGGCATCGTCGTCGTGCGATCGACCCAGAGCCGTCCAGGCGCGTGCATCGCGACGATCGACCAGCCGAGCTGCGGAGGGCCGACTGCGATCGTCGCGTCGTCGACGGTGCCGCGCTGCGGCGCGCCGAGCCAGCGCACGCCTTCGCGCACCGGCTCGAGCCGCAGGCGATACGTGCCCGGCGAAGTGGGCAGCTCGACGCGCACGTCGACCGCGATCTCGTCGCCCGCAGCGACCGTCGCCGCCCACTCGGTGCGCATGCCTTCGATCGGCAGCGACTTGCCCTGCGCGTCCAGCCAGCGATAGCCCATGCGATCGCCGGCTTCGTGCGTCCACGTGCGCGTGCCGTCGTTGCGCACGACCGCCGGCACCGTGACGATGGCCCCGGCGTATCCGGTGCTCGGCACCTTCGCCGAGACCAGCGACCACGCGAGCGGCGGATCGGCGACGTCGATCGCGATCGCGTCGCCGCCATTGTCGCT
>DASZPU010000914.1:0-7475 GCA_035550195.1 Nannocystaceae bacterium
TCGAGCACCGCGAGCACCCAGCCCGGCGCACGATTGCGCTCCCGCGGGCGCGCGAGCTCGCCAGTCGCGATACGCATGACCATCTCGCGAGCGTTCGTGCCGGGAAACGGCAGCGTGCCGTAGATCGCTTCGAAGAGCGCGGCACAGAAGCCGAACTGATCGGCGCGCGCGTCGACGCGCGACGACGCGATCTGCTCGGGCGCGACGTAGGCCGGCGTGCCGACCATGACGCCCGCTTCGGTCGCGAACGCGGCGGACTCGGTGTGCATGGACTCGAGCGTGGGATCGACCTCGAGCTCCGCACCGAGCGCGAGCCCGGCGAGCCCGAAATCGGCCACTCGCGGACGACCGTCGCTGCCGACCAGCACGTTGTCGGGCTTGAAGTCGCGGTGCACGAAGCCGAGCGCATGCGCGGCCGCGAGCCCGCGTCCGGCTTCGCGATAGAGCGCGACGATCGATTGCCAGCTGCGCGGCGACTGCTTCAGCCACGCGCGCGCGTTGCCACCGTCGACGTACTCCATCGCGACGAAGACCATGCCGTCGTGGGTGCCGACCTCGAGCACGGTGACGACGTTGGGATGCGAGAGGCGGGCGAGCATGCGCGCCTCCTGCCGCAGTCGCTCGACGCGGGTGCCGAGCGCGTGGTGGATCTTGATCGCGACCGGACGCTGCAATCGGGTGTCGGTGGCGCGATACACCGTGCCCATGCCGCCCTGACCGATGCGCGTCTCGATGCGGTACTTGCCGACCACGTGCGTGCCGGCCATGAGCATGGTCGGCACGTCGGGATCGATCGCCGGCGCGGCCGCGATCCCCACCAGGAACGAGTCGTCGATGTCCGAGTCGGCATCGGGCGGGCGCGAGTCGATCGCGGGTTGGGTGCGCGCCGAACCGGCATCTTCGTGCGTGTCGCCCGCGAGCGTGTCCGCGCCGGACTGCGACTTCACCCGCTGCACCTCAACGCGGCAACCCGCGCAACCAGTTGGGCACGGTGGGCTCGACGCCTTCGTTCCCGAGTCGATCGATCGCCTCGCGCATCTCTTCGATCTTCTTGCCCTCGGCGTCGAGCGCGATGAAGAGCGGATACGAGTCTGCGCGCGCGTCCCAGCGCTTGCGCAGATCGGAGAACTCGTCCATGCGGGTGGCGGCTTCCCAGTCTTCTTCCTTCAGCTCGAAGATCCGTACGTGTCCGATCTCGGATTTCTCTGCGGTGTTGCCCAGCTCGAGGTCGAGCGCGCGGCAGGGCTCGCACCAGTCGGCGGAGAACAGCACCACCGCGAGCTTGCCGTCGGTGATCGCTTGTTTGCGCAGGCGCTCGAACATGTCGGCGAGCTTCTCTTCGTTGCGCGGTCGCAGCCGGCGCAGGTCGTAGCCGACCTTCGCGGATGCGGTTGCAGCGGGTGCAGGCGCGGGGCTGGAGGCCGATCCGTCGCCGCACGCCGCGAGCACGAGCGCGAAGAGTGCGATGCGTGCGTTCATGCCAGCTCCATGCGCTCGGCCGCGCGCGGATCGAGCTCGCCCGCGAGATCCGCTCCGATCTTCCGCGCGACTTCTTCGTGCGGCAAGCCCAGCGCGAGCAGGCAGTACAGCTTGGTCAGTGCGCTCTCCGGCGTCATCTCGTGGCCCGAGATCACGCCCGCTTCGGTGAGCAGTCGCCCGCCCGCATACACGTCCTGTCGCACGATGCCGCCGTGGCACTGCGAGCAGTTCACCACGATCGTCGGCGGCGTGCGACGGGTCGCGTCGCGCAGCGGCACCAACCAGTCGGTGTCGGCGGTGGGCACCGTGCCGGCCCCGTAGCTCTCCAGCACGAGGCCTTCGACGTGGGACGCCAGCAGGCTCTCGAGCACCGCACGGCTGATGCCGGGGAACACGCGCACCGTGGCGACCTTGGGCTCGCGCACGAGCTCGACCTTCTCGGGCAATCCCTGACCCGCGGGACGCACCAGGTGATCGTTCACGGTGATGCCGACGCCGACGGTCGCGAGCGGCTCGAGGTTGCCGGTGCCGAACGCGACGAAGTCGTTGTTGTGGATCTTCTGCGCACGATTGCCGCGCAGCAATCGCGACGCGAAGTAGATGCACACCTCGGGGATCCACAGCGTGCCCGCGATGATGAGCGAGGTGATGATGTGCTCGCGGCCGTCGCTGCGCACGTGCTCGAGGCTGAGCTGCGAGCCGGTCATGACCACCGGCTTGCGCAGACCCGCGAGCAGGAAGCTCAGCGCCGATGCGGTGTAGACCATCGTGTCGGTGCCGTGCAGGATCACGAAGCCGTCGAACTCGTGATCGCGCTCGACGATCGCTTGAGCGATGCGCACCCAGTCGCGCGGCGCCATGTCGGCGGAGTCGAGCAACGGATCGAGCCGCTCGACGTGATGCAGCGGCACGTCGGCGCTGCGCAGCTCGGGCATCTGCGCGAGGTAGCGCTCGAGCACACCGGGCACGGGCTCGAGCCCTCGCTCGGTGCGCGTCATGCCGATCGTGCCACCGACGTGCAGGATGCAGACGCGCGCTCGTTTGCCGCTCGAGTTGGCCAAAGGCGGGCGGCACGTTAGCAGAGTGGGCGCGGCCGCACACCTGTGTCGCCCGCGGCGCCGCCCGAGCGCACGCTCGTCGCATCACCCTCGCGATTCCACGTGCGGCACGGCGGCTGCACAGGTCCGGCGCGCCATGCAACGACGACGACCCGGCTACGCATTCCTCTACGCGACGCTCATCTCGGGCGTGTTCATCGCGTGCGGCGGTGGCACCGACACGGCCGCGCAGCGCGTGGACAAGGCCACCGATCGCGCGGAGCAGACCATCGACGACGCGGCCTACAAAGGCGAGGTCGAGGTCGACCGCACGAAGGACGAGCTGAAGGCCGAGTCGGCGGAGCGTCGCGAGAAGATCGCGGCGGAGCGCGACCGCGCGGAGCGGCAGGCCGACGAGCTCGGACAGAAGGCGGAGCGGAAGCTCGACGAGCTGGGCAAGAAGACCGCCGACGGCATCGATCGCGCGGGCGAGAAGATCGACGCGGCCGCGCAGAAGACCGCGGACGAGCTGCGCAAGGACGACGCGAAGTAGCGCGGTCCGGGAAGAGGAGCCGCAGCGCTCTGGTATGCTGCGGCTCCGATGGTGGGCAGCCCGCACTGCCTCAACTGCGAGCAGCCGATCACCGGCGAGTACTGCTCGGCGTGTGGTCAGCGCAACGTGGATCATCGCCGCCCGCTGTGGGCGTTGTTGCGTGAGCTCGTCGCGGAGAGCTTCGAGCTCGACGGCCGCATGCGTCGCACGCTGCGGCCGTTCTTGTTGCGGCCGGGATTCTTGACCCGCGAGTTCCGCGACGGTCGACGCGTGCGCTACACGTCGCCGCTGCGGCTGTACATCGCGACCAGCCTGCTGTTCTTCTCGTTGGTGGCGCTCAAGCAGTGCACCGGCGACGTCGAGGGTCTCGAAATCGCCACGCCGGTGATCATGAGCGACGACGACGTCGACACCAGCAAGCTGAGCGAGGTCGACGACGACGATCCCATCGGGCAGCGGCTACGTGCGATCGCCGAGCTGCCGCCCGAGGAGGGCCGCAAGCGCGTGATCGCGGGCTTCACCTCGCACATGCCCAAGGCGCTGTTGCTGCTCGTGCCGGTGTTCGCGGGCATCGTCGGCCTGCTGACGATCGGACGCGGCTTTCTCTACGTCGATCACCTCGTGTTCGCGCTGCACGTGCATGCGCTGTGGTTCCTTGCGCTCGCGCTCGCGGTCGTGCTGCCTTCACCCTTCGGTGCGGTGCTGCGCCTCGCGATGGCGGTCTACGGCGTGGTCGCGTTCAAGCGCGCGTACGAGCTGCGGTGGTGGCCGGCGATCTGGCGCGTGCTCGTGGGCTCGATCCTCTACGGCATCACGCTGCTCGTCGCGATCCTCGCGATCACGGTGGGCACGCTGTGGTTCTCGTGAATCAGCCGCGCACCAAGACGAGCTTCGCGATCTCCGGCGGGCTGCCGACGCGCGCGGGTGGGCCCCAGAAACCGCAGCCGCGGCTCACGTAGATCTGCGCGTCGCCTTCGCGGTAGAGCCCGCGCGTGTACGGGAAACCGAGGCCGACGAGCGCGGTCATCGGGAAGAGCTGCCCACCGTGGGTGTGCCCGGAGATCTGCAGATCGAGGCCACGCGCCGCGACCGTCGCGAAGTTCGCGGGCTGGTGTGCGAGCAGGATCGCCGCGCGCTCGGGATCGCGACCGGCGATCGCGGCCTCGAGATCGTAGCCCTTGCGCCCGTGACGACGACCGCCGCCCCAGTCGTCGACGCCGAGCAGATCGAAGCTGCCACCGTCGTCGCCGATCTCGACGCGACGATTCCGCAGCACGCCGAGGCCGAGCGACTCGAGGAACGCGCACCACTCGACGTCGCCCGAGCCGTAGTCGTGATTGCCGGTGACGAAGAACGTGCCGAAGCGGCCCCGGAGATTCGCGAGCCCCGCGACCGAGTCACCGAGTCGCGGCACGCTGCCGTCGACGAGATCGCCGGTGACGACCACGAGATCGGGCGCGAGCTCGTTGGCTTGCTCGACCATGCGATCGATCAGCTTGCGGCGGATGAAGGGCCCGACGTGCAGATCGGTGAGCTGCACGATCGTGAAGCCCTCGAGGTTCTTCGGCAGCTTGGGGATCACGAGCTCGTGCTCGGTGATCTCCGCCGGCGTGAACGCGCGCATCATGCCGTAGCCGGTGATCGCGGCCCCGCCGAGCGCGACGCCCTGGGGCAGCGCGCGCGTGAGGAACTCGCGACGCGCAGGATCGATCGCCTGCGGACGCACCTTGCGGGCGATCGCGAGGCCGAGCCGCACCAGGTCGCCGAGCGCGGCCGCGACCATCATGCAGACCGCGGTCGCCATCCAGATGTACGTGCCGATCTCGTAGGCGCGACGTGCCGCGCCGTCTTCGGGGCGCAGCGCCGCGCGGAAGAAGAACAGCACCGATGCGATGACGAGAACGGCGACGAGCGCGATGTGCATGCGCCGCGTGCGGGCCAGCGGCCGCACGAGACGAAAGTACAGATACACGTGCAGGAGCACCGCGCCCGCTGCGATCATCAGGCCGAACGAGACGCGCACCGTGGTCGAAAGGTAGCATCGTCGCGCGGTGGTGCACGCGCGCGTCAGCGAGGTCATGCCGGCGAGCTGCGAGGTCGTGTTCGATCTGGTGCACGACTACACGCGGCGTTTGCAGTGGGACACGCTGTTGCGCGAGGCCTACGTCGAAGGCGATGGACCCGCAGCCCACGGCGCGATCGCGGTGTGCAGCGGGCGCTGGGCGATCGGCGGGCTGACGTTGCGAACCGTTTACGTGAGCTTCGAGCGCGGCGTGGTCGCGGCGGTGAAGATGGTGAACACGCCGCCGTTCTTCGACCGCTGGGCCGCGTCGATCCGTCACGAAGCGGTCGGCGACGGGCGCAGCCGCATCACGTACACGTACAACTTCCGCGCGCGCCCGCGGCTGCTGGCATTCGTGATCGAGCCGATCATGGCCCGCATCTTCCGCTGGGAAACGCGTCGACGACTGCGCGCGTTGGCGCGCGCACTCAACCCTGCGGCGGCGGAGTGACGAAGCAGTCGATCGTGGTGCTGATGCGGAAGTTCGACTCGTTGGTGTGGCGCTCGGCGTGGAAGATGTCCATCGGGTAGGTCTCGCCGACGGTGAGGCCGAGCGTGTCCATCATCACCGACGCTTCTTGTGCGGGATGCAGCCCACCGAGATCGATCGCGAGCCGCCCATCGACGAACATCCACAGATCGTCGTCGCCACGGAACGTGAACACTTCGCCGCCTTCGTAGGTGAAGCTCGTGTGCACTTCCGTGGTGAAGTGATAGTTGTGCTCGTTGCCCTCGTTGCCGAAGCCCTGCCCGTCGAGCGGGAAGAACGCCATGTTGTCGTAGACGAACAACCCGGGCGTGTCCTCCATCAAGCCGAGATCGATCGGGAACGGCATGTTGGTGCCGGGTACGTCGTGATACCAGTCGGCGAAGCTCGCGACGCTCGTGATCATCGGCGGGCCGGCGTACGCGGGGTCGAGCGTCGGCGTGTTGTCGACGCCGAGATCCGGCAGCACGAGACCCACCGATGCGAAGTCACCGGCGTAGTCCTCGAAGTCGGGATGCGCGGCTTGGAAATCGCGGATCGTCGCGACGAGGCCGTCGCACTCGTCGCCCATCGTGTCGATCACCGACGTGTCGCCCGAGCCGCCCACGCCGAGATCGAGCCGCGGTCCGTCGCCCGCGGACAGGGTGACGTCGATGCCGCTCGTCTCCGATGCGCCCACGGAGATCCCGGGGCCGCCTTCGTCGTTGGTGTCCGACGGCGGCGTCTCGTCGCTACACGCCATGCCGATCGCGAGCAGGATCGCGAAGCGTCGCTCCATCGCGTCCGAGCGTCCCGCCGACTGCGATCGTTCGCAAGCGGGTGAACGACATACATCGTCGCGTGGATCCACCGCGCGGCCGCGTTAGACTGCCGAGGTGGTGAGCCTCCCGACGCTCGTGCTCGTGCTGGCTGCGATCGCGCAGGAGCCCAGCGCCGCGCCGCCGATCCAACGACCGAAGTCGATGGGCGAGCCGACACCGCCCGAACCCGTCGCACCTGCACCCGTCGAGCCGATCGCACCGAGCGAGCCCAGCGCGCCGAGCGAGCCGGTCACGCCGGCGCCCAGCGAGCGTGTCGAACCGACGCAGAGCGATCCTGTGCCCGCACCGATCGCCGCACCGCTCGGCGCAGACGAGAGCATCTCCGCGCCGATCGACGACGAGCTCGCGACGCCACCGCCGACACAGCGACCGATCTCGCGCGCGTTCCGTCGCCCGGGGATCTGGGTCGGCGTCGGTGCGGGCTTGTTCGTGGCCTCGGCTGCGCTGCACCTCGCCGTGCCGATGACGACGGGCTGCAACGCCGAACGCTGCGACACCGACGGCTTGCTCGCGCTGTCGCTCGTGTCGCTCCCCGTCGATGCCGCGACGATGACGACGTGGGGCTTCGCCGGACGTTCGTACGGTCTACGCGATGCGCGGGGCTCGAGCTCGCACGCCGAGCTCGTGCGACGACGACGCGGCGCGCTCGGAGGCGGCATCGCGCTCGTCGCTGCCGGTGTGATCCTCACCGCTGGCGTCTTCACGCGCGAGCTCGTGAGCGACCTCGAAGGGATGTTGTCGTGGTCACATGCCGGCATGCGCATCGGCGGCATCGCGCTCGGCTCGGCCGGCGCAGCGTTGCTCGGCTACGCGGTCGCACTCCCACGCCCGGGCAGCGACGCGACCGTGCGCCTCGGCCCCCGCATGCTCCGCGGCGGCGCTGCACTCGGCGTCGATGCACGCTTCTGACTCGATCCGGCGGCCGACATCGTCCGCGATCCTCGAGCGCGCTCACGGAAACACGCAGATGAAGTCGCCCCACTGCGGTTGGTCCATCGGGCGGGCGGCGCAGGTCATTCCGTCGGGGCAGCCGGGC
>DASZPU010000915.1:0-4538 GCA_035550195.1 Nannocystaceae bacterium
GTATGCGGCTCGGCTGTCGCTGCCGCTTTGCGCGAGCGCGTGCGCCACCGACCAGCGCAGCTCGGCGCGGTAGTAGAGCAGCTCCGCGTGATCGGGGTGCTCGTGGCAGCTCTGTGCGAACGCGTCGTAGGCCGCGAGCGCTTCGGGGGCGCGCTCGCGCTCGCCTTGCTCGACGCGATCGTGCGCCGCGATCGCCTCGTCCTTCAGCGCCGCGCAGCGCGGTGCGCTCTCGGGCTCACCGGTGCACGCGAGCGGCAGCGCGATCGCGGTCGCGATCGTGCCGAGCTCGATCGCCGCGGGCATGCGGCCGCGCCGTCGCAACGCACGGATGCGGCCCCGCAGATCGCGATAGCCCCCGAGCGCCAGCGCACCGGTGCCGGCGCGCGTGCCCGCGAGTCGCAACAGCGTGTGACCGAACGAGATGCGCTCGGCTGCACCCGCGCCTGCGAGCGCGCGGTCGTCCGCGGCGAGCTCGATCAACCGTCGCACGCGCGCGGCGGCGAGCCACACCGGCAGCACCGGCCACGCGGCGATGCACACGAGCGCGAGCGCGGCCACCAGCGCTCCGTCGCGACGCAACACGTGCGCGCGTTCGTGCGCGAGCACGTGCGCGAGCTCGTCGTCGGAGAGCTCGCCGACGAGCGCGCGCGGCAGCACGATGCGGGCGTGCACGATTCCGAAGGTGAGGGGGCCGAGCGCGTCGTGCTCGAGCACGGTGACGCCGCGCGCGAGCGTTGCGACGCGCGCACGTGCGGGCGTGCAGCTGCGCAGCCGCACCGCGAGCGCGCGCCGACGCAGCACGTACACCGCGAGCAGCACGCCGCTCACCGCGATCCACAACGGCGCGACGAGGTCGGCCGCGTGCCAGCTCGGCGCGGCGATCGACATGACGGCCTCGTTCGACAGCGGAGAGACCTGGGGCTCGACGACGTGCGTCGCCCCGATGAGCTGGGGCGCATCGGCGGCGACGAGCGTGGTGCGGCTCGGCTGCGGCTTCGCGAGCGTGCCGGCGAGCGGCCCGTGCCAGTCGATCGGCAGCGCGAGGCGCAGCGCGACGGTGGCGTAGAGCGCGACGCGCCACGCGGGTCGCACGCGTCGCGCGAGCAACACGTCGAGCGCGACTGCGATGACCACCAACGCCGCGCACCACAGATTCATCGCGACGATCCACTCAGTCATGACCGTCCTCCTCCTCGCGCAACAAGGTCAGCAGTGCGTCGCGCTGCCGTCGCGTGAGCTTCGCGTCGGTGGCGACGAAGCGCAGCGCAGGCGCCATCGAGCCCCCGAACGCGGTCTCGACGAAGCGCCGCCACGCACTGCGCTGGGCTTCGACGCGGGGCATCGCCGCGCTGTACTCCCACACGTGTCCGACGCGTCGGCCCTGCACGAGGCCCTTCTTCAGCATGCGATCGAGCATCGTCTTCACCGTGGAGTAGGCCCACCCGCGGCGCTCGGCCAGCGCTTCCGCAACTTGCGGCGCGGTGGCCGGGCCGAGCTCCCACAGCACCTCGAGCAAGTCCCACTCCGTCTGCTGGATGGCGGCCTCGTCCACGATCGACTCCCGTCGAGCAATCTCGACATCGGTAAACATATCTCTACAATTGTAGAGAGTCAAGCCGAGCCGCGCGGATCGGCTGCGCGCCCGCGAAGTCGCACCCGCAGCCATCGGCTGCAGCCGTGCAGCGCATGCGCAATCGGTAAACGCCGCTGCGAAGGCGACGGACCCGAGCTGCGCGCGAGTGACGTAGGATGGTCGCGTGGGCAAGGGCAGTCGAGCGGTCGCAATGATGCTCGTCCTCGCATGCGGCGCGAGCGACGACGACGAAGCTGCGGGCACGAGCGAGGGCAGCACGAGCGCGACGACCAGCACGAGCGCATCGACGAGCACGAGCACCTCGACGACGAGCGCGACGTCGACGACGGGCACGACCAGCGATCCCGACACGAGCAGCAGCGACGCGAGCAGCGACGAGGGCACCACCACGGGCGGTGACGGCAGCGGCCTCGTGATCGACGGCGAGGGTTTCCGCTTCGACGGTGCGCCGATCTTCCTGCTCGGGGTCTCGTACTTCGACGGCCGCGACTGGCAAGCCGCGGATCTCGACGGGCTCGCGCAGCGCGGCTGGAACCTCGTGCGCGTGTGGCTCGACTGGTCCGACGACGGCTTCTTCGGGCCCGACGGCGCGCTGTCGGAGGACGGCAGCCAGGCGCTGCTCGAGCTGGTCGCGGCCGCGCGCGCGCGCGACATGATCGTAGACGTCACGATCCTCGATCCCGAGCTGCTGGTGTTCCCCGCCGACACCGATCACCGCGTGGTCGCGGTGCAGTCGGTGACCACCGCGCTGCTCGATGCGAACAACGTGCTCTTCGACGTCATGAACGAGCACGACCATCCCAGCGGACCCATCGCACACGACGAAGGCGGCACGATCACCGCCGCCGTGAAGGCGATCGATCCCGATCGCATCGTCACGATCTCCAGCACCGGCGGTCACCTCATCGCCGACGACGGCACCGTGCAGGCCGCGATGGTCGACGAAGAGCTCGACGTCGTCGGCATCGAGGTCGTCACCCCGCATCTGCCGCGCACGCCCGACTGGGCCAGCGTCACGGGCCTGCGCGTCGGCAACCTGCGCGCGCACCTGCAGCAGCACGGTGCGAGCGTGCCCATCTACCTGCAAGAGGAGGCGCGGCGCGGCCACAGCGGGCTCGACCCCAGCGCCGAGGAGTTCGTGCTCGCGGCCCAACAGGCGCGCGATTCCGGAGCCGCCGGCTGGATCTTCCACACCGACGCGGGCTTCGAGCTCGGGCCGGAGGGGTTCTTCGCGCTGCTCGACGAGGTCGAGACCGTCGTCGTCGACACGCTGCCTGGATCGCTCTGACGATCGTGCGAAGATCGGCGCTCTCGTGAGCGTCTCGCCGCCCGACGTCACCCTCACGGCGCCCGACGAGCGCGGGCGTGACGACGACGCGCTGCAGCCCGGCACCCGCGTGGGTCGCTACCGCATCGATCGCCCGCTCGGCGCGGGCGGGCAGGGCGTCGTGCTGCTCGCGACGGATCCCGAGCTCGATCGCAAGGTCGCGATCAAGCTGTTGCACTCCCGCGCGCCTCGACTCACCACGCGCTTGCTGCGAGAAGGTCGCGCGCTCGCCCGCGTCGAGCATCCCGCGGTCGTGCGCGTGTTCGACGTCGGCGAGCACGGCGGTCGCGTCTTCCTCGCGATGGAGTTCTTCGACGGCGAAGATCTCGCGAGCCACTGGACCAGCGCACGGCTCGCTCCGCACGCGCGTGTGGCCACCATCGTCGCGGCCGGACGTGGGCTCGCGGCGGTCCACGCCGCCGGCCTCGTGCACCGCGACTTCAAGCCCAAGAACGTGCTCGTCGATCGCCGTGGTCGCGTCGCCGTCACCGACTTCGGGCTCGTGCGCACGCTCGACGCCGCGAGCACGGATCCCAACACCCAGACCGATCCCCGAGTGCGCGTCGGCACGCCCGGCTACATGGCGCCCGAGCAGCTCGTGCGTGCGGACGTCGATGCGCGCGCGGACCAGTTCGCGTTCTGCGTCGCGCTCTACGAAGCGTGGTACGGCGTGCGCCCGTTCGGTGGGCACGACGTCGCCGAGCTCATCGGGGCGATGGTCGGCCGCGTCGCGCGTCCACCCGCGGGTGCGCGCAAGGCCCCGCAGTGGCTGCGCCGTGTGCTCGAGCGCGGGCTCGATGCGGACCCGCAGGCACGGTTCGCGGACATGGACGAGCTGCTCGCGGCGCTCGATCGCCGCGGCGGTCGCGTGCGCGGCTTCGTGCTCGCGATCGCGGCGCTCGTGCTCGTGCTCGCGTTCGTGCTGCTGCGGCCGCCGACCACCACCACGAGCAAGCCCGCGCGCGTCGCTGCAGCGGTCGCCGCGATCGAGTCACCGGGCAGCGCGTGGACGCGTGCGCGCGTGCAAGCGGCGATTCTGCCCGCGCACGAGGTGCTCGTGAAAGGCGAGGCCCAGCGCGCGCGCGACCTCGCGACCGCGCTCGTCGAGTCCGCCGAGCGCGACGGCGATGCGACGCTCGCGAACGCGGCGCTGGTCGTGCGTGGCCGTGCCGAGGTGGCGCAGGGCGAACGTGCGCTCGGTCGCCGCACGCTCGAGACGGCACTGGCGGCCGCGCGCGCCTCGGGCGACGACGCGACGGTCGCGAACGCGGCGCTCGAGCTCGGCGATCACGACATGAACGAAGGCCGCCTCGCGCACGCCGAGCAGTGGTTGCGCGAGGTCGATGCCGCGGTGATCCGCGGCGACCTGCCCCTGTCGACGATCGCCGCCCTCGAGCTGCGCCATGCCGTCATCGCATCGCGTCGCGGCGAGCTCGACGTCGCCGAGAGCTCGTACTACCTGCTGCTGGATCTCACCGGCGATGCGCCGGAGGACGATCGCTTTCGTGCATCGATGCTCAACAACCTCGCGGCGATCCACCGCGGTACGCCGAGCATGATCACCGACTTCGCGCTCGCACTCGCGCTCTACGAGGCCGCGGGCATCACCACGCCCAA
>DASZPU010000916.1:0-5517 GCA_035550195.1 Nannocystaceae bacterium
GTCATGACGCCGCCGAGCGTCTCGATGCCGAGCGACAGCGGCGTCACGTCGAGCAGCAGCAGGTCCTTGACCTCGCCGGCGAGCACGCCGGCCTGGATGGCGGCGCCCACCGCAACGACCTCGTCGAGAAGACGCTGGGGCCGTGCAAGAAGGCGCTCGAGGACGCGAAGAAGAGCATCAAGGACATCAGCGAAGTGCTGCTGGTCGGTGGCTCGACGCGCATCCCGATGGTGCAGCAGAAGGTCCGCGAGTTCTTCCAGAAGGAGCCCAGCAAGGGCGTGAACCCGGACGAGGTGGTCGCTGCGGGTGCGGCGGTGCAGGCCGGCGTGCTCTCCGGCGAGGTCACCGACATCGTGCTCGTCGACGTGACGCCGCTGTCGCTCGGCATCGAGACGCTCGGCGGCGTGATGACCACGCTGATCCAGCGCAACACCACGATCCCGACGCGCAAGTCGGAGACGTTCACCACTGCAGCCGACAACCAGAGCTCGGTCGAGGTGCACGTGATGCAGGGCGAGCGCGCGATGGCGGGCGACAACCGCACGCTCGGTCGCTTCAGCCTCATCGGCATCCCACCGGCGCCGCGTGGCGTGCCGCAGATCGAGGTCACGTTCGACATCGACGCCAACGGCATCGTCAACGTGTCGGCGCGCGACAAGGCCACCGGCCGCGAGCAGAAGATCACCATCACTGCGTCCTCGGGTCTCTCCGAGGAGGACATCAAGAAGATGGTCGACGACGCGAAGTCGTACGAGGCCGAGGACAAGAAGCGCCGCGAGAAGGTCGAGTCGCGCAACTCGCTCGAAGGCATGGTGCTGCAGACCGAGAAGCTCATCACCGAGAGCGGTGACAAGATCCCGGCGGAGCCCAAGGCCGAGGTCGAAGCGGCGCTCAAGGAAGCCAAGGAAGCGCTCGAGTCCGACGATCCGGGGCGCATCTCGGCGGCCAAGGAGAAGCTCACGCAGGCGTCGCACAAGATGGCGACTGCGATGTATGGTGGCGGCGCGCCGACCGGCGCGGATCCGGGCGCGGCGGGTGCCGGAGCGCCGGGCGACGCCGGTGCGGCCGGTGGCGCAGCGCCGGGCGGCGACAAGCCGAAAGACGACGGCGAAGTGATCGACGCGGAGTTCGAAGAGAAGAATTAGCGTCGAGCGGATCCAAGCGCTCATACTTCGAGGGCTTGGATCTGCGCCGCCTCGCGCTCGTGATCGGGCTCGTGCTTCCTCCGGGATGCGCGGGCCCGAACTTGTTCACGGACCTGACCAGCATCTCGACCGGCAAGACCAACCGCGGGCGCACGCGCAAGCCGGCCAAGATGCCGCTGCGCGGCACGGGCTTCAAGGTCGGCGCGCGCTGGCGCGAGCGCGGGTTCAACTATGGCACCGATGAGATCGTCGCGGCGGTGCAACGTGCCGCGGCGCGCGTGCACGCGAACGATCGCCGTGCGGTGCTCGGCGTCGCCGACTACAGCCGCAAGACCGGCGGGCCGTCGAAGTGGCACCACAGCCATCACAGCGGGCGCGACGTCGATCTGCTGTTCTATACCACCGATGCGAAGGGCAAGCCGTTGCCGCCGCCCGACGACGACATGATCACGTTCGACGACGACGGCAAGCCGTACGTCGGCAAGCGCGACAAGGACGGCTACAAAGACGCGATCTGGGCGGAGCGCGTGTTCGACACGCGACGCAACTGGGAGCTGCTCGAGGGGCTCATCACCGATCCCTCGATTCGCTTGCAGTGGGCGTTCGTGTCGGAAGGGTTGAAGGCGCGACTGCTGGGCTGGGCGCGTCGCAAAGGGCGGCCGCGCTGGATCATCGAGTACGCGGCGACGATCCTGAACCAGCCCGCCGACTCGTTGCCGCACGACAACCACTTCCACGTGCGCGTGTACTGCACGCGCAGCGATCGCTTCCACGGCTGCGTCGAGCGCGGGCCGGTGTGGCAGCACGAGAAGAAGACGTTCAAGTACGACGGGCCCGAGCACTACGATCCGGTCACGTGGCGGCGGTTGCTGGGTGCGACGCCGTCGCCTTGGTCCGGGAGCTGATCCGACGGCCGCTTGACGTGGCCTAGGCGCAGCCGTCACGCTCTGTTGCGTCGTGGGCCATCGGGTCGGCGAATACGAGCTGGTGCGCCGCATCGGCAGCGGCGGAATGGCCGAGGTGTGGATGGGCCAGCGCGCCGTCGTGGGCGGCGCGACGAAGTCGGTCGCGATCAAGTTCATGGCCGCGGCGATGGCCTCGAGCGCGCGCCACCGCAAGATGTTCCTCGACGAAGCGCGGCTGTCGATGCTGCTGTCGCACTCCAACGTCGTGCAGGTGTTCGACGCCGGCATGGACGGCGAGCGCATGTACATGGTGATGGAGTGGGTCGACGGGCTGAACCTGTCGCAGATCGTCCAGCTCGCGCGCGCGTCGGGGCAGCCGATCAGTTTGTCGGTGGTCGGTTACGTCATCGGTGAAGTGCTGCAGGGGCTGTCGTACGCGCACGAGCTGCGCCACGAAGGCCGACAGCTCGAGATCGTGCATCGCGACATCTCGCCGCACAACGTGCTGGTGTCGCTGTCGGGCGAGGTGAAGCTCGCGGACTTCGGCGTCGCGCGACTCGCCACCGACGAGACCTCGGGCGTGCACATCAAGGGGAAGCTGCGCTACATGGCGCCCGAGCACCTCGCGGGGCGCACGAAGTCGGCGAAGGTCGATCTGTTCGGCGTCGGCGCGATCCTGCACGAGCTGCTCTCCGGCGATCGCTTCCGGGCCGAGGCCGACGAGGTCGCGCTCTATCACCAGATCCTCGGGGGCGTGACGCCGCCGCTGCATCGCCAAGACGTGCCGCCCGAGCTGGTCGCGTTGCGGCTCGGATTGCTCGAGCCCGACGAGAACCAGCGCTTGCCGTCGGCCGATGCCGCGCTGCAGCTGCTCGAGGGTTGGGCGGGGTATCGCAACTCGCGTGGCGAGCTCGCGCGCATGTGTCGTGGCTTCACCGGCGTCGATGCGCCGCGCTCCGGTCTGCATGCGCGTGCGCGCGAAGTCGACGCGATGGCGAACACCGAGTCGCCGACGGCACCGACGCACACGTCGCTGTTGTCCGCGGGTGCGCGCGAGCCCACCGGGCCGCATGGGGAAGGGCGCACGCCGTATCCCCACGATGCCTCGACGCTGATGGCAGCGCCGTCGCAGTCGAAGAAGGGCGTGTGGATCGCCGGCGGCATCGCGGGGTTGCTCGTGCTCTCGATCGCGTCGGCGTTCGCAGTGAAGCAGCTCTTGCGCACCGATCCGCCGGCGAACGCCGTCGTGCAGAACGAGGTGGCCGCGACGCCGCCTGTCGAGGTCGCGAAGGTCGACGACGAGCCCGAGGCACCGCAGCTCGGGCCGGTCGCGGATGCGAAGGTCGACGACGCGAAGGTCGACGACGCGAAGCCCGTCGCGGATCCATCGAGCGGCGATGCGGATGCGAAGGTCGATGCGGACGCGAAGGTCGACACCGACGCGCAGGTCGAGCCGACCGATGTCACGAAGCCCGTCGACGTCGCGAGGCCCGAGCCATCGCGACCGAGCTCGGGCACGGCGAAGAAGCCCAAGCCCGCACCGCCGCCACCGACCGCCAAGGTGAAGGTCTCCGTGGTGTTTCGCTTGAAGGCGCCGTTGCGTTTCGCGTGGGCACGCATCGACGGTGGTGACGGCTTCGCGCTCGAGCCGACGGCGAAGCGCACGGTGAGCGCGGGCCGGCACTCGATCGACTGGCGCAGCGACGAGTCGAAGCCGTGGGTGAGCGGGGGAAGCTTCGAGATCGTCGCGGGCTCGAGCCCGACGATCCGCATCGGCTCCGGCGGCCCGCAGCTCGAGTAGCGCTGCACCGCTGTCGCACCTGCGGAGCTGTTCAGGTGCGAGCACTGCACGATGCCGCGATCGCGGCGATCGTCGCGATGGACTGAACGCGCGACTTCGCGGTCGTGCACTGCGATTGAGCTGCATCTGCGACGCATCGCGATCGCGTCGTCGCGTCGCGATCGCGGCTGCGACGACGCGGAACGAAGCGTGTTGCGAGCACCCTGCGACGCGCTCTCACTGAACAGTGAGACAGTCAATGGAATGCAGAAAACTTCTCTGCAACGATTAGAAAGTGCTTCCTAAAGTCCACTGAGTGGAATACATTGAAATGGACCGAACAAGTCCATTCGCCCCAGGCGACTCGACACACGGTCCACCTCCCATCGGCGCTTCTCCACCACGCGCCACCGCTCTCGCTCTCCTCCTCCTCGCGCTCTCTCTTCCTCGCGCTCCCGCTCTCCCGCCATGCTCGTCGCGCTCACCGAGGCCCAAGTTCGTGAAGTCGAGGCATCCGCCCCGGAAGGGCTGACCTCGCAGGAGCTGGTGGCCGCGTTCGCTTCACGCGACGTGAAGTTCACGGAGGCGACGTTGCGCAAGTACGTGCAGCTCGGCCTCGTGCCGCGCTCGCGTCGCGTGGGACGCAAGGGCAAGCACCTCGGCTCGCTCGGCATCTATCCGACTCGCGCAGTGCGTCGCATCAACGCGATCAAGAAGTTGATGGCGGAGCACTACACGATCGAAGAGATCCAGGCTCGCTTCCTCACCTTCAAGGACAGCATCGAGATCCTCGACGAAGCACTCGGCGAGTTGCTGCGTCTGTTCGACGAGAAGATCGGTGCACAGAGTCCGGTCGCGCGCGAGCGACTCGGTGGCGAGCTTGCATCGATCCGCTCGACTGCCACGTTGCTGCTCGAAGGCGTCCATCGCCTCGAGAAGTTGATCGTCCACGCCGGCGACGTGCCGCGCCCACGCGGCGGCGGTGCAGCCGGAGCGACCGAGCTCCTCTGAACGATTTCTCCCCGGCCCATCCCCACCTCTCTCTCGACCACGCGCTCTCTCGAATCCCAGGGGTCACCATGCTGAAGTACGACGCGACCGCGATCTCCGACGACGACGACGACACCGACGACGCGACGCTGCACGACGGCGACGATGGCGATCCCAAGCCCATCGTCCGGCGCGTGCGCGCGAAGACCATCGCGATGAAGCGGCTCACCAAGGAAGAGCTGCGCATCGGCGCACTGCTCTACCCGGAGCGCAGCTACTGGCGTCCGCAATCGCGGGGCGAGTGCGCGAACGTTGCGCGTCCGTGCCCGTACGTGAGCTGCAAGTACCACCTCTACATCGACGTCAACCCGACGACGGGGAGCATCAAGATCAACTTCCCCGATCTCGAAGTCTGGGAGCTGCAGCACAGCTGCGCGCTCGATGTCGCGGGGCAGGGTGGCATCACGCTCGAAGAGGTCGGCGAGATCCTCAACCTCACGCGCGAGCGCATCCGTCAGGTCGAGGTGCGCGGGCTGATGAAGCTGAAGGAGCGCGGCGGCGACGAGCTGCTGGCTTATCTCGCGCGCGCGGCCGATTGAGTCGCGCTCGCGCTCGGAGTGCGTTGTCACTCTTGGGCTGGTTTTCGCAGGGGCTGCCGCCCCTACGCTCCGTCGATCGAGTCGAGCCGAGGCGGCTC
>DASZPU010000917.1:0-5754 GCA_035550195.1 Nannocystaceae bacterium
CGACGAAGCGGCGATCGCCGCCGCACGGGCGCGCGCCGATCGTGCGCGCACGATCCTCCCGGAGAATCCGACCGTCGACGTGTTGATCGCGGCCCGTCGCAACCCGACCAGCCGCGACTACGTGCTCAACGCGTACGGCACCGTGCGGCAGCCGCTCGAGATCGCCGGGCAGAGGCGCGCACGCAAGCGCGTGGCTGCGGCGGACGTCGAAGCGACGCAGGCCGACGCGAAGACCAGCCGCCGGCGCATCGCCGCCAACGCGGTGGCCGCCTACTACGACGCGCTCGCGGCGACGCGCAGGCTCGCCGTGATCGACGGCGTGGTCGCGATCGCGGCGAGCCTCGAGGAGCTCGCACGCGAGCGCGAGTCCGCCGGCGTCGCGAGCGGGCTGCAATACGATCTCGCCCACGCTGCGCATGTCGAGGCGTCGGCGCGCAGGATCTCCGCGCAGGCCGACCGCGACGCTGCGCGGGCCGAGCTCGCCTCGATGCTCGGCCGCGCGAGCGTCGAGGTCACCGGCGAGCTCGCACCGATCGACGGCGAGCAAGCGCACGGCAAGCGGCCCGAGCTCGCGGCCTCGCGCGCGCGCATCGACGAGCAGGACCGCACGCGCAAGGTGTTGAAGCGCGAGCGCGTGCCCAATCCCTCGCTGGTGTTCACGGTGCAGCGCGACGGATTCAGCGAGCTCGTGCTGGGTGGCGGCATCTCGCTCGGCATCCCCCTGCCCTCGCCGCTCGGGCGCACGCCGAAGGCCGCGATCGCCGAGACGACCGCGAATGCACGACGCGCGCGCGCCGAGCTCGATGCCCAGGGCCGTGCGATCACCCGCGAGCAGACGCTCGCGCGTGCGCAGTGGCAGGCGCGCAAGGACGCGCTCGCGCTCTACGACGACGCCACCATCACCCGCGCCGAGGAAAGCCTGAAGTCGCTGCGCGAAGCGATCACCGCGGGCACGGTCGATCTGCGCGACGCGATGCTCGCCCAACGCACGCTGCTCGAGCTGCTCGAGGGCCGTGTCGCCGCCGAGCACGAGCTCGCGATCGCATCGATCGATCTCGCCCACGCGAACGGTCGAGACCTGGAGGCTCTGCGATGAGACGCCTCGCGTTCCTCTTCACGATCCTGGTCGGCTGCCGCGGCGCCGACACGCCACCGGACGAGCACGCCGAGCACGAGGGCGACCACGGCGAGCCGCACGTCGACGAGCCCGCGCACGGCGAGCTGCCGAAGACGGTGCGGCTCCCGAAGGACGTCGCCGCAGCCGCTGGCATCATCGTCGCACCGGTGCGCCGCGAGCAGCTCGTGCGCACGGTCGAGCTCGTCGGCGAGATCGCGGCGGAGCCCGATCGCGTCGCACGGGTGCCCGCGCGGATCTCCGGCAGCGTCGCATCGGTGGAGTTCAAGGCCGGCGATCGCGTGCGCGCCGGTCAACGCCTCGTGTCGATCCGTGCGCCCGATCTCGGCGAGCTGCGGGCGAACAAGCGCTCGCTCGGTGCACGCATCGTGGCCGCGCGTGCGGAGGTCGAGCGACTCGAAGCGCTCGAGGCCAAGCGACTCGCGGCGCGACAGGACGTCGTGGCCGCGAAAGCGGAGCTCGGCGCGCTCGAGGCCGATCTCACCGGCGCATCGCAGCAGCTCGCGGCGCTCGACGTCGGACGTGCACGCGGCAAGGGCACCGGCGAGCTCGCGGTCGTCGCACCGAGCGGCGGCGTCGTGCTCACGCGCGACGTCGTGGTCGGCGATCCCGTGCAAGCGACCAGCGTGCTCGGCACGATCGCCGCACTCGACGAGGTCTACTTCGACGCCCGTGTGTTCGAGCGCGACCTCGGCAAGCTCGCGGTGGGCGCGAGCGCAGAGGTGGTGCTGGGCGCGTGGCCGGGCACCAGCTTCGTCGGCACCGTCGAGCACCTCGGCTACGCGGTCGACGAGCGCGCGCGCACGATCGTCGCGCGCATCCGCTTGAAGAACGAAGACGATCGTCTGCGCATCGGCTTGTTCGGCAGCGCCCGCGTCGCGATCGACGAGCCCACCGCTGCGCCGGCGACGTTGGTCGTGCCGCGCAGCGCCATCACGCAGATCGACGGCGAGAGCCACGTCTTCGTCGCGCATCCCGACGGCGACTACGAGCTGCACAAGGTCTTGCTCGGCGACTCGTCGCCCGGCCGCGTGGAGATCGTCCACGGCCTGCGCGAGGGCGAGCAAGTGGTGACCGGCGGCGTGTTCACGCTGAAGAGCACGCTCTTGCGCGGCACGTTCGCCGAGGAGCACGGGCACTGATGGGCGTGCTGGATGCACTCGTCTCGTGGTCGCTGCGCAGCCGCGCACTCGTGCTGCTGATGACGCTCGTGCTCGTCGGCTTGGGCGCGCGTGCAGCCACGCGTCTGCCGATCGACGCGGTGCCGGACGTCACCAACGTGCAGGTGCAGGTGATCACCACCGCGCCCGCACTCTCGCCGCTCGA
Organism: Nannocystaceae bacterium; assembly: GCA_035550195.1. Lineage (GTDB taxonomy): Bacteria > Myxococcota_A > Polyangia > Nannocystales > Nannocystaceae > Xiheibacterium. The sequence goes on from DASZPU010000917.1 coordinate 2,462, forward strand.
GATCGAGAAGTACGTGAGCATTCCGGTGGAGCGCGCGATGTCCGGCATCCCGCGCGTCACCGAGGTGCGCTCGCTGTCGAAGTACGGCATCTCGCTGGTCACGATCGTCTTCGAGGACGATGTCGACATCTGGTTCGCGCGTCAGCTCGTCGGCGAACGCATGAGCCACGCACGCGATGCGGTCGGCGAGTTCGGTGCGCCGGAGATGGGCCCGGTCTCCACCGCGCTGGGCGAGATCTATCAGTTCACCGTGCGCAACGACGCCAAGAGCGCGATGGAGCTCGAGGAGATGCTCGACTGGGAGATCGCACCCCAGCTGCGCATGGTGCCGGGCGTCGTCGAGCTCAACAGCATGGGCGGGCTCAACCGCCAGTACACCGTGACGATCGATCCGATCGAGCTGCAGGCGCTCGGGCTCACCGTCGGTCAGGTGGTCGAGGCGATCGAACGCAGCAACGCGAACGCCGGCGGTGGCTACGTCGAGCACGCCGGCGAGCAGATCGTGATCGGCACCGTGGGCCTCATCGGTGGCATCGACGATCTCTCGCGCGTCGTGCTCGGCGCGACGCCGCAGGGTGCACCCATCACCGTGGGCATGGTCGGCGACGTGGCCTTCGGCGCACGGCTGCGCCACGGCGCGGTGTCGATGGACGGCGAAGGCGAGGTGGTCGTCGGCGTGGTGATGATGACGATCGGGGAGAACGCCCGCACCGTCACCACCGCGGTCGAGGCCAAGCTCGCGGAGCTGCTCGAGAGCCTGCCCGAAGGCACGCGCATCGAGCCGTTCTACGATCGTGCACGGCTCGTCGATCGCACCATCGCGACCGTCGCCACCAACCTCGGCGAAGGCGCGCTGCTCGTGGTCGTGGTCTTGCTCGCGCTGCTCGGCGATCTGCGCGCGGGCCTGGTCGTCGCCGTGACGATCCCGCTGTCGATGGCGTTCGCGGTGATCTGCATGGATCTGCTGGGCATCTCCGGCAACCTCATGAGCCTCGGCGCGATCGACTTCGGGCTCATCGTGGATGGTGCGGTGATCGTGGTGGAGAACGCGGCGCGGCGGCTCGGAGAAGCGCGCGCGCAAGGCGGTGCGCAGAACGATCGCGAGCGCACCGACATCGTGCGCAGCGCGACCCTCGAGGTGCGCCGCGCCACCGTCTACGGCGAGGCAGTCGTCGCGATCGTCTACGTGCCGATCCTCGCCCTGCGTGGCATCGAAGGGAAGCTCTTCCAGCCGATGGCCACCGTCGTGCTGCTCGCGCTCGCGGGCGCGTTCGTCCTCTCGCTCACCGTCGTGCCGGTGCTCACCAGCCTCGTGCTGCGGCCGCGTCCGCACCACGAGACCTGGATCCTGCGCGTCATCGCACGCGGCTATCGACCGGTGCTCGCGCGCGCGTTGAAGGTGCGCGTCGTCGTGATCACGCTCGCCGTCGCTGCGCTCGCGGGCGGAGCGATGGTCGCTCGCGATCTCGGCGCGGAGTTCGTGCCCACGCTCGACGAAGGCGACCTGCTCATCGAGGGGCGACGCCTGCCCGGCGTCGGGCTCACGCAGACGCTCGCGATGGAGGATCGCCTGCAGAAGGCGCTCATGCAGATCCCCGAGGTCGAGCACACCGTGAGCAAGATCGGCGCGCCCGAGCTGCCCGCCGATGCGATGGGGCTCAACCAAACCGACGTCTACATCAGCCTGAAAGATCGCGACGTCTGGCGGGATGGGCTGACCAAGGCCGAGCTCGGCGAAGAGATCGCGGAGGTCGCCGAAGCCGCGGTGCCCGATTTCACGCCGGCGATCTCGCAGCCGATCCAGATGCGGCAGAACGAGATGCTCGCGGGCATCCGCTCCGACGTCGGCATCATCGTGTACGGCCAGGACTTCGGCGAGCTGCAGCGCATCGCCGCGAGCCTCGGCGAGGCCGTCGGCGACATCCCCGGCGTCGACGGGCTGCAGATCGAAGAGCTGACCGGGCTCAACTATCTCCGCATCATCCCCGATCGTCGCGCGCTCGCGCGTCACGAGCTGCGCGTCGCCGACGTCAACCTGCTCGCCGAGAGCCTCGCGGTCGGACACGGCAGCGGCGTCGTGCTCGAGGGCGATCGCCGCTTCGACATCGTGGTGAAGACGCGCCACGCGTTCGCCGGCGACGTCGAGTCGATCGCGGCGCTGCCGATGCGCACCCCTTCGGGTCGCGTCGTCGCGCTCGGTGACGTCGCCGCGGTCGCACTCGTCGAAGGCCCGGCGATGGTCAACCGTGACGCGCAATCACGACGCCTCGTCGTGCAGCTCAACGTGCGCGGACGCGACCTGGTCTCGACGGTGGAGGACTGCATCGCCGCGGTCGCGAAGGTGCCGCGCCCCGACGGCTACCGCGTCGTGTTCGGCGGCACCTTCGCGCACTGGCTCGAGGCCCGCGATCGACTCGCGGTGCTGATCCCGATCGTGCTCGCGGCGATCTTCGTGCTGCTGTGGATGGCCTTCGGTGAGCTCGGCCCGGCGCTGGTGATCGCGAGCGGCGTGCCGTTCGCGACGCTGGGTGGTGTGCTCGCGCTCGCGATCCGCGGCATCCCGTTCTCGATCTCCGCGGCGGTCGGCTTCATCGCGCTCTTCGGCGTCGCCGTGCTCAACGGCCTCGTGCTCGTCAGCGTCGCGCGGCGCTTCGAAACGCAGGGTCACACCCGCATCGACGCGGTGGTCGCCGCGTGCGAGCAACGACTGCGGCCCGTGCTCACCACTGCGCTCGTCGCCGCGCTCGGCTTCGTGCCGATGGCGATCTCCACCGCGCCGGGCTCGGAAGTGCAGCGACCGTTGGCGACGGTCGTGATCGGCGGCTTGATCTCGGCGACGCTGCTCACCCTGGTGGTGATGCCGGCGTTGTACTCGCTGGGGCGGAAGCGGCGTGCATGATGCGCGCGTAGACCTCCGCGCGCGCACTGCCGTTCTCGACCAAGCGGCGCCCGAGCTCGCGCTCGCGCTCGATGAGCTGCGCGAGCGCGTCGGGCTTGAGCGCGCCCGACACGTACAGGCCGTTCGCGAACCAGCTCGGCGTGCCGCGGATGCCGAGTGCGAGCCCGCTGCGCTTCTGCTCGGCGACGCGCTCGGCCAGCGCGGGATCGTCGAGCGCCGCCGTGAACTTGCCCATGTCGAGCCCGAGGTCGCGCGCGTGCGCTTCGACGTGGTCGCGCTTCATCTCGCTGCGGCGCTCGAACAGACGATCGTGCATCGCCCAGAACTTGCCCTGGTCCGCTGCGGCCCACGCGGCGCGTGCGCCGAGCTCGGCGTCGGGATGCATCGGCAGCGG
>DASZPU010000918.1:0-3015 GCA_035550195.1 Nannocystaceae bacterium
GTCGCCCGGGCGCTGCAGCGAGCGCTCGACCGCGCGATCGAGTCGGTCCCGCACGCGCTTCCAGCCCGCGAGCATGCCGGCGAAGAACGCCGCGGGCACGAACGTGCCCTCGAGCCACGTGACCACCGGCTTCGCGATGCGCTCGACGTCCGCGGGCGCGCTCGCACCGAAGACGCAGCGCAAGATGATCTCGAGCGTGATGCGCTGCAAGAGCTCGTGCAGATCGATGCGCTGCCCGGGCACGAGCTTCGCGAGCTCGCGCTCGGTCACGGTCTGCATCGCGCGCGCGTAGCTGCGCAGCTGATCGCCGTGCAGCGCGGGCGTGAGCAGCTGGCGATCGCGACGATGGGCCTCGCCATCGAGGAAGAGCAGCGTGTGCTCACCGAGGTTCACCGGGATCCCGTCGGCGCTCGCGAGCATCTCGCCCGCCTTCATCGCGAACACCTGACGCACCAGCGACGGCTCGCTCACCACGATGCGCGGCGGATCGCCGGGCAGACGCATCGTGAACACGGTGCCGAACTGCGCAGCGCCACGCGCGAGGAAGCCGTAGGGATCACGACCGAAGCGCAGCGCTTGCACGATCGCCGGCTCGCGTGGGCCGGGCGGTAGCGACGTGGTGGTCATCCGGGCGGCAAGGGTGGCATCGCGGGATCGCAGGCGATGCGCTCGGCGACGTGCAGCTCGCCGTCGGCTCCGAGCGCGATCTCGGTGCGCGTCGCCTTCGGCACGCGCACGCGTTCGTCGCGAACGACGCCCTTCGCGTCGGTCCAGCGTACCTTCACCGATCCGCCGCGCGGCGCGACGGCACACTCGCCCGGCAGGATCCGCGCGTCACCGAGCTCGAGCTCCACCGCGCGATCGGGCCACGCGTGCGCGCACACGACCGGCGGCGAGTCCTCCGCACAGACGCGCGCGTCGGTGCGCTGCCAGCCGGTGCTCGGCATGCACGCGCCGACGAGCGCGAGCACGGCGGCCGCGGCCCACGGAACGTGGCAAGCTCGATCGCGATGCCCCGACGCCGCAACCACGGCACGCGCACGCCCGCGGCCGACCTGGCCGACAAGGCCTTGCGCGCGATCGTGCCGGCCGATCGCCTGCGTGCGCTGCGGGTGCAGCTCGCGTGGCCCGACGCCGTGCCGCCGCATCTGGTGCGCGTCGCGATGCCGGTCGCGTTCGACGGGCCCACGCTCATCATCCACGCCATCGACAACCAGTGGCTGCACGAGCTCACCTACCTGCGATCGGATCTGCTCGCACGCTTGCGCGAGCACCTGCCGGGCATCGAGATCGGCGGGCTGAAGATCCGCGTCGGCGAGGTGCCGCCGCCTCTGCCCCCACCGCCGCGCGAGCGTGTGCCCGAAACCATCGTGCTGCCGCTGCAGCCCGCACGCGACACCCTCGACGCGATCGCCGAGATCGAAGATCCCGGGCTGCGCAGCGCGGTCGCGACCGCTCGTCAGGCGCTCACGAAGATCCACCGCGGGTAGTGCCTTCAACCGCGCACCGCCTCGCGCAGCTCGCCCACGCGCGCCGCGAGCACGTCGGGACCTTCGCAGGCGGCCTCGACCAACGCGCTGCCGACCACGACACCGTCGGCCACGGCGGCGAGTCGCTTGGCCTGCGCCACCGTGCGCACGCCGAAGCCCGCGGCGATCGGCAAGCGCGTCACGGAGCGTGCGGCGGCGATCTGCTCGCGCAGCTCGTCGTCGTCGCCACCGAGCGCGGCACCGGTGACGCCGCGCAGCGTGATCGCGTAGACGAACCCACTCGCGGCCGCGCACACCGCTTCGCGACGCAGCGGCGTGGTGGTGGGTGCGACCAATCCGATCCAGTCGAGTCCCGCCGCGCGCATCGGCTCGCGCACGAAGCCGGCGTGCTCGGGCGGGAGATCGACGAGCAGCACACCGTCGGCTCCGGCGCGCACGGCCGCGGCCGCGAACGAGCCCGCACCGAACTGCACGATCGGATTCGCGTAGCCGAACAGCACGATCGGTACCTCGCTCGTCGCACGCAGCTCGGCGACGAGATCGAGGACGCCGCGCAGCGTGGCACCGGCCTGCAGCGCGCGCACCATCGCGGCCTGGATCGCGGGGCCATCGGCGCTGGGATCGGAGAACGGCACGCCGAGCTCGATCACGTCGGCGCCCGCATCCGCGGCCGCACGCAGGCACGCGAGGCTGTGGTCCGCGCCGCCGTCGTAGGCGGTGAGATAGGCGACCAGCGCCGCGCGACGATCCGCGGCTGCGCGTGCGAACGCATCGGCGATGCGCACGCTCATCCGCCGCCTCCGGGCAGGCGAGCGACCAGCGTGTGCATGTCTTTGTCGCCGCGACCGGACACGTTCACGAGCACGTCGACGTCACCGAAGCGCGTGAGCACCTCGGGCAGCGCCGCGATCGCGTGCGCCGTCTCGAGCGCGGGGAGGATGCCCTCGGTGCGCGCGAGCAAGGCCACGGCTGCGAGCGCGGCCTCGTCGTCGACACCGAGATAGATCGCGCGTCCGCTCTTGTGCAGCTGCGCGTGCTCGGGGCCCACGCCGGGATAGTCGAGGCCCGCGGAGATCGAGTGCGCTTCGAGCAGCTGACCCTCTGCGTCCTGCAGCACCAGCGAGCGCATGCCGTGGTAGATGCCGACGCGACCGCGCGCCATCGTGGCGGCGTGGCGACGGTGCAAGCCCTCGCCCGCCGCTTCGACGCCGACGAGCGCGACCGTGGGCTCGTCGACGAAATCGGAGAAGATGCCGATCGCGTTGCTGCCTCCGCCGACGCACGCGACCACGACCGCGGGCAGCTTGCCGATCGCGGCGTGCAGCTGGGCCTTCGCTTCGCGCCCGATCACGCGCTGCAGCTCGCGCACCATCGTCGGATAGGGATCGGGCCCCATCACGCTGCCGATCACGTAGTGGGTGTCGTCGACGTGCGCGACCCAGTCGCGCAGTGCCTCGTTGATCGCGTCCTTCAGCGTCGCGGAGCCGGCCTCGACCGCCACGACCTCGGCGCCCAGCATGCGCAT
>DASZPU010000919.1:0-2167 GCA_035550195.1 Nannocystaceae bacterium
ATCTGTCGCTGACGCGCGCTCAACACGTCGGCGTCGATCGGCGCCCCCACGAGCCCGCGCACGAGCGACGCCGTGGTCGCGCAGTAGTACACGCCGCCCACGAGCACGCGATCGATCGCTTCACGCAGCTCTCGCAACGGCGCGCCCTTCATGACGATCGCATGCGCGCCGCCTTGCAACGCCGCCTGCACCACCTCGGGGCGCGGATGTGCGGTCAGCACGACGACGCGCGCGCGCGGCTGCAGCCGGCGCACCTCGGCGAGCACGTCGAGGCCGTGACCGTCGGGCAGCATCATGTCGAGCACGACGAGATCGTACGCACCCTGGCGCACGCGCTCGAGCGCCTCCTCGGCCCCCGCGGCGGCCGCCACGGCGACGAAGCGCGCGTCGCCGCCGAGCACGTCGACCAGCATGTCGCGCAGGATCGTCTGATCCTCCACGACCAGCGCCGATCGGGCGCGGCTGCCCGCGGCCCCGGGCACATCTCCCGGGTGCGGCTGGGTAGGGCTACCCATTTCGTCGGGCGGCGCGGACATCACAATGAAACGGCAGGGAAGGGCTCCGCCGTGACCGCTGCACATCGTATCACGCTCCTCGCGATGTCCCTCGCCGGCTGCGCCGCCGCCGGCCCGAGCGGCGCGTGTGATCGCTGTGCGCAGACCGAGGCGCCCGCATCGGCGCAGCAGGTCGAAAGTGCATGTGCCGAGCTGCCGGAGCACGAGCAGACCACGCCGCTGTTCGCCGGCGAGCTCTCCGTCGCCGACACGTGGCCGGTCATCGTGCGCGTCGGCAAACACCTCGAGTTCCGCACGCTCGGCGGTGAGGTCTACGTGCGCGCGGAGCCCGACGTCACCGCGCCGTGGCTGCAACGCGTCGCGCAGTGTCAGATCGTGCGCTACGAAGCCGGTGCGATGACGAGCGCGTCGGATCCGCTGGCCGTCGCAGGTGCGCAGGTCGAAGTGCGCGACGCCGGTGGTGGCTTCGTGGTCAAGGTGACCGCGCCGACCCGCTCGGGCGGTCGCGCGATCGCAGAGCGTGTCGCGCGACTCTGACGTCGCTTCGGTCGCGCCGCGAACCAGTGCTCGAACATGCCGGTGAGCACGAAGTACACCGCGTGCTGTTCGCGGCCGAGACCGGTGTCGTCGTCGCGCACGGCGCTCTTGCGGTAGAAGAAGCCCTGCTGGTTGTCGGTGCGATCGTAGCGATACTCGAGCCGCACGAGCAGGTAGTCCCACAGCCGTAGGTCGGTGCCGACGAGCCCCGAGCCCAGCAGCTGGCGCACGCCGAACATCCGCCCGTCGCGATCCCAGAACGCTTCGCCGCGCCCGGCGAGGTACCACTTCACGCGACCCTCACGCGCGTCGAGCAAGCGCACGCGCGCGGAGACTTCACCGGCCAGCTGCAGCGCGACCGGCTGGCCGGGCACGTGGGTCAGGCGCTCGCGCATCGCATCGAACACGCCGGCGATGCCGAAGCGATCGCGCTCGAAGAACAGCCACGTGTCGCTCAGCCAGCGCCACGATCGTGCGGCGATGTCGACGTCTTCGGGCCCGAAGTAGTCGAAGTGCCCCAGCGACAGCGACGCGGTGGGCGCGACCGTGAGCCCGAACATGTAGCTCGGCACGTCGTTCGCGTCGGCGTAGGTCTGGTAGCCGTTGACGATCCACGCGTGCAACATCACGCGCTCGCCCGCGGGCTGCACGATGCGTCCACCCATCAGCACGTAGGGCACCGCGTTCAGGTGCCACGGCGTCGAGTAGCTCCAATTGTCCTTCGGCCAGAAGCTCCAGTAGCCGATCGGCGTGTTGAAGAGGCCCGCGGAGAGCTCGGTGCCGGCGCGAGGAATGCGTCCGCCGACGTTGGCGCGGCCGAGGTGCTGCCACACGTTCGGCCCCGCGAAGCGGCTCGCGTCGCCGCCGGGTTGCGGCTCGCCGGCCACGAGCGCCGTCGCAGCCGGACCGATCTGCAGCGCGAGCTCGAGCGCCAACGGCTCGCGCTCGGACGCATCGTGACGCACGTACGCGGCCGCGTACGAGACGGTGAGCTCGCCGGTGCGCGGCGCGGTGACGATGCCGCGATTGACGTGGTTGTCGGGCCGGTTCGAGGCGAACACGTAGCCGGCGTCGAGGAACGCACCGACCACCCAGTTGCGCAATGGCGCGAACGG
>DASZPU010000920.1:0-4333 GCA_035550195.1 Nannocystaceae bacterium
TCGCCGATCGGAAGTTCGCGCTCTCGGTGGTGTACGCGATGTACACCGGCTTGACCGGTCAGGAGCCGTTGACCGAGCCCATCGACGCGGATGCGCCCGACTACCTGCAGCGCATCAAGGCCTACGAGGCACAGGACGCCACCTTCGGTGACATCGCCGACAAGTTCGTCGAGCGCGGCATGGAGCTGCGGGTCGTCGTCATCGAGCTGGTGAAGACGCCGTGGTTCCGCGCGATCGACAGCGACATCCCGCTGGCGCCGGATCGTGCGAGCGAGCTGCTCGACATGGGCAGCGCGCACCTGCTCACGCCCGAGCAGCTGCACCGTCGCATCATCGCGACCACCAGCGTCGCGTGGAAGCGCGACGACACCAACGTGCTGCTCTCCGCCGACTACTTCAAGTTCTTCTACGGCGGCATCGACTCGGTGTCGGTCACCACGCGGCTCACCGAGATGAACGGCGTGATGGCCAACGTCGCGGATCGCATGGCCAACGAGGTGCCGTGCCTCGCGGTGCCGCTCGACTTCAGCCGCGCGGCCACCGATCGCCTGCTGATGCCGCACGTCGAGATCGACGATCTACCGGGCACGCCCGACGGTGACGCCGCGATCCGTGCGAATGCGGTGCACCTGCACGAGCAGCTGCTCGGCGAGTCGCTCGACGAAGACGACAAGGAGATCGATCGCACGGTCGCGCTGTTCGAAGCGGTGCTCGACGACGGCCGCATGCGCATGGTCGATGCGACTGCACCACTGTCGCCGGCGCTGCCCGGCATGTGCGTGCCGACCGTCGATCCCCTGACCACGATGCCGGTGGCGATGCCCCTCACCGACGATCCCAGCTACACCGTGCGCGCATGGATGGCGGTGGTCACGTATCTGTTGGGCGACGCGAAGTTCCTCTACGAGTAGGGAGCGAGACCATGGACCGCCGACGATTCCTCGAGCTCGCATCGCTCTCTGGCCTCGCCCTCGCGGGCGCACCGTTGCTCGGCCGCGCCGACGATCTCGCGGGCAATCCGCGGGCGATGGGTGCGGACGGCGACGACGACTACGACGGCCCGCTCTTCGTGATGGTGCAGGCGCACGGTGGCTGGGAGCCCACGCTGCTCTGCGATCCGAAGGGCAACCTCAACAACAGCTACGACGACGGTGACATCCTCACCGCCGGCAACCTGCGCTATGCGCCGGTCGGTGGTGCGGCGGCGCTCTTCGACGCGCACTACTCGCGCACCTGCTTCATCAACGGCGTCGACACTGCAACCAACGCCCACGACGCGGGGCAACGCCACTGCGCGAGCGGTCGGGTCGGTGAAGGCTATCCTTCGCTCGCCGCGATGGTCGCGGGCCACGGCGCGCCGCAGCGGCCGATGTCGTTCATCAGCTTCGGGCCCTACGATCGCACGCAGGGCCTCGTGGCGCCCACGCGCAACGGCAACGCGGCGCGGCTCGCCGAGCTCTCGCATCCCGATCGCATCAGCGCGACGGATCCCGACAGCGCGACCTACCACGGCGAGTACGCGCACTCGCTGATCCGGCTCGCCCGTGAAGCTCGCACCGAGCGCGCGCTCGCGAACCAGAAGCTGCCGCGCTTCCAACACGCGCTCGACACGTTGGCAACGGCGCGCCGCGGCTCCGAGGGATTGCAGCGGCTCGAGGCCGCCCTGCCCGCGCCGCACGAGAACGCCAACTTCCGCCCTGCGCAGCTCGTGGTCGCGGCCTACAAGGCGCGCGTCGGTGTCGCCGGCAATCTGTTCGTGAGCAACTTCGACACGCACAGCAATCACGACAACGATCACCGCGCGAAGATGACGGAGCTGTTGCAGCTCGTGTCGTTCCTGTGGGACGAGGCCGAGCGCCAGGGCGTCGCCGAGAAGCTCACCGTGCTCATCTGCTCCGACTTCGGTCGCACGCCGCAGTACAACGGCAACGGCGGCAAGGATCACTGGTCGATCACCAGCATGATCGCGATGGGTGCGGGCGTGCCGGGCAACAAGATGATCGGGCTCACCGACGAGGGCCACAATCCGATCCCGCTCGATCCCGCGACCGGCATGGCTGCCGCCGATGCGGCGCAAGGCATCCGCATCACGCCGGCACACGTGCACCGCGGTCTGCGACGCATCCTCGGGCTCGCCGAGACCGACGTGGACAAGCTGTTCCCGGTCACGCTGCCGGACGAAGACACCTTCGATCCGCTCGCGTGATCAGCCGGTGATCTCGCCGCCTGCGACGCCACCGCACCCGGCGTTTTGGCAGAGGCACTCGCAGTAGTTGTCGAAGAAGTCGGGGATCGACGCGACGCCCATGTAGTTGAGGTCGCAACCGAAGCAGTCGCACTCGTACTCGAAGGCCCCGGGTGCGAACGGTACGCCGCAGCCGTCGCCGCCGGTCGACTCGCTCGATCCGCTCGTCTCGCCGGAGCTCGAGTCGGACGACGTGCCCGTGTCGCTGCTCGACGACGAGCTGCTCGAATCACTCGAGCTGCTCGATTCACTCGAGCTGCTCGGATCGGTCGACGTGCTCGGGTCGGTCGACGTGCTCGGATCGCTCGAGCTACTCGGGTCGGTCGACGTGCTCGGATCGCTCGAGCTGCCCGGGTCGGTCGACGTGCTCGGATCGCTCGACGTGCTCGGGTTGGTCGATGTGCTCGGGTCGGTCGACGACGTGCTCGGTCCGCTGGTCGAAGGATCACCGCTCGTCGAGTCGGCCGCCGGCGTCGTATCGCCGCCGCACGCGCCCACGAACATCGCGACCATCAGTACGTTGCGAAGCTGCGTTCCCTGCATGATTCCTCCACGCGCATGCCACCGCGGAGTTTCCGCTCGGCGGCGTCACCCACAATCTCCGTCAGCGTCGCGATCCGTCACGCACCGGCATCGAGCGCGAACGACAGCGCCGTGAAGCCGTCCTTGCGCGTCGCGACGAGCTCCCCCCACCTCGTGTTCGCGGACGATCGGATCGGATCTTCGGCGGTGAATGCGACACGCTGCGATTGCTGGTCCGGCGTATCCGCCGGCCCACCCAGCAGCTGTACCCACGCGATCAGCTCGGGCTCGTAGTCGGGGCAGCCGCACGACACCACCGCGCTCGCGAGGCCGCGCGCGAGCGTGATGCAGCGACCGGCCGCGTCGCCGGTGGCGACCTCGCCGAAGGCGGCGGAGATGTCCTTGCAGCGATCGGCGAGCGGACGCAGCCGTTTCGCCAGCTCCATCGCGCGCATCCGTGGCTCGACCGCGTCGAGCTCGGCCTGGAACTTCGCCTGCAGCTCCGGATAGCGCGGCTTGGCCGTGCGCCGCGTGCCCGAGCCGAAGACGAGCCAACCCTTGTCGATCTTCTCCGCCACGATCACGCGCACCACCGCGTCGACCTGCGCGAGCGGAGCGTCGGCGTGGATGTACAGCGCGACCGATCCGTGCCACGGCTCGCCTTTGGCGTCGGACAGCACCTTGCTGCTCGCGACCTGCTCGTGCAGCCACGTCGCGAGCTCGTCGCTGCGCTGCGGCGGCTCGAGCAGACCACCCGCGCCCGCGGCCGAGATCTCGATCGGGATCGCGTCGCCGACCGTGGCGTCGCCGGGCCACGACGCGAGCGCGAGCTTCTTCGTGTCCACCAACGACGGCGCACTGCACGACGCCTCCAACAGCGTGCGCAGCTCGCTCGCATGCTGCTCGTTGCAATCCTCCGCGACCACTGCAGCCTTCGCATCCGGCTGCGACTCCGCGCCCCCCTGCTCGGCCGGCGCGGCTGCCTGTCCACACGCGAGCACGAACGCGATCCCGACGAGCACAGGGCGAAACATCGCGCGCGAGTCTACGCGAGGTCGGCCGCGGACTGTGATCCGCGTCTCAGCCCGCGCGCGCCCGCGTCGGTTGCTGCACGTGCGCAGCGGTGCGCGGCCAAAACACCGGCAGGAGGTGCCATGACTCGTTCCACTGCATTCTTCCTGCTCGCGCTCGCTGCATCGGCCTGCGTCGTCGACGGCGACGACGGCGACTCGAAGCACGGCGATGCGACCTACCGCGCCGCGAACACGGCCGTGCAGAGCGGCCTGACCACGCTCGCACCCGGCGACGTCTCGGATGTCGCGAGCAGCTGCGCCGGCGGCGGATCGATCACCTTCAGCGGATCGTTCGGCGCGACCACGGACTACGCGCTCTCGGCCAGCTTCGAAGGCTGCGCCATCGACGACCTCGTGCTGTCCGGCGATCTCGAGCTCTCGGGCAGCGTCGAGGCGGGCGCGGACGGCTCGCACGTCGTGCAGAGCATCGACGGCCACCTCGAGGTCACGGGTGCCTTCACCAGCAGCTGCGATTTGTCGATCGACACCGAGG
>DASZPU010000921.1:0-12313 GCA_035550195.1 Nannocystaceae bacterium
TGCGTGCGAGGCGGGCAACGACGACGCCTGTGCCGCGGAGAAGCGGCTCGCCGCGAAGTGATCAGCGCAGCTGCTGCGCGCGTGCGAGCGCGGCTTCGATGTCCGCGGTCATCGCCGGATCGCCGGCGCCGTCCTTGCGCACCGCGAGCGCGCGCTCGAGCGCGGCGATCGCATCGGCACGGCGGCCGCGCGCGATCGCGATCTCGCCGAGCCCGAGCAGCGGGTACGCGAGATCGGGATGCTCCTTGCCGAGCAGCGCTTCGCGGGCCGCGAGCGCGCGAAGGTAGAGCGCCTCGGCTTCGTCGAGCGCGCCGCGTTCCTGTCGCGAGCGCGCGAGGTTGCCGAGCACCATCGCGAGATCGGGATGGTTCGGCGTCTGCGCGAGGATCTCGACCGCGCGGCGATAGCGACGCTCGGCGGATTCGATCTGTCCCGCGGCGAGCTCGACGTTGCCGAGGTTGCTGAGCACCACCGCGACGTCGGGGCTGTCGCCGCCACGCAGCCGCTCGACGATCGCGAGCGCACGCGCGTGCGAGCGCGCCGCGTCTTCGTGGGCGCCGGCGGCATCCTGTGCGTTGCCGAGGTTGGTGAGGCCGTTCGCGACGTCGGGGTGATCGGGCGGCAGTGCGGCCTCGGCGATCGCGAGCGCGCGCGCGTGCAGCTCGATCGCGGTGCCGTAGTCACCGCGCGCGTACGCGACGGCGCCGAGGTTGGAGGTCATGCCGCCGGCATCGGGATGATCGGGCCCGAGCGTGGTCTGCAGGATCGCGAGCGCGCGCGTGAAGCTCTGCGCCGCCTCGTCGAGCAAGCCGCGCTCGTACTGCGCGGTGCCGAGCCCGTTGAGCGCGACCGCGACGTCGAGGTGCTCGGCGCCACGCGCACGCTCGAGGATCGCCACGGCGTCCTTCGACAGCCGCATCGCTTCGTCGTACTCGCCTTCCGCGTAACGGATCGCCGCGAGGTTGCTCGACCACGACGCACGCATGCGCTCGTTGTCGAGCCGCTCGATGTCCGATTGCGCGTGACCTGCCCACGTCCGAGCTTCGTCGAGCCGACCGAGTCGGCTGCCGAGCACGAACGCGACGAACGATGCGCTGTTGGCCGCGAGCTCGTCGCTGCCGCTCTTCTTCGCGTCGAAGTACGCCTCGCGCAGCACTTCGGCGCCGCGTCGATCTTCGGCGACCTGCACGAGCAACCATCCGCGCGCGAACCCGGCCTCGGCGCGCAACGGTGGATAGCCGAGCGCATCGGCGGTGAGCGTGACCGCCTCCGCACGTTCGAGCGCGATCGCGTAGCGCCCCGCGGAGCCGAGCGCGGCGACGTGGGCGAGCGCTTCGCGTGCGCGTTCGACCGCAGCGGCGGTCTCGGCATCCTCGGGCGGAGCGACCTGCGCGAGCACGTAGTCGGCGTCGGCGCAGCGATCGATCTCGGGCAGCGCTTCGACGGTGGCGACTGCGTGGTTCAGCACGTCGACGTCCGCATCGGCGAGCGTCGTGACGACCGCGGAGAACGCTTGCCGTCGTTCGTGCAGACAACGCATGCGCGCGTCCAGCAACGTCGCTTGCTCCGTCGCGCAAGCCTCGGCATGCGCCGCGCTCCAGCGCTCGGCATAGCTCGCCAAGCGCGATTGCACTGCAGCATTGGTGTGCGGCGCGTGCACGAGCGCGGTGCCGAGCAGCGCCGACGCGATCGCGGCGCGCTGCGGCTCGCCCCAGAGTTGCTCGGCCTCGCTGCACGCACGCGGTCGCGAGCTCGCGAGCACCGCGACGATCGCTGCACCTGCGATCGCACCAGCGGCGAGCACCGGCGCGATCCTCCGCCGGCGATCGCGTCGCAGCTCGGCCACCAGCGCATCCATCGACGGCCAACGCAGCGCGGCATCGTGGGCCAGGCCGCGTCGCACCGCGTGCCACAACCATCGCGGCACCGCACCTTCGAGCGGCACGGGCGTGCGCTCCTTCGCGACCGCGAGCGCCGCGAGGCTGCCCGCGGTGAACGGACGGCGACCCGCGAGCGCTTCGTAGAGCGACACGCAGAACGCGTACTGATCGCTCTGCGCATCCGCGGGCCGGCCGGCGTGTTGCTCGGGCGCGAGATATGCCGGCGTGCCGATCACCGCGACCGCGGATCCACTCGCGCGCGAGGGATCGGTGGTCGGCGTCGCGTTGCCTTCGTCGGTGCGCGATAGCTCGGCGTTCAGCGGCGCCGCGTCGCGCGTGCGTGCGAGCCCGAAGTCCGCGACCAGCACGCGGCGATCCTTCGCCGCGAGCAACACGTTGTCGGGCTTGAAGTCGCCGTGCACGATGCCCGCGGCGTGCGCGGCCGCGAGCCCAGTACCCGCGTCCGCGAACGTGCGCACGATGTCGGTCCAGCTCGGCGGCTCGCGCTCGCACCATTGTCGCAGCGTGGGCCCATCGACGAGCTCCATCGCGATGAACGGCACACCGTGATCCTCGGCGGTGTCGTAGACGGGCAGCACGTTGGGATGGGCGAGCCGCGCGAGCGCACGCGCTTCGTGGGCGATGCGCTCGCTCGCATGCGTGCCGTGGGTGGTGAGCAGCTTGATCGCGACCTCGCGGCGCAGCTCGGGATCCCAGCCGCGCAGCACTCGACCCATGCCGCCGCGCGCGATCTCTTCGACGATCACGTAGCGCCCGATGCGGCTCGGCGTCGCCGCGGCATCGCCCGGCTCGCTCGCGCTGGGCGGCGGGCCCTCGGAGTCGCGCGTGAGCGCGGGCAACAACGTCGCGAGCACGCGCCGACATGCGGAGCAGCGATCGATGTGGGCCTCGACGCGCGACCGATCCTCCGCCGCGAGGCGACCATCGAGCAGATCGTCCCACGCGTTCTCGTCGAGGCAGGGATCGTCCACGCGGCTACCCGCCCGCCGGCGCGATCAGCCGATCCATGGTGAGCTCGAACTCGTCGACCAGCACGCCGAGCAAGCTGTCGATCTCGCGACGGCTCGCACCGACGCGCGCCTCGAGCAATCGCTTGGTGGCCTCGAGCACGTCCTCGCGCGCACGCGCGATGCGACGCGCCACGGTCGCGCGATGCACTCCGTACAGCGGCGCGAGCTCGTCGACCGTGAGCCCGTCGACGTGGTGCAGGCGCAGGAGGTTGCGCTGCTCGGCGGTGAGGCTAGCGATCGCGTCGCGCAATGCGGTGTTGCAGGTGTCGCGGTAACGCGCGACGAGCTCGCGCAGCTCGTGCGAAGGCGCGACGTCCTCGAGCGGACCCACCGACTCGACGTCGCGGCGATTCGGCCCGCCACCGCGCAGCGCGTTCAAGGCACTGCGCACCGCGGCGATGCGCACCCAACCACCCAGCGCGCCGCGACCGGCGTACTCCGCGATGCGCGGCGGCCCGTCCTCGTCCGCGACGAGCAAGCGTTGCCGCAGGCGTTGTACCGTCTCCTGCACGAAGTCGGGCCGCGCGTCGACCTTCGCGATCGCGGCGGCGGCGATCGGCACGTATTGCCGCTCGAAGCGACGCAACGCCGCGTCGTGACCCAGCGTGCACGCGCACGCGAGCACGAGGTCCGCATGCAGCGACTGTGGCGTGCCTTCGGGCCACAGCCGCAGCACGTGCTGCGCGAGCGTGTCGGTGTCGATCGAGAGCCCCGGGTGGGCCGTGAGACCCTCGTGCAGGAGCTGCTCGATCTCCGCCGTCACGCTAGCCGTCCATGAACGGATAGCGCCACGATCGCGGCGGCGAGAAGTTCTCTTTGATCGTGCGCGGCGACAACCAGCGGATCAGGTTCCACATCGAGCCGGCCTTGTCGTTGGTGCCCGATGCCCGCGCACCACCGAACGGCTGCTGACCGACCACGGCGCCGGTGGGCTTGTCGTTGATGTAGAAGTTGCCCGCCGACCAGCGCAGCGCTGCCGTGGCCTGCGCGACCGCGCTGCGATCGTGCGCGAACACGGCCCCGGTGAGTGCATACGGGCTGGTCGAGTCGACCAGCGCGAGCGTGTCGGTCCACTTCGCATCGTCGTAGACGTGCACGGTGAGGATCGGCCCGAAGAGCTCCTCGCACATCGTGCGGTACTTCGGATCGTCGACGACGATGAGCGTGGGGCGGATGAACCAGCCCTCGCGATCGTCGTGCTCGCCACCGATCACCTCGACGACGCCGGGCTTGCCCGCCTTCGCCTCGTCGATCGCGGCCGACAGCTTCTTGTACGAGCGCGCATCGATCACCGCGCCCATGAAGTTCGTGAAGTCGCCGACGTCGCCGACCTTCACCTCTTCGAGCATCGCGGCGAGCTTCGATCGCAGCTCCGGCCACATCGAGCGCGGCACGTAGGCGCGCGACGCCGCCGAGCACTTCTGGCCCTGGTACTCGAACGCGCCGCGCAAGAGCCCCACCGCGACCTCGTCGACGTGCGCGCTGGGATGCACGAGCACGAAGTCCTTGCCGCCGGTCTCACCGACGACGCGCGGATACTGGGGATAGCGCGCGATGTTGTCGGCGATGGTCTTCCACAGCGCGTTGAACGTGTCGGTGCTGCCGGTGAAGTGCACACCACCGAGCTCGGGTGCGGCCAGCACCGGATCGCCGACCGCCGCACCGGGCCCGGGCACGAAGTTGATGACGCCCGGCGGTAGACCGGCGTCCTCGAACAGCTCCATCAAGTAGTGGCCGGACAAGACCGACGTCGAGGCCGGCTTCCACACGACCGTGTTGCCGCACAACGCCGGCGCAGTGGGCAGGTTGCCGGCGATCGACGTGAAGTTGAACGGCGTCAGCGCGAACACGAAGCCATCGAGCGCGCGGTACTCGACGCGGTTCCAATTGCCCGGCGGGCTGAACGGCTGGTCGGACATGATCCGCACCATGTACTCGACGTTGAACGCGAAGAAGTCGATGAGCTCGCACGCCGAGTCGATCTCGGCTTGGTGTGCGGTCTTCGACTGCCCGAGCATCGTCGACGCGTTGAGCCGATCGCGATGACGATCGCGCAAGAGCGTGGCCATGCGCAGGAAGATCGCGGCGCGTTCCTCCCACGGGGTCGCGGCCCATGCCGGCTTGGCTGCGCGCGCGGCCGCGATCGCGGCGCCCACTTCGTCGGCACCGGCTTGATGGAACGTGCCGAGCACTTTGTTGCGAGCGTGCGGCGCGACGATGTCGGCGGTGCGTCCGGTGCGAATCGACTTGCCACCGATGCGCGGCGCGATCTCGACGCGCTCGCCGAGCTGACGCGCGAGCTCTTTCTGCAAGCGCGCGCGCTCGGGACTGCCCGGCGCATAGTCCTTCACGGGCTCGTTGATCGCAGCAGGCACCTGGAAGACGGCATGGCTCATCGCTTCGCTCCTCGTCGGGCACGCACCAGCGTGCAGCCGACCAACATCCACAGACCGACATGAGACGATCGCTCACCGATCGCACAGCCGCGCTTGCTCGGTGACGGCGCAGTCTGCTGCGCCACCGGCTCGATGCGCGGGGGCTCGAGCGACGGCGCGTCGGGTGCACCGGCACCGGGCGGTCGCAACGGCGCATGACCAGCGCCGAGCACCTCGAGATCCTCGGCCGCGTTCGCGACCGGTCGCGTGCGCGAGCACAGCCCATCGCCGAGCAAGCCGCCGGGCAGATCGTGCGCGTACACGAGATACGGCAGCCCGCTCTCGAACGCACGCCCACACGCCGCGGAGTTGCTCGCCGACCAGATCTGCACGCTCTGCGGCACTTCGCCCTTCCACACGCGCAGCACCTCGAACGTGAAGCGGTTCTGCCCACCTTCACGCGTGACCCCGAACGTGCGCCCTTCGAACACGACGCTCGCGGAGTTCGCAGCCTCGACCGGCGGACGCGGCGGCGCGCAGCTGCACGCACGCGCGCGGGACGGTGCGCTCCACGCAACAGCGACGATTGCTACGCCGAAGATGGCGGCTCGCACGCGCGCGGTCACGGAGCGCAGCATAACCGCTCATCCCACTTTCTGCTGGCGCCCGCGGCGGATCCTGGTCTACACCGGCCGCGATGCTCACCGTCAGCAACGTGTCGAAGACCTACGGCGGCAAGCGTCTGTTCGAGGACGTCACCACGACGTTCGATGCCGGCAATCGCTACGGTCTCACCGGGGCGAACGGTGCCGGCAAGTCGACGTTCATGAAGATCCTCGCGGGCGAGCTCGAGCCCGACACCGGCGAGGTCACGAGGCCTGCACGCAGCCGGCTCTCGATGCTCCACCAGGATCACTATCGCTACGAGAACGACCGCATCCGCGACGTCGTGGTGATGGGCAATCGTCGGCTGTGGGACGCGATGGTCGAGAAGGAAGAGCTGCTCGCCAAGGGCGATCACATGAGCGACGACGACGGCATGCGCCTCGGCGAGCTCGAGGTCACGATCGGCGAAGAAGACGGCTACAACGCCGAGACCGAGGCCGAGCAGCTGCTCACCGGTCTGGGCATCGCACCGGCGATGCAGCTCGAGCCGCTCTCGCGCCTCGACAGCGGCATGCGCTTGCGCGTGTTGGTGGCGCAGGCGCTGTTCGGCAACCCCGACATCCTCCTGCTCGACGAGCCCACCAACCATCTCGACATCGACAGCATCCGTTGGCTCGAGTCGTTCCTGCAGAGCTACAAGGGCGTGCTCGTGGTCATCAGCCACGATCGCCACTTCCTCAACGAGGTCTGCACGCACACCGCCGACGTCGACTACGAGAACATCATCGTCTACCCGGGCTCGTACGACGAGATGATCCAGCAGAAGGTCGAGTTCCGCACGCAGGCCGAGAAGGGCAACGCGAGCAAGCAGAAGAAGATCCTCGAGCTGCAGGACTTCATCCGTCGCTTCGGTCGCAACGCGAGCAAGGCCAGCCAGGCGCAGAGCCGTCGCCGCGCGATGGAGAAGATCGACATCGTCGATCTCAAGCGCAGCAACATCCAGCGCCCGTTCATCCGCTTCGAGGTGAAGCGGCCGAGCGGCAAGCTCGTGCTCGAAGTCGACAAGCTCGCCAAGAGCTTCGACGGCAAGGGCGTGCTCACCAACATCGGCTTCACGCTGCAGCGCGGCGACAAGCTCGCGATCGTCGGCCCCAACGGCATCGGCAAGACCACGCTGTGTCGGATCCTCGCGAAGCAACTCGAGAGCGATCGCGGCAAGCTCGGCTTCGGCCACGAAGCCAGCATCGGCTACATGCCGCAGCACCACGAAGAGGGCGTCAACAAGAACGATCCCAAGACCGCGTTCGAGTGGCTGTACCAGTGGGATCAGAAGGCCACGGTGCAGGAGATCCGCGGTCTGCTCGGGCGCATGCTGTTCCCCTCGGAAGACGCCGACAAGCCGGTGCGCGCGCTCTCCGGTGGCGAGACCGCGCGGCTACTGATGTCGAAGCTCACGTTGACGAAGGACAACGTGCTCATCCTGGACGAGCCCACCAACCATCTCGACCTCGAGTCGATCCGCGCGCTCACCGATGCGCTGCAGAAGTACGAAGGCACGCTCATCTTCGTGAGTCACGATCAGTACATGGTTCAGGACGTGGCCACGTGTGTGCTCGAGCTGAAGGGCGCGTCCGGATGTGACTTCTTCCCCGGCAACTTCGAGGATTTCCTCGACAAGACCGGGCGGCGCGCCAGCGGCGTGCATTAATGTTCGGCCGGCCGTGGGGCCGCGTGCGGTCACAAAGTGGTAGGATCGTATCTTCCTTACCGGGAGCCGTTCCGCCCATGCGTCGTTCGTTGGTCATCGCCTTGCCCTTGTCGATCCTCTGTGCCTGTTACGACCAGCCCGACTCGCCGCAGACCGGCGGCGAGACCGAGGCCGACTCCTCCGGAGGCAGCAGCGGCACGAGCCCGACCAGCGGCAACACCACGCCGGGCACCACGGAGCCGACCACCACGTCGTCGATGACGACGAGCATGTCGACCAGCGAGCCGACGTCGACGAGCCCGACGACGACACAGGCGGACTCGAGCGATGGTTCGAGCAGCGCCGACACCGGTGAGACCACCACTGGCCCCGAGCCCGTGTGCGGCGACGGCAACGCGGACGCGGGCGAGGTGTGCCTGCCCGACATGGGCGAAGTGTTCAACGTCGGCATCGGTGCGTTCGACGTCGCGATCGCCGACATCGACGGCGTGGGGCTCGACATCATCACGCTCAACCGCATGGCCTCGACGGTCAGCGTGCTGCGCAACGACGGCACGGGTGGCTTCGGCAACGCGGAGAGCCACACGGTCGGCGACGGCTCGTGTCGCATCCGAGCGGTCGACGGCGATGCGGACGGCCACATCGATCTCGTGGTCAGCGGCGATCCGATCGTCACGCTCGTCAACGACGGCACCGGCGACTTCGATCGCAACGACGCGCCGTTCTCCGCGGGTGGCTTCGGGGGCTGCAGCGAGGTGCACTCGCTCGACACGCTGCAGAACGGCGGCGGGCCGATCGACATCGTCTACAGCGGCGAGTACAACAACACGTTCGCGACCGGCATCGATCCCGTCGGCGGTTGGACGTTCGGCATGGGCACGTCGTCGATCGATCCCGCCGGCGAAGGCTCGGCCGGCGTCACCGTCACGCTGCTCGGCTGGGACGGCGACGCGTTCCAAGACGTCATCGTGCTCAACAAGTACTCCGACACCGGCAGCATCTGGCGCGGCAACGGTGCCGGCGACTTCACCGTCGCGTCGACGTACTCGCCGTGCGCGATGATCGAGTCGTCGGGCTCGGCGCACGCGGCCGCGGGCGATCTCGACAGCGACGGCGAGATCGACATCGTGAGCACGTGCGTCACCGGCTTCCAGGATCCGGTGAACCAGTTCTCGATCGCGTTCGGCAACGGCGACGGCACCTACGACGCTCCGATCGCGCTCGACACCAACGGCGCGATCCGACCGCTCGTCGCCGACATCAACGGCGACGACTATCCCGACATCCTCGTCGCGTCGACGATCGACTTCGGCGTCAACGTGTTCGTCAACGACGGTGCGGGCACGTTCGGTGATCCGATCGCGCTCATCGTCGGCGAGCCGGTGTGGTCGATGGGCACCGGCGATCTGAACGACGACGGTGCGGTCGACATCGTGATCCCGTACGACACGCCGATGGGCGGGCGCGTCGCGGTGTTCTTCGCGGATCCTTGAGCGACCTATTCGGTCACGCTCGGGAGGACCCCGATGCCGACGACCGGCTCGGGTACTTCGATCGGCGCGTCTGCGATCGGGACGGTCGGAGTCTCGCCCATCGGCGGAGCCTCGGCGTGCGACTCGTAGCGTTGCTCGACGCGATCGAGATCCCAGCGCACCGGCGTGCCGTCTTCGGTCACTGCGCTCGGCGGTGGCTCGGGGATCACGATCGGCGGCGGGGCAGGGCGCTCCGCCTTCACGAGCACGGTGTCGCTCGCCGGTGATTGCGGCTGTTCGCGCGCGGCTTCGAAGCGCGCCTTCGCCTGCAGCACGAGCCGCACGTACTCGCGGCTGTGCGGCGGCAAGCCTGCGTGTCCCCAACGATCGACGTTGCCGGGCCCCGCGTTGTAGGCCGCGAGCGCAAGCGTTTCGTCACCGCGATAGCGCGCGAGCAAGCTGTGCAGATAGAAGCTGCCCGCGGTGATGTTGAACTCGGGATCGTAGGGATTCGGACGCGCCCACTGCAGCTGCTGCGCGAGCCCGGTCGCCGTCTGCGGCATGAGCTGCATGAGCCCACGCGCACCCGCGGGACTCTTCGCGCGCGGTTGGAATCGCGACTCGACCCAGATGACGCCGCGGATCAGATCGGGATCGATCGCGTAGCGCTGCGCGGCCTTCGTCACCCACGGATCGACGATCGCGATGCGCTCGCGCTCCTCGACCGAGAACTGCGCGAGCGCTTCGGGGGCCGGCGCCGACGCGATCTCGGGCGCGGTGCCGGGCGCACGCGGGGGCGGCCCCGACAGCACGGTGCAGCCGATCGAGAGGATCCCCACGGTGGCGAGCAGAGCGCCATGCGGGCAGCGAAGGAGGCTTCGAAGGGGTCGCACCCGCCTCCTATAGATGGTTCGGGCCGGGGAACCGAAGTTTCGAGCGCACCTGCGGGTGTGCGGTCGCGGACGCCGGGTCGGGCCCCGGGTTTAGCAATGTTGGATTACGCTGGCCCTGCGATGCCCTCCGTCCGCGCCCTCAGCCTGCTCGTCCTGCTCGCCCCGACCGCTGCCATCGCCGCCGATTCGGCCGGCTACCACCCGTACGCGCCCGCGCGCGGCAAGGTCCGCACGGTCGACATGAGCGCGGCCGCGATCGCGGCGCGCAGCGGTACGACGACGACGGCTGCGCACGCCGACATGTCCGTGCTCGATCGGATCGTCAAGGGCGAGGTCGCAGCGGATCCGGACGGCGAGAACGAGAAGCTGCCGTTGCCCGAAGGCATGGTGCAGCGCGGCACGATGGTGCTGCCGTCGGCGATCGACGACGGCTCGCTGCAAGTCGAGCCCGACACGATCTTCGCGATCACCGACATCCCCGGCAACGAGTATCCGCGCAAGCACACGCTCTATCTCAACTTCACCGGTGGCGAGCTCTCCAACGGCAGCGACAACTCGGCGGAGAACAAGAGCACGCTCGCGCGCCAGGGCAACTATCCCGCGTGGACGCAAGGCGAGACGAAGGCGGTCGCGGCCGCGCAAGGTGTCGCCGCCGACTTCGCACCGTTCGGCATCACGGTCGTGTACGAGACGCGGCCCGAGCAGACGCTGCCCTACACGATGGCGATGATGGGCGGCGACTGGACCGACACCAACATCGAGAGCCCTGCGGGTGGCGTCGCGCCGGGTGCCGACTGTGGCGCGCTCGGTCAGCGTCATGTCGTGTATGCGTTCGAGACCAGCTCGACGATCCAGATGGCCAACGTCGCGAGCCAGGAAGCCGGGCACTCGTACGGCCTCGATCACACCTTCAACTGCGCATCGGTGATGTCGTACTGCGCCGGTGGTGACGGCTCGTTCCAAGAGGATTGCGCGGGCCTGTGCGAGTCGCAGTGCCAAGGCCCGAACTCCGCGGGCTGCCAGCTCACCCACGAGATGTTCTGCGGCGAAGGCTCGCTGCAGCAGAGCGATGCGCAGGAGATGGCGTGGATCTTCGGCGGCAACGAGCCCGACATGGAACCGCCGACCGCGGAGATCCTCTCGCCCGAGGACGGCGCGGAGCTCGAGATGGGCGCCAGCGTCGACTTCCGTGCGGCGGTCGACGACAACTACGGCGGGTACGGCTGGAAGTTCCTCTTCTACAAGGACGGCGAGGTCGCGCTCGATCAGGTCGACTACGACCGCGAGGTCGACGACGAGTTCCACCCGGCGCTCAACCTGACGAACCTCGACGTGGGTGTGTACGAGCTGCACATCCAGGTCGTCGATCACTTCGGGCACATGACCGAGGACGTCGCGACGATCTACGTCGGCGGCGCGACGACGTCGGGCCCGGTCGACACCAGCGCCAGCGCGAGCGCGACCGATGGTGAGACGAGCGACACGTCGAACGTCGACGGTACGGGCACCGACGAGGACGGCTCGGGCTCGGACGCCGGCACGACGCCGGGGCAGGACGACGGTGGCACGGCCGATCGCGGCTGCACGTGCGACGCGGGCGCGTCGACGAACGGTGGTCTGTTCGCGCTCGTCGGCGTGATCGCGTTCGCGCGTCGCCGGAGGACGCGATGATCTCCGCGATGCTGCTGGTGCTCGCGACGGAGCCCCGTGATCGGGCATCCGTACGCGCCACCGCAGCGTGGGCCGCGGACGATCGATCTGCGCGAGGTGGCTCCGCCCGCGCCCGACGCAGCGACGCGGCGATTCTCCGAGCTCGACGAGCTCGTGCGTGCGCCGCAGCCGGTGCCGACGCAGCCGCGTCCGGGATCCTTGCCCGCGGATCTCGTGCAGCAGCCCGGCGGCGTCATCCCTCGCGACGTCGCGGAAGGTCGCTTGGCGATCGAGCCCGAGACGATCTTCGCGGTCGAGGACATCCCCGGCAACGCGTACCCGCGCAAGCACACGCTCTACCTCAACTTCGTCGGCGCCGATCTCAACGTGGGCTCCGACAACTCCGCGGAGAATCGCAGCTCGCTCGCGCGCCAAGGGCCGTACCCCGCGTTCAGCGGCGGTGAGAACACCGCGCTCGCGGCGATCCAAGCCGTGCAGAACGACGTCGCCTCCTACGGGCTGCGCGTCGTCTACGAAGAGCGTCCGCCCAAGACGCTGCCGTACACGATGGCGATGATCGGTGGCGACTGGACCGACACCAACCTCGAGATGCCCGCCGGCGGTGTCGCGCCGATCGCCGACTGTGGTGCGCTCGGTCAGCGTCACGTCGTGTACGTGTTCGCCGATGGTGGTTGGGG
>DASZPU010000922.1:0-8707 GCA_035550195.1 Nannocystaceae bacterium
TGCAATGAGCTCCGACAAGCTGTTCCTTCTCTTGCTCGCCCTGGCCGCATGCGGAGGGGGCGGAAGTGATAGCTCGTCGAGCTCGATGACAGGCTCGACCGGGGGATCGACGAGCTCGACGACGGACGCGACGACACCGACGACATCGTCCACGTCTCTCGAAACGACGGACAGCACGGAGAGTGGCGCCGACGCGACGAGCGAGAGCAGCGGATCGTCGGGTAGCTCGTCTTCAGGTAGCGAGTCGGGCGGGTTGCCCGATGCGTGTGCGCCGGAGCCGGACGACGACGCGTGTGCGATGTGCACAAAGGGGATGTGTTGCGATCCGCTCGCCGTTTGCTTCGAGGATCCCGACTGCCAGTGCTTCGCCGACTGCTACGACGTGATGGGCTTCATGTCCGACGAGATGTGTCGCGCCGAGTGCATGCTCGACGCGAACCCCGACGCATGGGGCGACCTGTACAACTGCAGCGCGATGAACTGTCTCGGCGACTGCATCTGATTCCCGCGACTTGAACGACTCTCCCCTCTACGAAAGCGCTGACCATGAAACCGACCAAGCTTCTCTCTCTTCTGACCGTTGCCGTGCTCGTTGCCTGCGGTGGCGACGATGATGGCGAGACGACGAACAACACGACGAACAGCACCACCGTCACGACGGCAGGCACCGAGGACTCCGGGTCCAGCAGCGCCGGCACGACGATGACCAGCACCACGATGACGAGCACTACCGAGCCGGCCGAGTCGTCGTCGTCGGATCCGGGTAGCTCGAGCGAGCCGGGCACGGAAGATACGGCACCGGACACCAGCGGTGGCACCGGTGGCGACTGTCCGATGGAGCCCGACGACGACGCGTGTGCGACGTGCACGAAGGCGAACTGCTGTGCCGAGCTGATGGCCTGTCAGGCGAACCCGGACTGCGACTGCGTGGTCCTGTGCGTCGGCGAGATGGGCATCGGCATGCAGATGCAGTGCATGGAGATGTGCATGGTCGAGGAGCTTCCGCCGGAAGCTACGCCGCTGCAGACCTGCGTGGCGACGATGGGTTGCCTCGCCGACTGCGCGTAGTCCAATCGACGACGCCGAGAACGAGACGCCTGCGCAGCCTCGGGCTCGCAGGCGTTCTCGTTGGTTCGACTCGCGGCCTCGGTCGGTCGGGACTCGGCGTCAAGGCGCGAGCTTCCGCACCCAGCAGTCATTCACCGTAGAATCGAGCGCTTCGGCTCCGCCGACGATGATGTTGTCGGACGAGTCGACCGCGACCGCCGAGGCGTATGTGTAGGCAGCGTCGACCGGAACTCCAACGTGCCAGCTCTGCGTCCAGAGTTCAGCACCATCTTCCGTATACTTTCGCACCCAAGCAAGCATGCTCATCGAGTCATCGCTCGGAGTACCAGCGGTCACGAGGACGTTTGCGTGGGAGTCGACCGCAATTCCGGTCGCATAATCGCCGACGAAGCCTCCATCATTCGTGGAATCGTACGTGTCCGACCACAACGTTGCTCCGTCGGCGTCGTACTGACGGACCCAGATGTCGACCCCGATGCCCTCGATCGTGTTGCCCAGCACAGCGATTCTACCGGAATCGTCGATCGCCACGGCCAGACCGTTGTCAGTGCTGCCGCCGTCGTATGTGCGGGTCCAGATCGTCCCCCCATCTTGATCGTACTTCCTCACCCATATGTCGCCGCCGTCGGTAGTGCCGACCGCGACAATGCTGCCGTCCGAGTCGATCGCGTTCGCGTGAGCGTTAGTCACACCTGTTTGTGTGCGAGTCCAGAACTCAGTCCCGTCCTGGCCCAGCCTCCGCACCCACGCATCGACGCCCGCGTTCGTGTCCACGACGCCAGCCAGTGCGGCGTAGCCGTCGGGCGACACGGCGACTCCCCAGACCCGGTCGCCACCGTCCACGGCGCCATTGAAGAGATGAGTGTATTCGAGCGCAGCAGAGTCGTCGTACTTGCGCACCCAACCGTTCATCTCCTCGGTCAAGCCGTCGTAGCGACCCGCAACGTACACACCTCCTTCGTCGTCGATCGCGACGCCGGATGCCTCCGTATTCGCGCCGCTGGCTCCCGGATAGATCTCGTTCCAGTCCTCGGCCCCATCGCTCGCGTAGCGCTGAATCCACGCCTGACGCGTGCCGGAACCCAATCCCTCCGACCCGACTGCGACGATGTAGTCGTCCGGTCCGACCGCCACGGCGTACACGATGTCGTTCTCGTCCGCCGCTCCTGCGAACGTCTGCGTCCACAGCTCGCTGCCGCTCACGATGCAGTCGACGTTGCAGCCGTCGCCGTTCACTTCGTCGCCGTCGTCGCAGACTTCGTCGCCTTGTTCGACGCCGTCGCCGCAGTGCGGGCCGAGATCCGTGCAGTCGGCGAGGCAGCCACCGTAGCTACCGTCGTTCACGCCGTCGTCGCAGACTTCGTCGCCTTCGATCATGCCGTCGCCGCAGATCGGGCCCGTGTCGGTCGTCGAGCCATCGGCCGTCGAGTCGCCCGTGTCGGTCGGGCCGGTGTCGTCCGTGGCCGACGTGCTCACCGTCGTCGATGCGCTCGTGTCGGCGGACGTGTCGCTCGCGGTCGTGGGATCGCCGGCGGTCGTGGTCGGTGCGGTCGAGCCGGATTCGCTGCCGTCTTCGCTGCCCGAGTCGTCGCCCGTGATGATGAGCGGATCGTGGGTCGCGTAGCAGGCGGCAAGCGGGGCGAGGGAGAGAAGCAGCGTGACGGGGCGGATACGATGCGATGTCATTGCAGACCAATCAGTCGGCCGTAGGCAGCGAACCATTGCACGCGATTTTTCGGCGGGTGTCTCGAGCGGGTGGATCCCGGGTGATTTCGTAGACTTGGGACGCCGCGCCCGTCTGCACGCGCTCAGCTCACCTCGACGCGGGGCGAGCGAGCGCGAACAGCAAGAACGGCAGCGCGGCGAGCCCACAGGCGAGGCGGTACACGAGCTGCGCCCACGGGATCTGGATCTCGGCGAAGTACGGCGGCGGCTGCAGGATCGCGAGCGCGACGAATGCAAGGGCGATGCTCGCCGCGCACGCCCGCCTTTGTTCCGGCGGGGTGAAGCGCAGCGCGAGCAGCAGCACGAACACGACGGCGGCGTGGATCGGACGCGCCTCGGCCAACAAGTCGAGGCCCAACACGAAGAACAGGCCGTCCGGCGGATCGGGCTCGCGCTTCGTCACATGCGCGACCACGACGCTGACGATCTTGAAGACGAGCAACGCCGCGAGCCCGAGTCCGAGCCACACGATGTGTGCGTACGACACTACGAGTTGCGCGAGGAGCCACGCGCCGAGCAGCACGCAAGCGATCGCCTGCGCGCTGCGGCTCCACTGCGGATCGATGCGTTCCATCAGAGGCACTTGTCCAGGTCGAACGCGAGTCGCTCGCGAATCATGCCGTCCTGCCTGATCCAGCGCACGCGCCAGTAGAACTCCAACCATCCGGGCGGGAACCAGTACGCGTACGCATCATTCTGTGCGGCCGCGCGCTCACGGATCACCGACTGCAGCCCGAGGATCTTGCCCTTGGCCTTGACGGTCGGCCACGCGTCGACCGCGTAGGCACAGCCGTGATGACAGAACACCTGCACGACCCCGGGCTCGACGCCCGCCGCGAGCGCCCGATAGCGCAGCGAGTGCCGAGTGGGCAGCGACCCGAACACGGTTTGGTTCTTGGGAACCTGCGGAACGCCCGGTTGCGTGTACGGGCCGGCGCTGCCCCAGCCGTGCAACATGTTGCTGTCTTCGCCGTCGAGGAACTCCGACCACCGCACGTGCATGTGCACGCAGTCGTGCAGGCACATGTTGATCATCACGATGTCGTCGAGCACGACCTGCTGCTCGCCGTCGCGGTGGTCGACGAACTCGGCGCGCATCCGGGCCGCGAGGTGGACGTTGTCGAACTGGCCCTGCCGCCGGCACTTCCGGATCGCGGTGTCGTTCGACACGCCCGGCGTCCGCCGCACGACTGCGTCTTCGAGGATGCGTTCGCGCTTGAAGCAACTGTTCGCGAACGTGACCTCGTCGGGCCGCTGTTGCGGATGATCGGATCCGTGGGGCTCGCGTGCCCGGAGGTATTCGAAGGCCTCGGTCTGATAGTAGTCGTACAGATTGTCCGTGTAGGGGATCGGTAGGTCGACCACGGCGTCGAGCGAGTGCGCGTCGTTCGTGTCCGACACCATCAGCGCGCCGACCCGTTCTTTCATCGCAGGGTCACCACACCCACTGATTTTCGCCGGGCGTTCGAGGATGATCGAGATCTCGACCTGGTCGAGCGCCTCGTTCGACCAGAACAAGGCGTGCGGCCCGATCCTCGCGAAGCCGATCATGCTGCCCGGCACGAAGTCGGGCCGCTCCTTCGCGAGCACGAGCTCGACGGCGAGAATGTAGCGCGAGGCTCCGACGCAGACCCACGACGAAGCGGTTTCACCCGCGATGTAGCCGAGCCGCGGCGGACTGCCGAGCGGCGGGATCAGCAGGTCGTCGAGCTCCTCCATTTCGGCCATCGTCAGCGGCGCCACGCCGCAGTCGCCGACCTGGTAGGCAAAGACCGCGACCAGACCCGCGTCGATCTTCGCCTCCAATGGCCAGAGCCTGCCGTCGTGTGCGTGGATCTTCCCGCCGTGACTCCACCACGCACCGACGAGAAACTCGGGCGACAGGAAGAGGTCGAGTGGTGGCTCCCCGTGGCGTTTCACCTGACAGGAACGAAACTCGACTTTCGTGAGCGCCGGCATGGGCATTGCGTAGTTCATGCCCATGCCGCGGGTATTGATCGTCACGTCGGTGAAAGTGCCGGGTGCCGCGGGATCCCAGCCGAAGCGCCAGATCTGGTTGTGCAATGCGGCGTCTTCGTGCTCGAGGAAGTCGAGCGTCTCGAACGGATGGCAGATCGGCGCCGGGCTGCGGAACGGGCCCCGATCGAGCGCAGCGGTCCTGAGCGGGAGCCTCCCGCCGCGACACGCGGTCGCCAGCATGGTCTGCTGGAGAAGATCATCGAAGCTCGGCATCACACTCCCTCCAACCCCGTGTCGACCATTGCGCCGCCACCGACCGCGAACGAAGCCGCAACGACCTCGATGCGGTCACCGACGAGCGTCGTGAATCGGATGTGTCCGTCTGCGCCCGCGTGGTGGAGGCTCGCACCGAGCTCGCCGCAATCGATCCATGCGCGCCCCGACGCGATCGGATCGCCTTTCACCGTCTTCACGAGGATGTCGACGAGTGCTTCGCCGGGGACGCGCAGGATCGTGCGCAGGTAGGTGCCATCGTAGACGGCGCTGCAGTCGGAGCCGAGCGCAGGCGCCGTCTGAGCGGCGTCCGAGAAGACCAGCAAGCTCGTGCGACGCTGCGCGGGCGCTTCGGGTCCGGCGAGATCGACGAGCTCGTCGACGCTGCGCGGGTGTTGCTCGCCAATCGCGAACAAGGGCGGATCGGTGAACGTGATCGTGCGGCGAAGGTCTGCGAGGCCGGCGCGATCGGTGAGCAGCAGCGCGGCGAGATCCACTTCGTACAGCTCGGCGAATGCGACCCAGTCTTCGGTGGTGATGGGACCATCGCTGGGTAGACCCGCGCCATTGCGCACTGCCGACAGCGCGCTCGCCTTGCGCGGCCCGTCGTCGATCGATGCGACGCCGAGCCCGAGGATTCGATGGCAAGCCACGAGCGCGCATGCGAGGTCGACGTCGTTCGCGTGGGCGAAGGCGTGCGCCGCCCATTCGTCGAGTTGGCCGGTGGCGAAGAGATGCAGGCTGGTCGCGCGTGCGCGTGACAGCTCTACGTTGTCGTCGTCCTGACCGAGCGGATCCGCATGGCCGGCGATCGCGAGGTGTCGTCCACGCGCATTCCACAATGCGACGCGGAGGGCCGCACGCGCGGTGGCGGTGGTTTGATCGGAGCGCGGCCGCATGCCGCCCCAGCGCAGGACCGATGCACCTTGGGCATAGCCGTCCAGCAGGATCTCGGTGACGAGATATTCGGGGGATACGAGCGGTGTGACCGGGGCTGGCGAGATAGGGTCGTCGCGATGCTTGGGACGGAGATCGGTGAGGCTCGGCAGATCGTCCCAGTCGACCTGCTGCGGTCCCGGCAGGATCGGGTCGAGATGGTCCTCCGCGGTGCCCTCGATCGCGACGAGCTCGCCACGCTCGAACGCTTGCACGAGCGCGCGGGCGATCGCCTCTGCAGTGTCCGCATCGAGCGAGAGCGCGCGCGCGAGGTCGCGGAGCGTGCCGGCTTCGTCGGCATCGGCGACCATGCGCGCGAGGTCGGTGGCGTCGAGCGTGCGCAGCGCTCGCGACGGTACGAGCCAGTACCGGCGGGCCTTCGCGAGGATCTCGACGTAGTCGGGCATCGGGGGCTCGCTGCGGCCGGCTTCACGAGTGTCGACCACGGGCGTGGTTCGTTGCACGGAAATCGCGAAAAACGGTCGCGAGCAGCTCGTGGGCGCGCGGTTGACCGCTGGCGCACGTGCACTACCATTTCGCCGTGCGCGCCCAGCCTTCCCGCCGACGATTCGCCTACCTGCTCGCGCTCGCGCTCGGCACCGCCTGTGCGGGCAAGGTCCACGAAGAAACCACCGCCGGCTACGACTTCGCCGCTGCGCAGAGCTACGCGTGGGTGACCGACGAGCTCGAGCTCATCCAGCTCGGCGACGAGCAACCCACGGTGCGCACCGTCGAGAACGAAAAACGCATCCGTGCCGCGATCGAAGCCGCGCTCGACGCTCGCGGCCTCGCGAAGACATCGCGCGAGGATGCTGCGGTGCACGTCGCGTTCTCGGTCGGCACCGTCGTCCGCTTCCGGCTCGAAGGTGGCGAGGACGCGTGGGTGCCCGGGCTCGAGGCCGGGCAGAAGCAGACCAAGGGCACGCTGCACATCTACCTGCTCGATCGCGCGAGCGGCAATCGAGTGTGGCACGCGTGGACGTCGAAGTGGCTCGTGCGCGGCGACGACCCCGACGCGATCGTGCGCGACGCGGTCGGCAAGATCATGGCCGAGTATCCAGTGCGCTGACGATCACTCCGGGCAATCCATCGCGCAGACCGCCATCCTGCACTGATAGACCTGCTGCAGGAACGCCGACACCATGTTGAAGTCGATGCCTTCGTCGGTCGCGCACGTCATCTGCTCGTCGACGCTCGGTTGATTGATCCCCGCCAAGCAACCGAACACCGCCGCGCAATCGGGATTGTTCGTGCAGCCCATCACCTGACCGCAGCAGTTCATGCGCGTGCACGCGACGCAGGCATCGTCGCCGTCGTGCGGTGCACACACGTCGCCGCCGCCCGTGCTCGACTCCTCCGCAGTCGCGGTGCTCTCCGTCGAGCCGGCTTCGCTCGAGCTCGTCTCCGCCGCGGTCGTCATCGGCTCCGTCGTCGACGACTCGGTCGTCATCGTCGTGCTCGCGGTCGTCGCGGTGGTCGACGCAGTCTCGGTGTTGCCCGAGGTGTCGCCGCCCTCGTCGTCCGACGAGCCCGGACATGCGACGAGCAACAGCGCGAACGGAAGACGAAGGCGAAGCGAGGTCATGGCGAAGGCTCCCGCGGGGAGTACACCCCGCGGCTGGCATCTTCGCCGATTTTCGATCACGCCGGGCAGTCCGTCGGGCACGCGCCCATGCGGCACTGGTAGACCTGCTGCAGGAACGCCGAGATCGTGTTGAAGTCGACGCCGTTGTCCGACGCGCAGGTCATCTGCTCTTCCATCGTCGGCTCGTTGATGCCGTCGAGGCAGTCGTAGACCGTCGCGCAGTCGGGCATGTTGAGGCAGCCCGTGAGCTGACCGCAGCAGCTCGTCTTCGTGCACGTCACGCAGTCGCTGTCGCCGTCTTCCGGATCGCACACGCTCGGCGCGCCGCCGCTGCTCGAGCTCGACTCTGCGGGGCCGCCACTGCTGCTCGCGCTGTCGGCGGAGCCGCTCTCGCTGGATCCGCTGCTCGTGTCGTTCGACGTCGTCGCGCTGCCGCTCGACTCGCTGCCCGACATCGTCGTGTCGGTCATCGACGTCGTCGTCGCGGACATCGTCGTCGTGGGATTGGTCGACGAGCTGCCGTGGGTGTCGCCGGTCGAGCCGGTGTCGCCCGCGGTGTCGTCGGACGAACCGCCACAGGCCGCGAGCGCGAGGGCGAAGGAGAATGGGATGCGAAGCGATGCCATGACGTCGACCTCCGCGGTGCGCCCCAGGGGCTCCACCGAAGGTCGGCATGTTCGTCCGCGCGGGTCGTCCCGGGTAGGCCGTGGGCGCCCTCGCGTGATCGCACTGTAGCGAAGTGCGCCGGTTCGGCCCCGCCGATCGGCGTTTCGCGGCGATCTCGCGGCTTCGGTCACGCTGCGATCGGTTCGCGCCTACTCTCGACGAGGACACATGAACCCGCTTCGAAAGATCCTGATCATCGTCGGCCTGCTCGCGATCCCCGCCGTGGCGTATGCCGCCCAAGGCGACGAGGACTGCTGCCCGAACGGGCCGTGCTGCCCCGGTCCTTGCTGCGAGAAGTGAGTCGCGCGCGCTGGGGCGCATGGATGCCGCGTCGCGCACCGAGCTCTCGCAGTGGATGGCGCGCCTCGCCGATGGCGATCGCGAGCCGCTCTCCGCTGCGCTCGCGCGTCTGTTGCCCGAGCTGCGCCGATTCACCGACAACGTGTTGCATGGACATGCGGATGCGGAGGATGCAGCGCAGCGCGCCGCAGTCTC
>DASZPU010000923.1:0-22086 GCA_035550195.1 Nannocystaceae bacterium
CGTCACGGTCAGATCTCTCCGCGATGTTCGTCGAAGACGCGCGGACTGAAGGGAACGACGCTAGCGGAACCGCTTCGCGGCACGCACGAGTCTTGCCTGCCCTACCCGCCAGGCTTCGCCGCGGGTTCCGCGTCGTTCTGCTTGATGTTCTTGTACATCTCGCCGAGCGAGTTCTCCTGTTTCGGGGTGACGATGGCGACGACCGAGTTCGCGAAGATGTAGCCGAAGACGGCGACGAAGCCGACGAAGAACATCACGTGGGCCAGTCCTCCGGCCGTGAAGATCGGCGGCTTGCTCGCCTCCACCTCCCACTTGTTGTCGGCAATCTCGGACGTGGACATTGTCGAGCTCCTCTGCGGTTGCAACGTATCACGCTGATTCGCAGCATCTGGACGTATCGAACGATCAGAAGGGGCTGCGCACTTCGGCTGCAGAGTTGCGTACCAAGAGCACTAGTGACGCAGTGGTCCTGTGCAGAAATGCCGCAGTAGCAGAGCAATGACGCGCCACGTCGGCTTGGCAACCCGCTATCGCGGCGCGGTGCGCAGCAGAAACCGGCCGGCGATCGCGGCGAGCACCATCGCGAGCGACGATGCTGCGACGATTCCGGCTTTCGCAGACGACAACATGCCCGCCTCCGCGAACGCGATCTCCGCCACGAAGAGCGCGACGGTGAACCCGACGCCGGCAAGAAGACCGACGACCGTGATCTCTCGCCAACCGAGCGACGATGACGAACCCACGAGCCGCAGACGGATCGCGATCGAGCACGTCGCGATGATCCCGACCGGCTTGCCCACCAGGAGTCCGAGCGCCACACCCATCGCGACCTGCGGCTCGGCGACGGGCCACTCGAGCGCGACACCGGCGTTGAGAAACGCGAACGCGGGAACGATCGCGAGTGTCACCCACGGATGCAGTCGCGACTGCAGGCGCTCGCACTCGGAGGGCGGCGTGAGCAGTCCCATCACGACCCCGGCGAGCGTGGGGTGCACGCCGGAATGCAGGAGCCCAAACCAAAGCGTTGCGCCGGGGAGTACGAAGAGCAGCGGCGAACGCACGCCGTTGCGTCGCATCGCGAGCGTCAGCACGACGCCGATGAGGATGAGCGGCAGCCAGCGCGGCACGATCGCATCCGAGTAGACGACGGCGATGACCAACACGCTGCCGACGTCATCGACGATCGCCAGCGACAGCAGCAACACGCGCACGGCGGGCGACGCGTGCCGGCCGAGCAACGCGAGCGCCCCGAGTGCGAACGCGATGTCCGTCGCCATCGGTACGCCCCAGCCGCGGGCCGCCTCGCCGCCGGGGTTGAACGCAGCGTAGATGAGCGCAGGTGCAATCATGCCGCCGAGCGCGGCCGCAACGGGCAAGGCCGCTCGCCGCGGGTCGGCGAGCTCGCCCGCGTGGAGCTCGCGACGGATCTCCAGTCCCACAGTGAGAAAGAAGAGCGTCATCGCGCCTTCGTTGACGATCAGCGTGGGCGTCAGCTCGACCACCTGCGAGTCGACCGCGATGACGATCGGCCAGGTGCAGATCGACGCGTACCACTGCGCCCACGGAGAGCTCGCGAGCACGAGCGCCGCGATGCTCGCGACCGCGAGCAGGACCCCGCCTACGGCCTCGATGGAAGGTCGCCATCTCCGATCCGGCTGCAGATTCGATCCGTCCATCGCGATCACAGCTCCACCGACTGGGCGACGAGCCAGCCGACGATGCTCGACCCGACGAGCAGCGACGCATACCGGATGGCGTCCGTGCGCGTCGCCGGATCGCCCTCTGCGGTTTCACCTCCGCACCACTCGACGTCGACGACGCGTGCTGCCGAGCCGGCGAGCACCACCAGCGCGAGCGCAACGTCGAGCGCTCCGAGCGTCCACGGCCGCCGCGCGACGATGAGCAGCAAGCAGAGTACCGTCGCGGGCAGCGCCCACATCCACAAGATCCGAAGAAGGCCGCCGATCGCCGGACGACGCTCGGTCTCCGAGTTGTCTCGCTCTTGCACGCCGACTCCCCGCGGATGTCCGCAGAGGCTGGCGGCCCGACCAACCTGGATCCTGCAGCGGCGAGTCCGCTGCACCCTGGCCCGCAACGTAGCCGACATTCGCACGAACGCAAGCAGATCCGTCGCACGCGTCGCGGAGTCTCGGCGCGGAGCGAACGTCGATGTTCGCTTCCGCCGAAACGAGCATGCAAACACTTCTCACGCAACGCGAGCGACACCCGATTTCTCGGACTCATCTTTCGATGAAATCTCCTCGGGAGCGCTCGGGAGCGAGGCATACTCCTCGCGAATGAAGCAATGCGCGTCGAACGAGTCCTTCTTCGCCTTGGCGTTGTTGCGCGCGTCCTGGATGCTCGGGGGCTACGCAATCGCGATCGTGCTCGGACTATCGATCGTGGCACTCGAGTCGTGGTCCCTCGGCTGGCGGGACTCGCTCTACTGGTACTGCGTTGCATCGATCATCGCCACGCGTTGGCTCGACGTCGTGAACTACGGAGGCACGACGGCTTTCGGCCGCACCGTGACGCGACCGATGCTCGTACGATGGTCCCTCGGCGTGGGCCTGGCCTTCGCTGGTCTCTGGGTCAGCGCGCACTTCGTGCAGCTGACTGCGACGTGTTGACGCGGCGTGGGCACGAGAGCATTTCTGCCCCAGCCGGTTCGCATTCACGCCCCACGACCCACGGCGCGCGCGGAGATCAGCTCGGCATTCGCGCGAGGCTCGCGAGCACTGCCTCGGCGCTCAGTGGCTTCGACAGCGCCACGTCGTACGCCATCGTCGGCTCGGGATGGACGTGGGCTGGTAGCAACGCGACGATCCACACGTCGTCGCCGAATCTCCGCACCGTCGCGAGCAGCGAAATGCCGTCGGAGGCGCTACGCTCGAGATCGACGATCACCGCCTCGAATCCCCCACGCAGCAGGCTCTCGCGCGCTTCATGTCGCTGCCGACGGAGCTCACAGACGTGGCCCAGCTCCGTCGCGAGCGCGAGGATCTCCTCGCCCAAGCGAAGGTCTTCGATGATCAGCAGCAGCGAGCACCGCTTCGTCGCTGCCCACGCTCCACTCTCGGCCGGCCTCACGTCGTCGCGCCACAGCAGGAGACGTGCCAGCATCGCTCGCTTCGGGATCGCGGGATCGCACCGCGCGATCGCGCGGCGCGACAGTGGCACGCGGAGTGCTTCGTCGCTCCGCCGTCGATGAGCGAGCCGTCTCAGCACTCGAAGCACTGGCGTTCGTTCGTCCGCCGATCCCCGCTCGGTCTGTTGCTCGATTTCGACGGTACATTGGTGCCGTTCTCCGAAACGCCGGACGCGACCACGATCGACGACGAGTTGCGTCGGCTCTTCGACCGCCTCGCGAGAGCGCCAGAGATCTCGGTCGCACTCGTGAGCGGGCGACCACGAACGTGGATGGCGGCGAACCTCGATCACGACCCCGCGATCTGGTTGATGGCGGAGCACGGCGCGTGGCGGCGTGGCGAGCAGAGCTGGGAGCACACCCTCGAGCTCGACGCGGCGCCGCTCATCGAGCTGGTGCCCGAGCTCGAGGGCATCGCGCTACGCCACACCGGAGCTTTGGTCGAACGCAAGGCATCGACGATCGCCCTCCACTACCGCGCGGTCTCGCGGTCGCAGCGGCTCGCGCTGATCGTCGAGGCCCGCGCGGTGCTGCTCGCGTTCCTGGCTCGCCATCCGACGTTCGAGCAAATTTCTGGGGCCGGCGTGATCGAGGTGCGACCGACCGGCGCTCGCAAGTCGCTCGTCGTCCCGTGGATGCGTGCACGCGCGAGCGGCGATGCGCAGCTGTTGGCCGTCGGCGACGACACGACGGACGAACAGATGTTCGCCGCATTGGGGCCGCTCGACGAGACGATCCTGGTGGGGCCGCGATCGCAGCGCACCCACGCCCGCTGGCACCTCGCCGCCCCCACCAACGTGCGGGAGTTCCTGCACTGGATCGTAGACGTTCGCGCGGGGCACGAGTCGCGTCCCGTAACGTTGCCGGTGGAGACTTCGAAGACGCTCCGCGTGGACGCAGGCTCGACGGAGTTGCTGGTCGTCTCGAATCGCCTCCCCGAGCTCCGCGGCGCCGAGCTGGTCGACGAGTCGCCACCCACGAACGCGCGGCTCCGCAACAAGGGTGGTCTCGTCGCTGCGCTGCGGCCTGCATTGGAGAAGCGCCGCGGTACGTGGCTGGGCTGGAGCGGCCGCATCACGAGCGATGACGAGCCACCTATGATCGGGATCGATCGCGAGGCGGTGCCGCCGATGGCATGGCTCGATTTCTCCGAGCGTTGGGCTCAGCAGTACTATGCAGGATTCTGCAATCGCGCATTGTGGCCACTCTTGCATTCGTTTCCCGAACGCGCCCAATTCAACGACGACGAGTGGCAGAGCTATGCGGACGTCAACGATGCATTCGCGACCGCAGCGCTCGAGCTCACGCCACGCGGCACGATCTGGGCGCACGATTATCACCTACTGTTGCTCGCCCGAGCGCTGCGCCGTCGCGGCCACGCGGGCCGCCTCGGACTGTTCCTCCACGTCCCCTTTCCGCCACCCGACATTCTCGCGCTGTTGCCCTGGGCGCAGGAGCTGATCGAAGCGATGTGCGAGTTCGATCTGGTCGCATTCCACACGACCGCGTTCGCCGCCAACTTCGCGCGTTGCGCCGCGACGCTGCTCGACGCGGTTCCCGTGGCCGACATGGTGTTCCACCGCGGCCGGAGGGTGGCCGTGCGTGCGATTCCCATCGGCATCATGGGCGAGGATTGGCAGACGGATGGCAAGGACCGCGACGAAGAGCTCGCGCCGCTCGAAGGCAATCTCGCCGGCCGACGGCTCGTGCTCGGCGTCGACCGGCTCGACTACACCAAGGGCATCCCGGAACGACTCCTCGCATTCGGGAAGTTCCTCGAGCTGTTTCCCGAGTGGCGCGACAAGGTGAGCCTCGTGCAGGTGTCGGTCCCGTCGCGCGCCGATGTTCCCGACTACGCCGAGCAGCGCGCGCGGATCGAGAGCATCGTCGGTCGCATCAACGGCGAGTTCGGCGAGGCCCATTGGGTACCGATCCGCTACTTGTATCGCGCGTACGAGACCCACCAGCTCGCGGAGCTCTATCGACTCGCCGACGTCGGGTACGTGACGCCGTTGCGCGACGGGATGAACTTGGTCGCCAAGGAGTACGTGGCCGCGCAGGATCCAGAGCGGCCTGGGGTGCTCTTGCTCTCTCGTTTCGCCGGCGCGGCGCAGGAGCTCGATGCCGCCGTGCTCACGAACCCCTGGCACATCGAAGGCATGGCGCGTGATCTCCACCGTGCGCTCTCCATGCCTGCAGAGGAACGCTTGCAGCGTCACGCGCGTTTGCTCGCCGCGGTCCAGCGCACGAGTGCGACGTCCTGGGCCGAGACATTTCTGCGCGAGCTCGACGGCACGCGCCGCTGATCCGCTTCATCGACGTGCGATGCGGCGAGCGATCATGACGATGAGCACTCCGCTCACGACACCCGCGAAGCCGAGCGGAACCATCATGCCTGCGTTCGAGGGACTCACGAGGACGGCCAGCCACGCCAGCATTCCACCGATCACCACGAGTGCGCCGCAGGCTTCCACCGTCGACACGCGGGTGATCTCGCCTGGCGTCGGTTCCTCGGACGACAACTCGCGCAGAAGATACGCCGCGCGCAGCTGCAAATCGAGCTGCGAAATCGGAATCGGTGCGAGCATTTCTGCCCCACCCGCATTCATTCGTGTCCCGGTTCCGCGTCTTCTTCGTCGAGCCGTCGATGCAGCGTGCGCCGATCGATGCCCAGCTTGCGTGCCGCCTCGCTCTTGTTGCCTTGCGCAACGCGCAGCACGGCGTGGATGTATGCGCGTTCGATGTCGTCGAGTGCGAGCCCGCGCCGGGCCGCGCGATCGAGAAAGCCATCGTCGGG
Organism: Nannocystaceae bacterium; assembly: GCA_035550195.1. Classification (GTDB taxonomy): domain Bacteria; phylum Myxococcota_A; class Polyangia; order Nannocystales; family Nannocystaceae; genus Xiheibacterium. The sequence goes on from DASZPU010000923.1 coordinate 5,946, forward strand.
CTCCGCCCGCTCGGGAATGACGAGGTCGTCGAGCACGATCACGTCGTGCTCCGCCAGTACCACCGCGCGCTCGAGCACGTTCGCGAGCTCGCGCACGTTGCCGGGCCATCCCTGTCCGAGCACCCAGCGGATCGCGTCTTCGGAGACACCGACCACCGAGCGACCGACGCGCGTGCACGCGCGCTCGAGCAAGACGTCGACGAGCGGCAACAGATCCTCGGACCGCTCGCGCAGCGCTGGGATGTCGATGCGCACCACATCGAGTCGATAGTAGAGGTCTTCGCGAAACGTGCGCGCCGCGACGGCCTCGAGCAGTGGGCGGTTGGTGGCCGCGATGATGCGGACGTCGAGGGCGACTTCCGCGGTTCCGCCGACTGCACGGATCGAGCGGGTCTCGATCGCTTGCAGTACCTTGGCCTGCACCTCGAGCGGCATCTCACCGATCTCGTCGAGGAAGAGCGTGCCGCCGCTGGCTTGCTCGAAGAGTCCCGAACGATCCTCGCGCGCATCGGTGAACGCACCACGGCGCACGCCGAACAGCTCCGCCTCTGCGAGGCTGGCGGGCAAGGAGGCGCAGTTGACGTTCACGAAGCGCGCGCTCGCACGGGGGCTGCGATCGTGCACGAAGCGCGCGACGACGCCTTTGCCGACACCGCTCGGACCCGTGAGCAACACGGTGCTGTCGGTCGCGGCGACGCGCGTCGCGATCTCTTCGACGCGTCGCATCGCCGCGCTGCGTGCGACGAGCATGCCGGGACCGCCATGCTTGAGTGCGGAGCGCAGACGCACGATCTCGCGACGCATCCTTCGTTCACGAAGCGCACGATCCACGGCGATGCGCAGCACCTCCCAGCGAAACGGCTTGGTGACGAAATCGCATGCGCCTGCGCGCACCGCCTTGACCGCGAGATCGATGCTCCCGAACGCAGTCACCAGGAGCACCAGCTGTCCGGGTCGCTGCTCGTGGATCCGCGTCATCAGATCGAGACCACGCAAGTCGGGCATCTCGATGTCCGCGATGACGAGATCGAATTCCCTTCGTCCGATGTAGTCGAGCGCTTCGAGCGGCGACGTCGTCCCCACCGGGAGATAGCCGTCCTCGGTGAGCATCTCCGAGAGGTATTCGACGACGCTCAGGTCGTCGTCGACCACGAGAATGGGAGGGCGGCGGCTCATCGCATCGCCACTCCCCAGCAAGCGTCGGACCAGCGCGTGCGCGAGCGATTGCCGCCCACGCCGCCCGGGCTCGCGACAAAACTGCCCCACCCTCGATCAAGCACGGCTCGCCTCCGTGGGGCGCGGCAGGCGAACGGCGATGCGGGTACCGCCGCTGATCTCGGAGCTCAGCTCGATGCGACCGCCGAGATCGTTCACGAGCGCGCGTACGACGGCGAGGCCGAGACCGGTGCCACCGTCGTGTGCCCGGGTGGTGAAGAACGCGTCGAAGACACGATCGCGTTCGCTCTCGGGGATCCCTCGCCCGGTGTCGGACACGATGATCTCCGCGGCGTCGCCCGCATGTCTCGCCGCTCGAACGTCGATGCGAACTTCACCTCCGCGAGGCGTGGCATCGAGTGCGTTCATCGCGAGATTCAACACGATCTGCTGCGACGTGCCGGGCGGTGCGATGACCAGCGGCACGCCGTCTTCCACTTCGCTGTGCAAGGCGACCCCGCGCCGCTCCGCTTCGTTCGCGAGCAGATCGACGATGCTGCGCACCGCCTCGCCCACGTCGGTCGGAACGGGCTGCTCCGGATGACGGCGGGTGTAACCGAGCAACCGTTCGACGATCCCGGTGATGCGCTCGCCCTGCTCGGCGATGATCGTGGCCTGTCGCTGGACGCCCGGAGGGTCGTACTCGCGTGTCGCGAGGGCGCGTGCCCGCCCCACCAACACCTGCAGCGGCGAGCCGACTTCATGCGCGACGCCAGCGGCGAGATGGCCGATCGCGATCAGCTTGTCGGCGTGACGGAGGCGTCGCTCGAGCTCGACGCGGTGCGCTTCCTCGTCGACGAGTTGCTGGCGCGCAGCATCGAGCTGCTCGACCATCGCATCGAACTCGCGGCCCAACTCGCGGATTTCGGTGGTGCGTTCGCGGCTCTCGAAGCGCGAGAGATCGCCAGCGCGCACGCGACGCATCGCCGCGACGAGACGTGCGATGGGAGCCGCGACATAGCTCCGGCCCGTCCAGCTCGCGGCCGCAGCCGCGGCGAGCACGAAGGCCACGACCGCGATCGCCGCGTCGCGTCGGCTCTCTGCGATCGTTCGTGAGACACCCACGAGTGACTGGCCGATGAGCAGCGCACCGATGACGATCCTACGGTCGTCGAAGAGTGGTGTGGCATAGACGGCACGCATCGCGCCGTCGCCACGGATCACGACGAACGGTTCCTCGCCGGCCAGCGCCCCAGCGATCACGCTGCGATCGTCGCCGTCGAGCGGCGCCGCCGACGGCGTCTGCGCGCGTGCGCTCCCCTCACGATCGATGATGCGTACCGTGATGTCGCTGGCGTCCAGACGATCGAGCGTGTCCTGGACATGCACCCAGTCCTGTCGGCGCAGATCGTGCTCGATGCCGGCGGTGAGACCTTGCCCGATGAGCCGAGTCTTGCGAGCGACGGTCTGCTCGAGCTCGCCCTGCGATCGACGCGCGAAATAGACGCCGTATCCGCCGAACAGCACGAGCGCCAAGAGCGTCAGCGTCAGCGTCATGCGGGTCGTGATGCGCACGGGCATCAGTCATAGCAGACCCGGGACCGTCTTGACCGGCGGTGGGGCATCGATGCGCAGCGCGCTGCGCCGTGCAGAGCGTCATCGCCGTTCGATGCCTCCTGGCGCGCAGCTTGCTGAGAGCTCGCATCCTCCGGATGGACTGCCCCCGACATCGACGAGAACGCCGACGAGCGTGACTCGGCGCCGGCGCTGGCCATTTTCTGCCGCCGCGTTCTCCGTGCTCGTCGCCGCCGTGTCGAGGTCGTCGAGGGCGATCACGTCGAAGCAAGTGCTGTGCTTGCGCGGATGGAGCGCCGAGCTCGCTCCATCGCCGACGCGATCAATCGCGCTTCGAGACCCGCGTCCACGTGCGCTCGCTGTTCGCACTTGCCGTGCTCGCTCGCGATCGGCTCGATACCGCGGAGCGCGTCCGCGACTTCAGTGCGACCACGGCTCGGCACGCACGAGATGTGGTGCCGGCGTTCGGAGCGAACCTCGATCTGCTGCAACGACCGTTCGAGCTCGGCGAGATCGACATCATCGAAGTCTCCGTCGGACTGCAGGCGTTCCTCGACGCGCAGAAAGCCGCGCTCGATGCTTGGGAGTCATATCTCGTAGCACTGCGCGAGCTCGAGCTCGCACTCGGCCGCGAGCTCGATTGGGCGCCTGCGCTTCGATGATGGCGCCTGGATTTCGGCAAGCTCTCCGACGCGCACCGGTGGCTCGCCCGGTCTCCACCGCACGACGACTGCCCTCAGGTCGAGGTCGTGATCCGCGAGCCAACGCGGCACGCGAAGCTCCACACTCTCGTCGGGTCCCGCAGCCGATCGCTGTGTGATCACGAGCGGGACGGTCGGTGGAGTCATGGTAGCAGCGCCACTCGAGGGCTCGCCGATCGCCTGGCGAAGCGAATCGGCGAGCTGGGACAACGTGATCCGACGCTCCTCGAGCGCGGCTCGGTTCACGACGATCTCGTAGCGCAGCGCAGCCGGTGTTGCGCAGCACGGCGAATCGCAGAGCGCGCGCGGCAGCAGAAGTCCCCGCCCCGCGGTGAGTGCGAGCAGTCCAAGCGCTAACGCGACAGACGCCCATGGCCAACGACGGAGCTGCGGCGATCTCGACGGCATGCGGTGCCCGTCGTCATCGCAAGGTCCGGGCCACGACCCACGACGTCGGTCCACGTGCGATCCGTGGAGCGGGCCATGGTCGTCTGGTCATTCTTGCCCCACGGGTGATCGCGAATGTCCCAGGGGTATGTCGTCGCCAGCGCTCGCGGCGTTGAACCCGACGTCACGGGTTGCGGGCGCGATGCTCTTTGATAGGAACTGGGCGCTCATCCTCGGCGTGGTCGAGCGGTGAGATGCGCATGGGAGAAGCGACCTCCGACGACATCGCGGTGCTGCTGCGCGACCTCGTCGCGTCGTTCGAGCAGCTCGAGGCGTTGCTCGCTCTGCATCGAGCGCCGGCCCAGTGGCTCGACGTGCTCGATCTCGCCGAGCGCATCGGGGCGCCGACCGACGCGCTCGAGGACGCACTCGACGAGCTCCATACGCGGGGCTTGGTGCAGCGACAGCAGAGCGAGGGAACGCAGCGCTGGCGATTCGCGCCCTCGTCCGGTGCCGCAGAACGAATCGACCGCCTCGTGGACATCTGCCAGCGCCAACGCCTCGAGGTGATGCGAATCCTCAGCGCGCAGGCGATGGATCGCATTCGCAACGCCGCAAGCCGTGCCTTTGCCGACGCCTTCTTGATCGGGAGGAAGCGAGATGCCTGAAGCAGTCTACCTGCTCTGTGCGATCACGAGCGTGCTGTGCGCGGTGCTGCTGCTCAGGAGTTGGACGCAGACCCGCACTCGCTTGCTGTTCTGGAGCGGTCTCTGCTTCGTGGGGCTCGCACTGAACAACGTCCTGTTGTTCCTCGACCTCGTCATCGTACCCGAGCTCGACCTCCGCTACTTTCGTAGCGGCGTCGCGTTGCTATCGCTCGTCTCGTTCATCTACGGGCTGATCACGGAGACGAAATGAGCGGAGGCGGCAGCATGATGAACTTCTTCCACGGCGCCTGTGCCATGGCGAGTGTGGTGATCGGCCTGTTCTTCCTCTGCTACTGGCGAAGCGCCCGGGATCGCCTGTTCGCGTTCTTCGTCGCGGCCTTCTGGATCCTGGCGCTTCATTGGGCCGGCCTCGCGATCGCGAACCCGACCGACGACACGCGGCATTGGTTGTACGCGCTGCGGCTGGTGACGTTCCTGCTCATCATCGCCGCGATCGTCGACAAGAACCGTCGACAGCGAGCGTGATCATGTGCTCGCTCGCTCGATGACACCGTCGAGGTGCGCATCCGCCGACGCGAATCCATCCGCCAGTAGACCCACGAGGCGACCGCGGGCGACGACGTCCAGCGCACGGTCGCGGAGCGCCGCGACGATTCCGTACGGTGGCAACATCCAGGCGATCCGACGACGACCGCACCGACGATGCGCTTCGACAGCCGGACGCATGCGAGTCTGGTATCGCGACAGCGCGCGATCGATGTCGGTCCCTTGCGCGAGCTCGCGCGCGAGCACGTAGGCGCCGGTGATCGCGAGCGAGGCACCCCCACCGCCGAACGGACACGCGGTGGCTGCGGCATCACCGACGAAGACCACGCGCCCGCGCGCCCACCGATCGAGGTGGATCTCCACGACCTCCTCCACTCGGAAATGATCGCTCGCGGGCAGTGCTTCGACAATTGCGTCCGCGAGGCGACCTCGACCGCGAAGCCGTGCGACGATTTCGGTTCGATACTCCTGCCACGCGGCCGCGCGCCCGAGATGCGGCGCTCGGTACACGATGGCCGCGGCCGTGCGATCGCGACCGAGCGGGCTCAAGCGCGCGCTGACATTCGCGACCGTGAGCCACGCCCGCGCGTCGGCAGCCGCCTCGGGGAAGCGCGCCGGAATGACGCCGGCGGCATAGCGGCATCCCAAGCGAACGCGATCGACGGCGTTGTGCGCAACGACGAGCTGCCGCACGCACGAATGCCGCCCGTCTGCTGCGACTACGAGATCGTAGTGTTCGACTGCGCCGTCCGAGGACGCAACCCGCACGTGGTGGCCAGTGTGGACGATGTCCTCGGGTGAGCTGCCGTAGCGGACCTCCACCGCGGAGAGCAGGCGCGCACGCAACGACGCCACGAGCTCGCTGCGCAAGACATGGAGCTGACGTCCGTCGAACATCGCATCGCGGATCCGACGGTAGTCGACCTCGCCCCGCGTGCGGCCGGTGCCGTCGAGCAGTACTACCCTCGTGATGGCATTCTGCGTGCGTGCGAGCTGCGGTAACAAACCGAGGCGCTGCGCCACGTCGAAGCCAGTGCCGGACAGATCGATCATGTGATCGGGACCGGGCGGCGCCGCGTCTCGCTCGCACACCGTGACCTCGTGTCCGAGTGCCGCGAGCTCGGCCGCGACCGTGAGGCCCGCGATGCCACCACCTACGACCAGAGCTCGCACCGTCGACGCAGGGTACGCGGAAGATCAATGTCGGGAAATGCTCGGAACGACTCGGCGCAACGAGTGTGATCCGCGACCTGGGGCAGAATTGTCCATCGCCGCAGTCGGGCTGCGACTTTCTTGCTCACGCCTACGACGCGGCCGCAGGTTCGACCAACTTCAATGCAGCACGCGAGACGTCGTGCTCGTCGAGCAGCCCGACCATGTGCTCGTTTTCGTCGAGCACGACGAGCTCGCGCACGCCGTGACGGAGCAGCAACTCGACCGCGCGCTGCAGCGGAGCGTGGCTCGCAATCGTCACCGGCTCGCGCATCAAGTCGGCCGCGACGCGTGCAGTCTCCAGCGAGTGATCGGCACCGACGGCTCGAAGGTCGTCGACCACCACGACGCCGCACAGGACGTCATCGTCGAACACCGGGAAGAGATCCTGATCGGCATAGACGTGGGCGAGCCGCATCAGCTCGCCGGCCGGCGTATCGCGCACGACGCGAGCAACGACGTGACCGTGGTCCAGCACGTCCGCGACGCGCACGCGTGCGAGCGCGCCCTCGGGCGGGTGCAAGCTCGTCGCACGCGCGCGCGGCTGCGCGCCGTAGAGCGTGTGACGGCGCAACGCGAGCAACGCGAGGCCGAGCGTGAGCATCATCGGCACCGTGAGCTCGTAGCTGCCCGCCATCTCGCTGACGAGCACCAAGGCGGCGAGCGGCACGTGGGCGATCGATCCGTAGAACGCACCCATGCCGATCAGCGCGAACGCACCGGGCTGCAGCGTCGGATCGTCGAGCACGATGCGTGCGGCGAGACCGAAGGCCCCGCCCGCGAGGCCACCGATCACCATCGACGGCGCGAAGTCGCCGGCGCTTCCACCACTGCCGATCGTGAGCGAGGCGGCGACGAGCTTCAGCCCCACGAGGATCGCCAGCAGCTGCACCGCGGCCCAACCCTCCGGCAACCAATCCGCGCCGGTGATCGCGACCTGTGCAGCACCGTATCCGCCGCCGAGGATTCCGAGCCCGTGACCGATGCTCCCGGTGAGCTCACCGATGAGCTCGATCGCGACGACCGCGAGCACGCCCAGCGCCGCGCCACCGTACGCGGGCCGGACCCACCCCGGCCCGGGTAGCCGCGCGACGGAGCGGCGCACGAGTGCGAGTGCCGAGATCAAGACGCGCGCGAGCACGGCGAGCACGAGCGCGAGCACGGCGTACAAGGGCAGGTGCTCGATGTGGTACTCGAAATCCGGAAGCGTGCCGAACAGGGTCGCGTGACCCGAGAGCGAGATCGACACCGAATACGCGACCACGCTCGCGAGCACGGCGGGGATCAATGCCTCGGATTCGAAGTCGTCTTGGTAGAGCACTTCGACCGCGAGCAACGCGGCGCCGAGCGGCGTGCGGAACACCGCAGCGATGCCCGCGGCGACGCCTGCCAGCATGAGCACGCGTCCCTCGCGACTGCTCACCTTGAGCAGACGGCCTGCGAAGGACCCGAGGGCCGCCCCCATCAACATCGTGGGTCCCTCGCGTCCACCGGCGCCTCCGGTACCGAGCGTCAGGATCGACGCGAGCGGCTTCAGCGTGATCACGCGACGACGCACAGCGGCGTCGCGCTGGTGGTACGCGTGGATCATCGCATCGCCGCCACCGCCCGCGATCTCCGGCGCGAAGCGGGTCAGCCAACCGGCCGCGAGCGCACCGATCGCCGGGACCACGACGAGCAACCACCATCGGAACTCCGTGTCGCTCGCACGCGCGACGATCTCTTCACCCGACGCGCGCAGCGGCTTGTAGCCGACCGCCGACTCCAAGACGAGATGCTGGGCGTACTCGAGCCCGAAGAAGAAGCCGACACCGAGTAGGCCGGCCGCGAGCCCGACGAGCGCAGCATGCAGCAGCGTTCGACTCACCAGTCGCAGATCGAGCGGGGCGTCGTCGGCGGTGAACACCGCCAGGAGATCGCGAAGCGGACGTGCCGGCGACAGCCACGACCACCCACGTCGCACGGTCGTGGCGTGGGGCAGTGGCTCGTCCGCGAGGCTCGGCGGCTTCGCCGGTTTCGAATCGTCGTCGGCCATGATGGCGAAGCCGCAGACTAGCTCGCGCCGACGCGGTGCACTGTAGGGAACGCGTCTTGTTTCGCAACGAGGTGCGAATCGACCCGGACAAGTTTGCCCCACCCACACCCCCGGTCGACGCGACGCCCTGCGCGACTCGACCGCCGACGTGCCGCATGGATCGGCGTTCGCCCTCGCGCCGCGCCCGCGCCGGATTCACACGCCGATCGATTGCACGAGCAGCCACAGCATCGCACTGGCCGCGACCACGATGGCGGCCCAACGCAGGAGAATCGGCCGCGTCACCGGTTCGCCCTGGGCAGTCGTTCCTCCATACCGCACGGCGTCGACCCAACGACTCCACAGCAACGCGACAACGGATCCCGCGAACAGCAGATCGTGCCAACCCAGCGTCCACGGCGGCAGTCGAGCGATCGTCAACGCGAGTACCAACAAAACCGCGTTGCCCAGGAGCATCCAGAACGCGCGGAGGAAGGCGGGAAAGAACGACTCGGCTGGGACTGCGCTCATACGATCCGAGTATGGGTGCGCACCTCCGTCGTTCCGACGCGACCGAGCGCTCGTGTGAACGCGAATGCACCGCACGTCTGCGGCGCTCGCCAGACGCATCCAGGGGGGGGACGGTTCGTCTACGGCGAGCGTCGTCGTTCGTTCCCAACGGCCCTCACTGCGACCCCGCGCGTTCGCTCCGAGCGAACAGGGCCGTTCGTGCGCCGTTGCAGATCGCCTGGACCGCCGGATGCCGGAGTCGGCGCCCTTCGGTGATCGCGTAGTAGCGCTGTCGTACCGCGCGAGCCGTGCCGAGCTGGACGACGCCGTAGCGACGGCGGATATCCGCGGCAATCACCTCGGGCCCCGGAAAGATGCCGAGGCCGTCCTGGCCGAGCAGGTTCATGAGCGCGTTGTCGTCGAACTCACCGACGACCTGCGGGTGGATTGAATGACCGCCCATCCATCGCTCGAGGTTTCGACGTGCATCCGTACCGGCTCCGGGCAACAGCCACGGAGCGCGGTCGAGGTTTCGCGGAAACTTCTCCGAGCGCAACGCATCAGCGAGCTTGGGCGCTGCGAACATCGCGGTGGCGCACTCACCGAGCAGATGCCCGTGCACGCTGCTCTTCACTCCCGATCCTACGGGCGCGTCCGAGAGCACGACATCGAGCGCGTTTGCGACGAGCTCGGCGATGAAGCCCTCGATGGGTCGGTCCTCGCGGCACACGATGTAGACCCGCTCGGGGAGATGGAACACCGGCTCGAGTAGATGGCGCACGATGGGCTTGGGCAGCACGTCACCGACGCCGACGCGCAGTCGCAGCGGCTGCGCGTTGCCCTTGCCGCGCACGGACTCGACGAGATCACGTCCGGTTGCGAAGATCTCGTCCGCATAGCCGAGCACGCTGCGCCCCGTATCGGTGAGCGCGAGACGACGCGCCTCGCGGACGAACAGCGGCGCTCCGAGCTGTCGCTCGAGGCGGCGGAGTTGCGCGCTGATCGTCGCCTTCGACATCGACAGTCGCGCGCTCGCGCGCGAGATGCTGCCCTCGTGGGCCACGACCCAGAAGTAGTGCAGATGGTGGTAGTTGAGCGCAGGCTCGAGCATCGGCGCGGCGACCTCGTTCGACGCGAGGGCCTCAGCCGGCCTTCTTCGCGTCCTCGGCCGGCTTGCCCTCCGCGCCGTCGGGTGTGGTGACGAGCGTGGCGTCCTTCTCGATCTCGTCGAGCGTCTTGCTCACCTCGTCGAGCTTCGCACGCACCTCCGCGAGCATCGTCTTGAACCCTTCGCTCTTCGCGAGCTCCGCCGACGGCTCACCGATCAGTCGTCCCCATGCAGTGACGGCATCCGCGAGAGCAACCTGGGTGTCGCCGCCCTCGGTGCCGTTGGCGGTGATCTCGTTGTAGCGCGCGAGCACGGCGGTCTTGTCCTTCTTGGCGCGGGCCGAGAAAGAAGTGATCGCCGCCTGTGGGTCCTTCGCGGAGGACCACGAGACCGCCGCTTCTTCGACAGAGTCGACCTGCTTCCGGATGTCGTCGACCAGCTTGCGGTAATCCGCGATCCTCGTCTTGATGTAGAGCTTGGCGTCGCGCTCGTACTTCTCCTTCGCCTCCGCCATCACTTCTTCGTTCGACTTCCAGCCGGCCTCCTTGCGCGCCTTCGCGAGCTCTTCGTCGGACTTTTCTGCCGACGCTTGCTTGAGCTCGTTGAGGCTCTTCGTCTTCGCGGGCGCAAGCTCTTCGCGCCGATCACAGCCGGCTGCCGCGACCGCCGTGGTCAGAGCGCATGCGAGGAGGGTCTTCGTCTGCTTCGTTCTCGTCTTCTTCGTCGTGCTCATCTTCATCGAGCTCCACGTCGTCCAAGCGACGCTGCAAGGTCCGCCGATTGATCCCGAGTCGCCGCGCGGCCGCGCTCTTGTTGCCGCCGACGACATGCAAGACCGCGTGTACGTAGGCGCGCTCGAGCGCGACGAGCGTGATTCCTCGCCGCGCCGCACGCTCGAGGAAACCGTCATCGTGCGCAGCGTGTTCGAGCACTTGCTCGTCTGCGCCCGGCGCGTTCGAGTCCGTCATCCCGCGGGCGCGCGCGAGTAGAACTGCGAGCGCACGCAGGTGGTCCATGGCCGCCGAGTGCATCACGCCGAGCAGCTGGAGTCGTCGGTCCGCGTCGGCGGCGTCCCGGCGTTCGAGCGTAGCGGGGCTTCCGTCGGAGGACGTCGTCGCGAGGTGTTCGCCCGACCGGGTCGCACGATCTCGCGTGTGCCGCAAAAGCAGCATCAACAGCTCGAGTGCGTCCGGCGACCCCGGATCGTCCAGCAGCACAGCGAGCGCGTCGGTGGGCAGCTCGGCCATCACAGCCTCACCGACTGCGCGACGAGTTGCGCCGCACCCGGGATCGCGATCCGCACGCTCGAGATGTCGTCGAACAACGCGCAGCCTCCGCGAGCACGAAGCTCGCGGGGCTGGCGGCCCGACCAACCCGGATCCTGCAGCGGCGGATCCGCTGCACCCTGACCCCAGCATACCCAGCACCCATGCGGCGCGGCAAGGTGCCTCATGCGGCCGCAGGCGCAAAGGGACACAACGAGGGCGTGGGGCTGCGGCAACGTTGCTCAACCACCGCGGCAAGAATGCACAGCGAGGGCCTCGCGACTCGGACGTGACGGGTCTCAGATCATCGTGATCGCCGCCAGCAGCAAGCCGATCGTCGCGACACCGTACCCCACAACCAGACCAACAGCCGCTGGACGACGCGACGGAAGCTCGTCGGCGGACAGCGCGGCGCAGAAGCGTTGGTGGTGATGCGACGCGATGCCTGCTGCCGCGCTCCCGAGCAGTGCGAGCGACATCCCCATCCACGGAGAGACATGATGACTCGTCGTCATTCCCGACTGGCTATCCAGCAGCCGCAGGAAGAGACCGAAGCGGGCAACGACGAAGCCGAGTCCGATCATGGCGATCGCAGTGCGAAGCCATGCGAGTAGCGTGCGCTCCGCAGCGAAGAAGATCCGGGGATCGCGGTTCATGGCTCGGACGTAGTAGCAGGAGACGGCCGTTGGTCGCTGGATCGTAGAGCGAGTCGTGATGATCGTCGATTTGCGGCATCCGGGCTGTCGACGCGGGATGTCACCGGTCGAGTTCCGCCGAAGACCCCCGTTGCCGATCGACCGACCGAGTACAGGGTGGTGTCATGCCGATCAGCGACGCCGCGCAAGCACCCGCACTCGGAAGCTCCAAGCCAGATGTCCGCGCGCGCATTCTCGATGCCGCGTGGACGATCGGGGACGGCCACGCCGCGGGACCACTCACGATCCGCAACATCGCAGCGCACGCGGGCGTGAGCGCAGCGCTGCTGTACTGCTACTTCGAAGGCAAAGGTGCACTCTTGCGTGAGCTCCAGGAGGTAGCGCAGCCGCGGCTCGAGAACCTTCTTCACCGCGCGATCGATGGCGGCGACACGCCGCAGGATCGCATCTCTCGACTCTGCACGACGTACGTCGGGTTCGCGCGGCGACACCGTTGGCTTTGTGCCGAGACCATGGACGAGCACGCCCGAGCTCCGCGTTCGAGTCGCCTGACGAACGCGTTCTTGGTCCTCCTTTCGCGGCTGCTGGATGCTCAGGGCGCCGCAGCCGAAGCCGCAGAGCAGGTCCGCATCGCGATCGACGGGCTCCTCGCGGCCGAGGCCGGGCGCAACCCCGAGGAGGACCGCGGAACGCATTTCGTCGACGGCTACGTGCGCATGCTCGTGCGCGGGCTATCGACGACGCTGGACCCCATCGCCGTGGTGCGCCAGTAGCCCGACCCGCGGCGCGATCGGAACGAGAGTCATCCCCTTGCGGGCACGGAACGGCCAGCGCACCGGCGTGCCCGTCGACGCGATCGCGATGCAGTCGTGGGCAGCCAGGTGATCGGGCGACGAGGGTGCGCCGCGTCGTCGCACGTACTCTGCGCTCGCGCAGTAGCGAACGCGCGCGGGGCCGAGCGCGAACCCGGCGAGCGCGGGTTCGTCGACTTGGCCGACACGAAACGCGACATCGAAACCCTCTTCGAGCCGATCGACCCGCCGACGCGTCAAAGCGACCTCGACGCGAAGCTCGGGATGTCGTCTTGCGTATTCGATCACGAGTGCGCCGAGGAATGCTTCGCCGAAGACCGGATCCGCGGTGATGCGGAGGTTTCCGACCGGCCGCGTCTGCGCATCGGAAGCCGCACGGTTCGCGTCCTCCGCGATGCGCACGATCTCTTCACAGCGCTCGGCATACGCGGCGCCGATCTCCGTGAGCTGCAGCCGTCGCGTCGTTCGATGCATCGCCGCACCGCGAGCGCTTGCCCTTCATTGCGCCGCCGTTGTCCGAGTGCAGCACGAGTTTGTTCGGCTCGACGCCGTGCTCGTTGCAGCACCACTCGATCATCTTCGCCGCGATCGCGTCGTCCTCCGCCTCGTGCACCTGCGCGCCCACGATCAGTCGGCTCCATACGTCGAGCACGACGTACAGCTTCACGAAGCGCCCGCGCACGATCGTGGGCAGGTACGTGATGTCCCAGCACCACACCTGCTTCGGTCCGGTGGCGACGTGTTCGCGCGGACGACGATGCGATCGTTGCCGCGCGCGGCCGCGGCAGCGCAGCAGCTTTCGTCGACGCAAGATGCGGTAGAGCGTCGCCTGCGAAGCGACGTAGATCCCGAGCGTTGCGAGGTGCGGCACGAGCGTGTCGGGCGACATCGAGCTGTGCTCGGGCGCGTTCATCATCGCGATCGCTTCGCTCTCCTCGGCGGCAGTGAGCGCGTTGGAAGGCTTCCTGATCGGCCCGTGGCGCGCATCGTCGGCGTTGGGCGCCGCCTTCCATCGCGTGATCGTCGTCGGCGCCAGGCCGATCTCGCGGCACGCCGCGGTGTGGCGTGCACCGGACGCGACGGCTTCGGCGAGCAGCTCGATGATCATGAGTCGCTCGGTCCGTCCGTGTCGTCGTCCTCGTCCCCCCAGATCTCCGCCACTTTTTTTTGAGCACGAGCAGCGCCGCTGCTTCGGCGAGCGCCTTCTCCTTGCGCGCGAGCTCGGCCTTGAGCTTGCGCATCTCCTTGCTCGGCGGCAGTCGCTTCGGTTCGCCTTGCAACGCTTGCTCGGCGAGCCTGCGCCACTGCTCGAGCTCGGCGAGGTGCACTCCTTCGCGACGCAAGAACTCACCGAGTTCTTCGCCCTCGAGGCCTGCGGAGCGCTGCACGATCGCCAGCTTCTCCGCGCCCGTTCTCGTGTGCGCACGAGCTGCGTCGCTTCGACCTTCCGCTCGCTCTTCCGATCGGTGCGTCGATGGACGCTTCTTGCTCGGCATCGGCTCGATCTTCGCAGCTCTCGCCAGCCAACGCGACAGCGTCGCCTGGGCGATCCTCGTCTCCACCGCCAGCTGCGTCGCTGAGATCGCTCGTGGTCCCAGCATGCGTGCGATCATCCGAGCTTTCATTGTTTCCGAGTACGGCTTCATTCATCGCTTCAGCTTCTCGCCCACAAGATCAGCTCGACAGCGCTTCAAGCTGCCGCGAAGAAGCTGCAACTACCCTGACAGAGGGGGTCCGCGGCGGTCTCGCTTGAACGCGGTGGCCATGCGGCCTCGACCCCGGTAGAGTGGACATCGCATGCTCGTGGAAGATGAGCAGCCGGCATCCCGCATCGGGTATCCGGACGGCGGTGGCGTTGCAGCGCCCGGCCGCGGATGTCGCCGCGCCCTCTTCGGAACCGTCGCGTTGATTCTCGCCCTGATAGGATGCGGCCCGGGCGTCGCGGCCGCTGAAGCCGAAGGCGAAGGGGCGGACGCGTCGAGCGGTGCAACTGCCACCGACACTGCGTCGGCCGATGCGACCTCCGAAGTCGACACGACCGGAGGTCATGTCTGTGCCGACACGCGCTACTGCTTCGAACGCTACGACCTCCGCGAGTTGAGGGATCCGGACAGCGCCGCTGCAGCGGATCTCGATGCGGATGGACGCGACGATTTGCTGGTTCGGTACTCCCTAGAGCGGAATGCGGCGATCCTCGGCTGGTCAGAGGGACCTTTGCTGTCCGCCGTGACGGAAGAGGCCGGTTGCGACTACAGGTTGCAGCGCATGCGTGTGGGGGCGACGAGCGCTGAGCTTCTCGTCTCGGTCGTGGCGAGTCCGAACGCCATGGTGAGCGCGTGCCGGCGCATCGACGACCAGATCGGACTGGTCAGCGAGCCGATGATCGAACCTGAGGACGGGATCTTGGCCACGTTCCGCGCGTTCGACGTGCTCGACGTAGAAGGCGACGGGGTCGACGAGGTCGTCGCGGCGGGGGTGCCGGACATGCCGCTCTACCACCGCCCGTGGGTGATGAGGCGTGCCGACGACGGGTGGCACGTGGACACTTCATTCCCCGACCTGCTCTGGTTGAACGGTCAGGGCCTCGCGGTCGGGGACGTGGATGGTGACGGGCTCGGAGAGCTCGTGACGGTCGATTCCCAGGTCTCCTGGGATGACCCAGACATGCCCTTTACCGACTACGACCCGGACGTAGACCAGGTGGTGGTTCTCGATCCGCAGGATGGTTACGCCGAGAGGTGGCGGGCACCGGCCGCGACGCTGTCGCGCGAGCTCCACCTCGAAGACTACGACGACGATGGGCACCTCGACATGCTGCTGGACGGCGATGGCGAGTCTGCGGTCGCGTGGGGGACCGGCGATGGTGGCTTCACGGAGCCCGCCCTGTTCGAGGGTTGCGTTTATGCGCCGACCCCGAACGACCTCGAATGCCGTGCACTCGGCGACTTCGACGGCGACGGACATACCGACGCCCTGGTCGTGTCGCCGGCGTTCGATGATGGGTTCGTGATCGTCGCAGATCCGTTCGGCGCCGGAGAACTTCACGAGATACCGATGTCGAACCGATCGAGTTTCGACAATGCCACACGCCAGGCCGCTATTGCCATCTTCGATCTCGACGCGGACGGTCGTGATGACTTGCTTTTTGTCGCGCGCGACGACGGCGACGATCACGAGTACCCAGCCATTCTGAAATCGGTGATCGTGCACTGACGCACGTCACCGGAACTCGAACACGACGCGACCGTCGTGGAAGAGCACGTGACGCGGCGCGTTGTCGAGCGGAGATCGACAACGCTTATAGAAGCTGATCAGCTGAGCACGTGGCGAAGACCTTCCGACCTTGGGACATCGAGCAGCAGTGGCTGATGCCGCCGTCGCAACTCGACTTCGTTCCTGCCGATCATCCCGCGCACTTCGTCCAAGAGCTCTCGGACTTCCGCAAGCGACACATCGTCGCGCTCGCACGCCTTTTCGTGCAGGTGTTGCGGTTGTGCCGAGAAGCGGGCCTCGTGAAGCTGGGACACGTCGC
>DASZPU010000924.1:0-25179 GCA_035550195.1 Nannocystaceae bacterium
GCTCCTGGCGCCCGGTCGCGAGTTCGGTCGGGCCTTGCACGAACATCTCTTCGCCGACGAGCCCGAGGAAGCGATCGGCGCGCTGATGATGATCGAGATCTACGGGAAGCAGACCGACATCCGCCTGGGCGAGCAGTTCCGACGCCAGCACGTGATCGCGGGCGAAGCGACGCGCTGGTTGCATCTCCACGAAACCCTCGAAGTCGATCACGCCGACGACTCGCTCCGCCTCGCGCATCTCCTGCCGGCGCCCGGCGTCGACGCCGACTCCGATCGTCGCCTCGCCGCTGCTTGGCGAGGTGCGGAAGGCGTCGTGGCGGCATCGATGGCGTACTTCAGCGCGCTCTACCGGGTCTGCTACACGTGAGCGATCCGAGCTCGTCTTGGCAGGTGCAGCGAGCGGGCTACCCGATCTTCGAGCAACGCGTCTATCTCGCATCGCAGTGCCTCGGCCCGTTCCCACGGCAAGCGCAGCGTGACCTCGAGCAGTACCGCACCTCACGACTGCTCCACAACCGCGCGCTCGAGCACTGGTTCGAACGGATCCAGCTGACGACCGGTCTCATCGAGCGACTGCTCTCTGCGCCTGCAGGATCGGTCGCGCTGCGCGACAGCGCAACCGCGTGTCACGCCGCCGTGATCGCGGCGATCGAGCCTCACGACGAAGTGCGCCGCTTGATCGTCACGGAGCTCGACTTCCACTCGTCGCTCCACCTCTTCTGCGCGCAAGCGAGGCGAGGGTTCGAGCTCGTCGTCGTGCGCTCGCGAGATGGCTGCGGCATTCATCCCGACGACGTCGTCGCAGAGATCGACGAGCGTACCGCCGCGGTGGCCGTTTCGATGGTCTCACGCTACGGCGCACTGCTCGAGCTCGAGGGCATCTGCGCGCGCGCGCGCGAAGTCGGTGCGCCGACCCTCGTGGATGCCTATCAGGCGGTGGGCATCGTCCCGATCGACGTCGGAGCGTTGGGTGTCGATGCGCTGATCGGCGGCAATCACAAGTGGCTGTCGGGCGACACCGGGCTCGCCTTTCTGTACATGGCGCCCGCGCTCGCCGACCGACTCGAGCCCGCGTACCCCGGATGGTTCGGCCACGAGGACACCGGCGACTTCGTGCACGCGCACACGTTCGTCGATGCGTACCGACCGATGCCCGGGGCACGCCGGTTCCAGCAGGGCACCCCGGGCATGCCGGCGATCTACTCCGCGCGCGCCGGTCTCGAGCTCGCGCTCGACATCGGCGTCGAGCGCATGCGTGCGCGTAACCTCGAGCTCACCGCGCGCACGATCGCCGGCGCGAATGCGTTGGGTTTCCGCGTGCGCACGCCCAGCGCGCCCGAGCAGCACGCCGGAGGCGTCTGCATCGAAGTGCCGAATCCCGAGCGGGTCGTCGCGTTGCTCGCCGAGCGTGGCATCGATGTCGATCAACGGCGACGTGAGGTCGTGCGCGCGGCTCCGCATCCGTGCAACACCGAATCCGAGGTCGACCACTTCCTCGCGAACCTCGCGGACATCGTGCATCGACTGCGCGAGCAATGAGAATCACCGCGTCGCGCGGCGTACTTCTTCGTCGACCACGCGGCGTAGCGTCTTCACGTCGAAGGGCTTCTCGAGCTGCAGGTTTTCGCTGTGCTCGAGGAAGGTGCGCGCTTCTGCGGTGAAGGCTCCGCCGGTGACGAAGACGATGCGGGTCGCGTGCTCGGGGCTCTTCATCGCGAGCTGCGCGTGCAGCTCCATGCCGGTCAGTACCGGCATCATCAGGTCGCAGAGGATCACGTCGTAGACCTCGCCGGCCATGATGCGCGCGAGTGCCTCCGCGCCGTCGTGGGCGAGCGCCACGTCGTGCGAAGCCGCGAGCGCGCGGCCCATCGTCGTCGCCACCGCCTCCTCGTCGTCGACGATGAGCACGCGACCACGACGCGCGGGCACTGCATCCACCGCCGGCGCGATCGATCGCGTGATGCGTCCCGACACCCGCGCCGGCGGCAGGACCACGCGGAACGTCGTGCCCTCGCCGAGCACACTCTCCACCGCGATCCGTCCGCCCATCCCCTGCACCAACCGCCGACAGATCGAAAGCCCGAGGCCGGTGCCGTCGCCCGCCGGCTTCGTCGTGAAGAACGGCGTGAACAGCTGCCGCATCGTCTCCGGCGACATGCCCACGCCGGTGTCCGCAACCTCGACCACCACGTTGCCGCTCGCATCCGTTCTCGCACCCACGCGGATGCGGTTGTCGTGCGCGTGCCCCTCGGGGATCGCCTGCGCCGCGTTCACGATCAAGTTGAGGAACACCTGCCCGAGCCGTGCCTCGTTCGCGATCACCGACGGTACGTCGCTCCAGTCGGTGACGAGCCGCGCGCGATGACGGATCTCGTTGCTGGCCATGCGCAACGACGACGCGAGCGCACGCCGTACGTCGACCGGCCCCTGCCACTCGCCGTCCTCGCGCGAGAACATCTTCAGATCGCGCACGATCGTGCGCACGCGTTCCGCACCTTCACGCGCGTCGCGGAGCTCGTCGGCGGCGGTGCGTGTGCTCGACGACTCGAGCTCGAGCGTCGCGAGCTCGAGGTTCGCGATCACCGAGGCCAGCGGGTTGTTGATCTCGTGCGCCACGCTCGCTGCGAGCGCGCCGACCGACGCCATGCGATCGGAGAGCACGAGCTGCGATTGCGCGTTCTTCTCCATGCTGATGTCGCGGAACACCGCGACCGCGCCACCGTCCTCCGATCGCAGCGGTCGCGCGTTCACGCTGAGCCATGCGCTCTCGGCCCCCGGGCGCCGCTGCAGCAGCTCCGTCTCCACCGACTCGCCCCGCAACGCGCGCAACAGCGGGAACTGGTCGGCACCGAGCGGCGACGCGCCCTCGGGATGCAGCAGCCCCAGCTGCTCGCTCCAGCGCTCGGGCGGACCGTCGGGTGGATCCATCTTCAGCGTCACGCTCGCCGCCGGGTTCCACACCCTGAAGCGACCGTTGCGATCGGCGACGACGACTCCGTCCGCGATCGCTTCGAGCACGCAGCGCAGCAGCGTGGCTTGCTCGCGGGCGCGCCGCTCGGAGGCCGCCTTGTCTTCGAACGAACGCGCGAGCGCGAGCGCGACGCTGATCTGGTTCGCGACGCCTTGCGCGAATGCGACGCGATCGTCGAGGTCGAGATCCGCGCTGCGCGACAGCATCACCAACGCGCCGTCCACGTGATCGCCACGCACGAGCGGAGCGATCAGCACGGATTTCACGCCGCTGCGCCGGAGCAGTGCATCGGAGGGCGGACCGTCCCAGCGCAGTGACGGCAGCACCACCGTCTTGCGCTCCGCTGCGATCGCACGCAACAGATCCATGGCACCGAAGAAGCCGTCGAGCTCACCCGGCTGCCACTCGCTCTCGCCGCCGAAGGCATGCACTTCGCGGGTGTGGAACACGTAGAGCGCACCGACCGAGATCCCACCCGCGTCGAAGCACGCGGCCAGCGTTTCGCCGAGCACCACCGAGATGTCTTGCTCGGTCGCCAGCGCCTGCGAGATGCCGCTCAGCACCGAGAGCTCGGCCGACAGCGTCGCGCAGCGCTGCGCCATGCCGGCGTTCAGCGCGACCTGACGCTCGAGCTGCTTCATCACCCGCGCGGCGCGCTCGCGCTCGAGCGCGACCGGATCGAAGTCGCCCGCCGAGCTCGCCTGCGTCGTCGCGAGACTGCCGAGCACCGCGGTGACCACCTCGTGCAAGCCCGGCGTGCGCAACACACAGTCGGTCGCACCCGCGCGTCGGGCGAGATCGCGATCGGCATCGTCGACGTAGCTGTTGGTCATCAGCACGATCGGGACGTGCGCGAGCTGGGGGTCTTCGCGCACCGCCACCGTGAGCCCGAATCCGTCGAGCCGCGGCATCATGATGTCGGAGACGATCACGTCGGGCTGCAGCTCGCGACACAGCATCAAGGCTTCTTCGCCGTCGTGGGCGCGCACCGCCTCGAACCCCAGCCGCTCGAAGCGGAAGCACGCGAGCTTGTTCTGCACCGGATCGTCGTCGGCAATGAGCACGCGCTTGCCGACGCCGACGCGGCGATCGAGCGGGGCCGCGAAGGGAAGGTGCGCGCGCACGATGTGCAGTAGTCGCGAGGGCTCGATGGGCTTGTTGATGACGTCGGTGAAGCCCACCGCGGAGATGCGCGCTTCCTCGAGCTTCGACAGGAAGCCCGAGAACGCCAGAATCGGCGCGTCGGCGAGCCCGGGAATCTGTCGCAGCTTGCCCACCAGCTCGAAGCCGTCGACGTCGGGCAGCATCAGATCCTGCAGCACCAGATGCACGTCGCCTTCCGCTGCGAGCTGCAGTGCGGTGGCGCCGTCGCGCGCCTCGAGCACGGTGAAGCCTTGGTTCTCCAAGGAGAACCGCACCATCTTGCGCGTGATGTCGTTGTCCTCGACGAGGAGGATGCGACCGCTCTTCACCCCGGCCCTCCTTCGCCACGCGCGCGCGCAACCAGCTCGCGCACGCGTGCGGACAGCTCGCGCACGTCGATCGGCTTGGTGATGTACGCATCGCAGCCGGCCTCGCGCGCGCGCTCGTCGTCGCCCTTCATCGCGGCAGCGGTCACCGCGATGACCGCGATGTCGCGCGTCTTCGGGTTCGACTTGATCAACCGCGTCAACGTCAGCCCATCCATGCCGGGTAGCTGGATGTCCATGAGGATCAACACCGGCTCGAACTCGGCGATGATTCGCAGTGCGCCTTCGGCCTCTTCTGCGCTGCGCACGTCGTAGCCGCGCGTGCCCAGGATGAACGTGAGCAGCTTCGTGTTGGTCGCGTTGTCGTCGACCACGAGGATGCGTGCGCCGCTCATCGCTCGCCTCCGTTCGCCGCGCGCACGAAGCGAGCGAGCTCTTCGACCACCGCACCCGCGCCGCGCATGCCCTTGGGCACCACCGCCTGCACGAACTCGCGCAAGCGCGCATGGTCGGCGGCGGTGAGATCCTTACCGGTCCACACGATCACCGGCACGCGGCGACAGCTCGCGAGCCCGCGAAAGCGCTCGAGGAACTGGAAGCCGTCCATGCCCGGCATCATCAGATCGAGCACGACCGCCGCCGGCGTGGTCTCGCGCGCCGACGCCAGCGCTGCTTCACCGCTCGCGACGCACTGCGCGACGTGACCGAGCTGTCCGAGCGACGCGTTCATCAAGCGTCGCGACGCCTCGTCGTCGTCGACCACGAGTATCGGCGCACCCACGTCCGCGCCGACCCCCGCGCGCGCGAGCGCGGCGATCAGCGCGTCGCCATCGAGCGGCTTCGGCAACACATCGTGCACCGCGAAGCCGGCCGCGACGCCTTGCTCGGTCACGACGGTGACGACGACCACCGGCACTGCGCGGTGGGGATCCTCGCCGCGCAAGCGTCGGAGCAGCTGCAAGCCACCGATGTCGGGCAGCAGCAGATCGAGCACGATCGCGTCGAAGCGACGCGCGCGGCAGCTCGCCAACGCTTGTGCGCCGGAGGCCGCGGTCTCGATGCTGTAGCCGGCTTCACCGAGCGTCGCGACCAACAGCTCTTGATCGCGCGCATCGTCTTCGATGACCAGCACGCGCGGTGCCGATGCATGCGGCGCGGGGAAGCGCCGCGGTGGGGGCAACGGCGTGCCCACGCGCGCGCGTCGGGGCAGCACCGCATGGAACACGCTGCCCTTGCCCACCTCGCTCTTCACGCCGACTTCGCCACCCTGCGCGACCACGAGCCTGCGCGTGAGCGCGAGCCCGAGGCCGGTGCCGAGCCGTCGCTGCCGTGCGTCGCCTTCGAGCTGCTGGAACTCGACGAACAGCCGCGGGATGTCGTCCGCAGCGATGCCGATGCCGGTGTCGGCGACCTCGATGCGAAATGCTTCGGGCCCCGCCGCGGTCGCCCGCAGCGAGACCTTGCCGCCGTCGGGCGTGAACTTGAGCGCGTTCGACAGGTAGTTGTAGAGCACCTGCTTGAGCCGCGCGCCGTCGATCTCCACCGAGCGCACTTCGGGCTCGATGAACGACTCGATGCGGATGTGCTTGCTCGCCGAAGTCGTGCGCAGGATCGCGAGCACTTCGGAGAACACCCGCTCGAGATCGATGAGCTCCGGTTGGAACTCGAGCTTTCCGGCTTCGACCTTCGACAGATCGAGCACGTCGTTGATGAGCTGCAGCAGATGTCGACCGCTGGTGAGGATGTCGCCGAGGAACTCCTTGAACTGCGGCATGTCGGGCCGCACTTCGCCGTCGTGGATCAGCTCGGTGAAGCCGATGATCGCGTTCAGCGGCGTGCGCAGCTCGTGCGACATGTTGGCGAGAAACTCGCTCTTGAGCCGGCTCGCATCCTGGGCACGACGGTTCTCCAGCTCGAGCTCGGCGGAGCGCGCCCGCGCACGCTCGAGCCCCTTGCGCTCGCTGAGGTCGAGCACCACCGCGATGAACGAGGGTGGCTCGCACATCGTCACGCCGAAGAGCGCCGGTGTGGTCGTGCCGTCGGCGGCCACGAGCTCGCGCTCCCACGTCGGCGCGCCACCGGTGCGCGCGAGCAGATCGATCAGCGCGCGATCGGTCGCGTCCGCGGGATCGGCCCAGCGCAGCGCGCCGGCGTCGAGCTCCGCGCGCGTGCGCCCGGCGATCGCGAGGAACGCATCGTTGGCCTCGGTGATCACGCCGGAGAAGTCGCCGACCACGATGCCCACGACGCTCGACGCCACCAACCGCATGAAGCGCTCCTCGGCGCTGCGCAATGCTTGCTCGGCGCGCTTGCGGTCGCTGATGTCGCGGATGAACCCGGTGAACGTCGGCGGTCCCGGCAGCTCCACGCGCGCGACGCTGATCTCGGCCGGGAACTCGCTGCCATCGGCACGCATCGCCGGCAGCTCGAGTCGACGCCCGAGCACCGCGCGCTCACCACTGACGAGATGACGCGCGAGCCCGCGACGGTGACGCTCGCGGAACGCCGGCGGGATGATCGTGTCCTCGAGCGGCTGGCCGAGCACCTGCGCCCGGACGCGTCCGAACATCTGCTCGGCCGCGGGGTTGAACTCGATGATGTTGCCGTGCACGTCCATCATCACGACGCCCTCGAGCGCGGACTCCAGCACCGCGGCCTTGCGCGCCTCGCTCTCGTGCAGCGCGACGGCGGCCAGCTGCTCGCTGGTGACGTCGCGGAACACCATCACCACGCCGGAGATGCGTCCGTCCACTTCGCGGATCGGCGCAGCACTGTCGGCGATCGATCGCCGCGTACCGTCCTTGGCGACGAGCACGGTGTGGTTGGCGAGGCCGATCACCTTGCCTTCCGCGATGACGCGCTCCACTGGGTTCGGCGCGCGCAGGCCGGTCAGCTCGTTGGAGATGTCGAAGATCTCCGCGAGCGGTCGACCGATCGCTTCCGCCTTCGGGAACCCAGTCAACGTCTCGGCGACGCGATTGAGCAGCAGCACCTTGCCGTGCTCGTCGGTGGCGATGACCGCATCACCGATGCTCTCGAGCGTGATCGCGAGCCGCTGATCGCTCTCCCGCTGCGCCGCGGCGTTCGCATCGATGTACGACTCGCCGATCACGGTCATCGAGTAGTCGACCAGCTTCTGCATCGCCAACACGGCCGCCGACACGCGCGGCGCTTCGTTCGGCCACGCCGTGATCAAGTAGGGCGTGATGCAGCGCGTGAACGCGCGAACGATCTCGTACCAGTCGCGGAACTCGACGCCGAGCGACGCGTAGACACCACCCTGCCTGCGCAGGTCTAGCTCGTAGGCCGCCCAATCGCCGCCGATCGCTTGGCGCAGACGCTCGCGACTCCCACGGTTGCTCTCGTCGAGCTGTTGCGGGCTCATCGCGTCGATCAGCGCGCGCAGGTGCGGATGCTCGAGTGCTTGCGCGATCGTGACGGCCCGCGCCTCGTCGTAGTGCGACGCGTAGACCGACCAGAAATCGTGCAGCGCGGGCAGCTCGGCCTCTTCGAACCACGCGATGCGGCTCGCGCCCAGCTCGCTCTCGTCTGCCTTCGCCAGGTGATCAGTTTTCCGCGGCGTGCCCATTGCCACAAGCGCGAAGCCGAACCGACGTTCGTGGCCAAAGGATCACTCGCGCGATCGGAGTCGAGAGCGCATGATCGAAGCCGGTGGACTGGCCGGTCTTCAGCGGTGAGCTACTCGTCGGCGACGCGGTCACGTCGGCGGGCTATGGCCGCGATTTCGGCGGAATCGTGCACCGCCGCCCGCGCGCGGTGCTGCGCGCGAGCGACGTCGCCGACATCGTCGCCGCGGTTCGCTACTGCCACGCACACGGCATCCCGGTGGTCGCACGCGGACAAGCACACACCACGCGCGGACAGTGTCAACGCGATGGCGCACTGATCATCGACGTCCGTGGGCTCGACGAGGTCGGCGCACCCGCGGGCGACCGCGTGCGCGTGGGCGCGGGCGCGCGGTGGTCGAGCGTCGTTCGCCGCGCGTTCACGGACGGGCTGACGCCGCCCGTGCTCACCGACTACGTCGAGCTCACCGTCGGCGGCACGTTGTCCGTCGGTGGCGTCGGTGGTCAGTCGTTCGCGCACGGGCTGCAGGTCGACAACGTCATCGCGCTCGAGGTCGTGACGAACGAAGGCGAACGCGTGCACTGCTCGGCGGAACGCGACACCGAGCTCTTCTACGGCTGTCTCGGCGGGCTCGGACGCGCGGGTGTGATCGTCGAAGCCACGTTGCGCCTCGTGCCCGCGCCGCGTCGCGTACGCGTGCGCTCGCTGCCCTACGACGATCTCGCGACGTTCCTCGACGCGCAGCACGTGCTCGCGCAGGCGCATGTGTTCGACTACCTGTGCGGCAACTTCTTGCCGCCCGCGACGGCTGCGCGAGGCATCGCGGGCTGGCAGCTCGAGCTGCAGTGCGCCCACGATGCGAGCACCACGATCGCCCACGATCTCGCCGCGACCGGTGCACGCCTGGATCGCGAAACGGCCGCGGTCGAGCTCGACTGGCTCGCGTTCGTCGAGCGACTCGAAGCGATGGTGCAGGCCTGGCGCGCATCGGGCTCGTGGACGTCGCTGCACCCGTGGATCGATCTGTTCATCGCACGCGCGCACGCCGAGCAGCTCATCGGCGCCGCGCTCGAAGAGCTCACGCGCGACGACATCGGCGATGGCTACGTGATGACGTATCCGCTGCTCGGCTCGCGGCGCGGTCCCGCGTCGCCGCGCATGCCCGACGGCGAGCTGCTCTTCCTGTTCGACATCCTGCCGACGCTGCAGCCGCACGCGCTCGCGGCGTTCGAGCAGCGCTGCGCGACGATGCTCCGCTGTGCCCTCGATCGCGGCGCGACCGTGTACCCGATCGGCTACGGCGTCTGATCCATCGGACACGATCGTCGATCTCGCAGCGTGCGGTGCCATGCGATCGCGGTTTCGTCGGTGGCCGCATGGCCACGCATCGCGGGACTACATTCACGTGCAGATGGGGAGCATGACGGTCGAGACCGCCGCGGAACGATGGACGGTCGTGATCCGCGGGAAGCTGGACGAGCGCACTGGGGTCGCGGTGCGTGAAGCCCTGCGCAAGCTCGTCGATGCCGGTGAGGACACGCGACAGATCATGTTCGATCTGCGCGACGTCGACGACTACGACGTGCTCGGACGATCCGAGCTCGCGTCGGCGCATCGCATCGTCGCGGCGCTGCATCGTCGTTGCGCCTACGTCTCGCCCCACGCGCGCATCCGCGGGCTCGCGATCCTGGCGATCCACGAGGTGCAGGATCCCAACGCGCGTCCGGTGACCTCGCTCGACCAGGGCCATCGCTGGCTCGCCGAAGGCCGCCTCAGCGACGCCGGTGACACGCTCGTCGAGCAGGGCTTCGGCTTCGGCGGCAAGCGCCGCTCGTGATCAGCCCAGCGCGTCGTGGATCGCCGCGGCCAGCTCGCTCTTGCCGAACGGCTTGAGCAGCACCTGCACGGTACCCAGCGCATCGACGCGTCCGCGATCGGCATCCTCCAAACAACCGGTCACGAGCACGACCGGTAGATCGGGCACGATGCGACGCGCGCGATCGATGAGCTCGATGCCGTCCACCTGCGGCATGCTGAGATCCGTGATGATCGCGCGCACGTCTTCGCGGTGCTCCTCCAACAGCGCCTCGGCGTGCGCCGCCGAAGGTGCCGGCAGCACGCGATAACCACAGCGCTCGAGCATGCGCCGGTGGGCATCGAGCACCGCGGGCTCGTCGTCGACCAGCAGCAGCTGCTCACCCGAGCCGACCGGGATCATCGGTGGTCGCTCCGCCGACTCTGCGGGCGCGACGGCGAGCGCGAGCTCGACGTCGACAGTGGTGCCCTTGCCCAGCGTGCTCGCGATCGTCAGCGCACCGCCGAGCGCCGCCGCGATGCCATGCACGGTGGAGAGCCCGAGCCCGGTGCCCTCACCCGGCGCCTTCGTGGTGAAGAACGGATCGATCGCGTGCTCGCGCGTCGGCTCGTCCATACCGACGCCGTCGTCGGCGACGCTGATGCGCACACGCTCTGCGACGCGCGTGGCCGCGACACGGAGCTGGCCGCCCTTCGGCATCGCCTGGAACGCGTTGGTGCCGAGGTTCATCACGATCTGATGGATCTCGGTCTCGTGCGCGAGCACCACCGCGCCCGCGGTGTCGATCGCGACCACGAGCTCGATGTCGGCCGGCAACGCGGCGCGCAAGAGCTCCACGGCTTCGCCGAGCACACGACCGACGTCGAGCAGCTTGCGCGTCGGCGCGTCGCGGCGACCGAACACCAGGATGCGGCGCACGAGATCGCGGGCGCGCATCGCCGCACGACGGATCCGCGCGGCCTCCTCGCGGGTGTCGTCACGGGCCGCGAGCGCCTCGGCGTCCGCGAGGATCGGCACGAGCATGTTGTTGAGCTCGTGCGCGATGCCGCCGGCGAGCGTGCCGATCGCTTCGAGCTTCTGCGCCTGGCGCATGCGCTCTTCGGCGGCGAGCCGACGCTGCACGCTGTTCTCGAGCCCGCGCAAGAGCGCCGCGACCGACAGCGCGAGCACGGTGTCGAGGAACATCGCGTTCGCACCGAGCACCAGCCACAACCCACCGGCGTGCGGCAGCTCGGCGATCCACACGAATACGTCGAGCCAGATCCCGAGGCCGATCGCCGCGATGATTGCGGCCGCGATCGCGAGCGACACCACGGCCGCGCGCGGGCCCAGCAGCAGCGACGCGAGCGTCGTCGCAGCGCCGAGCCAGTAGAGCCCGGCGCCGTTGGGCCCCACCACCGCGAGCAGCATCGTCGCGAGCAGGAAGCAGAGCACCACGAGCTGGAGCGCGCGCGTGCGCACCGAGAGGCTGCGTCGCGCGGCGAGCCACAGCACCCATGCGTACGCGACGGTGTCGCCGATCGCGATCGACCAGTGCTCCGTCGTGATCGCGAGCACCATGCTCGGCACGTACGCCGCGAGGCCGAGCCCCGCCAGCGCGATGAGCACGGCCGACAGGATGCGGTGACGCCAGAACTCGAGCCCACCTAGCTCGCTGTCCAACCGCTGCTGCTCCTCACCGCGTGCGGAAGCCGGGCCACGCATCGCCGCGCGTGAATGCCGGCGGCAGCGGAAGATCGGCGGAGACGTTCACGATCGGATCGTAGCTCTCCACTGCATCCGCAACGTCGTCGCAGATCTGTTGCGTGCGCGCGAAGGGCAGCGCGAGCGCCTCGCGCAACCAGCGGATCGCGCTGTCTTCCTCGTCTTTGATCTCGAGGTCGGCGTACGCGACTGCGACCGCGTAGGCGATCACTTCCTCGCGCTGCTCGTCGGTGCTCACCATGCCCGCGACGCGTGCGACTGCACCGTGGAAGTCGCCGTCGTTGCGCAAGCGCTCGGTGGCTTGCTCGATCGCCGCGAACGCCCGCTGCTGATCGCCGTCGAAGCGCAGATCGCCGATGTAGTGCATCTCCGCGACCGAGGCCATGCCGTCGGCGAACGCGAACAGCACCATCGCGTCGAGCACGGCTTCTTCCGGCGTTCCTTCGGCGCGGAAGCGATCCATCGCCGCGGCGAGCTCCTTCACTTGCATGGCATCAGGATGCCACGGGCGCGCGAGGGCGCGTGTGCTATCCCGTGGGCATGGCGAACGGACCCCTTCGGCTCGGAGTCGTGGCGATGCTCGGTGCGATTGCGTGTCGGCCCCCTGGCCCGCCGCCAGAGCCGGAGCCGCCGGGACCGATCTGCACGCGCGATGCGAAGCTGTGTCCCGACGGCTCCGCGGTCGGTCGCACCGGACCGGATTGCACGTTCCCACCGTGTCCCGGTGATCAGACGATGCCGCCGCCGCCGAACGGCGTGTCGCCGGATCCCGCACCGCCGATCGGACCCGATCCGGATCCCGAGCCGGTGCCGATGTAGTCGCGCTGCGCTAAGATCGCGGCGTGCTCGCTGCGATCGTGATGCTCGCGTTCGCCGGTCCTCCACTCGAGGTGCCGTGGACGTGCGGCATCACGAAGCCGTGCACGCAGGCGCACGGCGGCTTCAGCCACACCGGCAACAGTCAGTACGCGTGGGACTTCGACGTGAACGAAGGCGAAGAAGTCTGGGCCGCGAGCACCGGCACCGTCTCGTACATCCGCATGGACAGCACGACCGGCGGTTGCGACTCGTCGTACGGCAGCGACGCGAACTACGTCGTCGTCGATCACGACGATGGCACCACCGCGGTCGTGTACATGCATCTGCAGGCCAACTCGTCGCCGCTCGCCGTCGGTGACGCGGTGCGGCCCGGCATGTTGATCGGTCGCGTCGGGCTCACCGGCTACGTGTGCGGCGATCATCTCCACCTGCAGGTGCAGGAGCAGTGCGGCAGCTCGTACTGCCAGTCGCTCTCCGCGAGCTTCGCCGACTACGGCGACCCGGCGGAGGGCGATCAGATCGAGAGCACCAACTGTCCGGAGTGCACGCTGTCGCTCGACGGCGGCGTCACGTTGGTGAGTGAGCTCGAGCCCGGCTGCTTCGTGCGCGAGACCACCGCATGGTGGAGCGCGATGAACGGCGACGACGATCATCACTTCTACACGATGGCCACCGACGCGGCCGAGCCCGCGAGCATCGGCACGTGGCGCTTCGGCGTGACCGTGCCGGGTGACTATCGCGTCGAGGTGTTCGTGCCCGATGCCGACGCGGACGCCGTGGGTGCGGTGTATCGCGTCGATCACTCCGGCACGAGCGAGACGTTCCCGATCGATCAGTCCACCGCGAAGGGCTGGCAAGAGCTCGGCACGTTCGCGTTCTCCGGTGTCGATGGCGAAGGCATCGTGCTCGGAGACAACACCGGTGAAGCCGCCGCGATGGAGAAGCGCGTCGCGTACGACGCGGTGCGCCTCACGTTCGTACCGGCGCAAGGCGACAGCGGCAGCGAAGGTGGCAGCGAAGAGAGCGGGAGCGAGGGCGGCAGCGCGAGCGGCAGCGGCAGCGGCAGCGGCAGCGCGAGCGCGAGCGGCAGCGGCAGCGAGGGTGGCGGTGTCGACACCGGCGGCACCGGCTCCGACGACGACGATGCACTGCCGAACACCTTCGGCGAAATGGACGACGGCGGCGGTTGCTCGTGCGACGCGCGCGACGAGCGATCGCGCGGCGTCGCCGTGCTGGGCCTGCTCCTCGTGCTGGCGCGCACGCGTCGGCGCGGGTCGATCGCCGCCGCGCACGACGACGTGATACGTCATCGTTCGTGATCCTCGGCATCGCGGGTGAGCTCGCAGCGCTCGGCACCGCGCTGTGTTGGGCGTTCACCAGCATCTGGTTCACCGGCGCGAGCCGTCGCGTCGGCGCGCTGCCAGTCAACTTCCTGCGCATGCCGATCGCGTTCGCGTGGCTGTGCATCTACGGGCTCGTCGTCCGCGGCCACGCGCTGCCGACCGACGCCGACGCGCACGTGTGGGGCTGGCTCGCCGCATCTGCGCTCGCCGGCTTCGCGTTCGGTGATCTCTGCCTCTTCCGCGCGCTCGTGTTGATCGGTCCGCGGCTCGCCTCGCTCGTGATGGCGAGCGCACCGCTCTTCACCGCTCTGCTCGGCTGGCTCGCCCTCGGCGAGGTGCTCGAGCCCACCGACGTGCTCGGCATGTTGCTCACCACCGGTGGCATCGCGTGGGCGATCGCCGGGCGTCTGCCGCAGGGCGCGGTGACACTCGAGCCCCAGGTGTTGCGACGCGGCATCGTGCTCGCGTTGTGCGGCGCGGTCGGCCAAGCCGCGGGTCTCGTGCTCGCGAAGCACGGCATGGGTGCGCACTACGACCCGTTCGCGGCCACGCAGATCCGCGTGCTCATCGGCGCGGTGTCGTTCACCGCGATGTGCATCACGATGCGCGGCTGGCCCGGCGTCGTCGCGGCGATTCGCGATCGCAAGACGCTCGGGCTCGTCGTGCTCGGCGCGACGTTCGGCCCGTTCCTCGGTGTCGGCCTCTCGCTCACCGCTGCGCAGCTCACCGCGGCCGGCATCGCCGCGAGCCTCATGGCGTTGCAGCCACTGCTCATCATCCCGCTCGCGATCTGGATCGAGAAAGAACGCGTGGGCCCACGAGCGATCTTCGCCGCCGCGCTCGCGGTGGCGGGCGTCATCCTCTTGGTGAGCTAGTAAATGTACGGCACGATGCGCCAGCGGACGCGGTCGCAGTAGCGTTGCCAGAGCTCGCCGTACTTCGCCGCGCAGCGGCGATGATCATCGCGCTCGCGCGGCAAGAGCAGCACGAGATAGTAGATCGGGTACAGCCAGGGACCGATCGCGGCCGGCCAGCCGAGCACCAGCGCGAGCCCGGTCGCCATCAGCAGCTCGCCGAGATAGTTGATGTGGCGCGCGACCCCCCAGAAGCCGCTGCACAAGAGCGCATGACGATCGTCGGCGATCGTCTCGGGCGCGATGCCGAGGAAGCGCGCGCGCGGATCGAGCTTGAAGAAGAACTTCTGCAGGTTCGCGCCGCGTGACAGACACCAGCCCGCGAAGAACATCACGGTGTAGATCGCGAGCAGCCAGGGCGGCGTCGCGGGGTCGGGACGATCCGCGGTGCTCCACAGCCCGACCGCGTAGAAGTAAGGATAGAAGGCGAGGCAGCCCCAGCCGAGCTTGAAGCCGACCTTCTCGGCGAAGAGATCGTAGGTGTAGAGGTGCACACGCTCGAAGAAGAGATAGTCGACGAGGAACCACCCGAAGAGCGCGACGTGCAAGAGCACACCGGGTGACGGGCGATCGGGGAACGCGGCGAGGTGATGCGCGGCGAACGAGCACAGGTTCAGCGCGAGCAACGTGGCGCCGGTCTGATACAGCCACATCTTGAGATCGAGCCGACCGCCCAACATGCGTGGGTTGTCGATGCGACCGAGGTAGAGCTCGGCGAGGAACGAGCGCTCGCCCTTCGGTGCGATCACGACGATCGCGATCGCGAACACGAGCCCCATCGTCACCGCGCCAGCGAGGCCGGCCCAGCGATGCGTCCACAACCATTCGAGCGGCACGAGCCCGCGCGCGAGCCACCACGCGAGCAAGACGATCCCCAGCACCGGCAGACCATTGAGGCGATAGCGCAGCGGCGCACCGCTCGGATCGCGCAGATAGCCGGGCACGCGCTGCGCGGGCACCACGAGGTGCAAGCCGAGCACGGCGAGGTGGATCGCGATCGGTGCGAGGAATCCGGGGACGTCGATGCTCATCGCAGCTCACTCGTCGAGGCGGCCATCGTCGCGATCGCGAGGCGACGCGGGAAGAGTCGACCCACGATCCATGCGGCGATGCGATTGAGCCAGCCGGGGATCACGTTGGGGCCGCGGCCGATCGCCGCGATCGTGCGCAGCGCGACCTCGTCCGGATCGAGCGTGCCCGGGGCCTCGCGCTTGCTCGCGCCCTTGTAGCCCGGGGTGCGGATCGCTCCCGCGGTGACGACCAGCACCTCGACGCCGCTGCGCCGCAGCTCGCCCCACATGCCTTCGCCGAGCACGCGCAAGAACGCCTTGCTCGCGGCATACGTCGACAGCCGTGGTGTGCCCTGCATGCCGGCCACCGACGACACCAGCACGATCGCGCCGCGCCGTCGCACGACCATCGGCGCGGCGAAGCTGCGCGCGAACAGCAGTGGCGCGCGCACGTTCACGTCGACGACGCGCAGCAGATCCTCCGGCGCCGTCGCGACCACGTCGCCGATGGGCGCGTACGCGGCGTTGTAGATCGCGAGCCCGATCTCCAGCGTCGCGGTGCTGCGATGCAGCTGCTCGATCGCATCGGGTGCGCCGAGATCGAGCGCGACCGTGCGCACCTCGACCGCGAGCTCGGCACGCAACCGCGTCGCGAGCTCCTCGAGTGGCTCGGCACGTCGCGCCACCAACACGAGGTCCATGCCGCGGCGGGCGAGCGCGCGTGCGAACGCGGCCCCCAGACCCTCCGAGGCGCCGGCGATCACCGCCCAGCGTCCGAACCGTTGCGCGAGCTCTTCGATCACGGCTGGCACAGGTACGTGAGCGTCGTGTCGCAATCGTTGCTGACGCAGTCGCCGTCGTCGACACAGGGATCCGCGACGCTGCCGTCGTGGCAGAAGCTGCCCACGCAGTTGGGCGACACTGCGGGATCGCAGTCGCCATCACCGATGCACGGATCGCCTTCGTCGCCGTCGCGACAGATGCCGTAGACGCAGTACGGCGCCAGGTCGGAGCAATCGCCGGCCTCCTGGCAGAAGTCACCGCTCAGCCCGGCGTGGCAGATACCCGAGACGCAGAACGGCGACTCGTCGTTGCAATCGTTGTCGTCGGTGCAACCATCACCGGCGTCGCCATCGTGGCAGTAGCCGCCGACGCAGAACGGCGCGAGCGTGTCGTCGCAATCGTTGTCGTCGCCGCACGGATCGCCTTCGTCGCCATCGCGGCAGTAGCTGTAGATGCAGTACGGGGCTTCGGCGCCGCAGTCGTCGTCGTCGATGCACATGCTGCCGTTCGTCGGACCACCCGACGAGGACTCGTCCGAGCTCGACGAGCCGCCCGACGAACCCGTGTCCGTGCTCTCACCGCTCGACGTCTCTGCGTTCGACGTGGAGCTCTCGGTGGTCTGCGGCGCAGTGGTCTCGCTCTCCGTCGTCGCCGGCATCGTCGTGCTCGTGCTCGGATCGCTGGTCACGGTCGGCGCCATCGTGGTCTCGCCGTTGCCGCTGCTGCTGCTGCCCGTCGATGTGTCGGAGGTCGACTCCGACACGTCCTTGCACGCGAACGACACCAGCACGGGCAGCGCGAGCCAGGGCAGTCTCATGTTCCACGAACATATCACCCTCGTGCTACAACCGGCGCCGAATCATGGCGGTATCGATTTCGCTTTCGGGCAAGGTCGCGCTCGTGACGGGAGGCGGCCGCGGAATCGGCCGAGCCATCACCGAGCGCCTGGTGGAGGCGGGAGCCGACGTCGCGATCGCGAGCCGCAAGCTCGACGTGCTCGAGGCTGCGGCTGCAGAAATCCGTGCGCAACCGGGCGAAGGCCGCGGACGCGTGCTGCCGATCGAGTGCCACGTCGGCAAGCCCGAGGACATCGAGCGCGCGGTCGCGACCTGCGAGCGCGAGCTCGGCCCGGTCGACGTGCTGGTGAACAACAGCGTCACCAACATCGGCCAAGGTCCGTCGCTGCAGGCCGACGCGGGCATGCTCGCGAAGATGGTCGAGGTCAACGTCGCGTCGGTGCTGCGCTTGGTGAACCGCTGCGCACCCAGCATGATCGAGCGCGGCGGCGGCTCGATCATCAACCTCGCGTCGATCTCCGGCTTGCAGCCGCAGGCCGGCGGGCTGCTCTACAGCTTCACGAAATCGGGGCTCATCATGATGACGCGCAGCTGGGCGCGCGAGCTCGGCCCCCACGGCATCCGCGTCAACGCGATCGCGCCCGGGCTGATCCAGACCGACTTCAGCACGTACTTCTGGAAGGACGAGGCGCGCCGCGCCGAGCTCGTCGGCGATCAACCGATCCGCAAGCTCGGGCAGCCCCGCGACATCGGCTTCGCGGCGGTGTGGCTCGCGAGCGACGAGAGCTCGTTCGTCACCGGTCACACACTGGTGATCGACGGCGGCGCCACGGCCTGATCACGCGCGAACGGTAGGCGCACGAGCGCTTCCGCGATCAGCCCCGTGGGCGGCGCGACGATCGTCAGCTCGCGATCGTCGAGGTCGCGGATGGTCAGGCTGACCGCGCGCAACATCATCCCCGACAGGCCGAGCGCGCGGAAGATGCGATTGTGCTTGCCGTCGCCGTGGCGCACGTCGCCGACGATCGGATGGCGCAGGTGTGCGAAGTGGCGACGCAGCTGATGCATGCGTCCGGTGTGCGGCTGCGCTTCGACGCACGCGTAGCGCACGGTCGCGTGGGCACCGAGTGGGATCGGCAGCTCGAGCGTCGCGAGCCGACGATAGCTGGTGGTCGCCTGCACGA
The DNA here is from genome assembly GCA_035550195.1 of Nannocystaceae bacterium. GTDB lineage: Bacteria > Myxococcota_A > Polyangia > Nannocystales > Nannocystaceae > Xiheibacterium. Next base: position 18,399 of record DASZPU010000924.1, read on the forward strand.
ACGGCGCGTCGGGATGCTCGCGCAGCGGCCAGTCCACGCTGCCCACGAGCTCGGTCCAGCCGCGCACGATCGCGTGATAGCGCTTGTCGATCTCGTGACGCTCGAACTGCTGCGAGAGCTGGCGCGCTGCGTCGGCATCGAGCGCGAACAGCAGCACACCCGAGGTCGCGCGATCGAGGCGATGCAGCGGCCACACGCGCCGACGGATCTGGTTGCGCAGGTTCTGCAGCACCGGCACGCCGTCGGGGCACTGCTCGCTGCGATGCACCACCATGCCGGCGGGCTTGTCGACCGCGACGAGTCGATCGTCGCGGTACAGCACCACCAGTGCGCTCACGGATCCTCGGGCACGATGAAGCACACGGGATCGCTGGGCTCGCAGCTCATGATTCCGCCGCCGCCACAGCCCTGCACACGGTAGCGCTCGACGTCACCACCCTCGAGCTGCTCGACGGTGATCTCGTCGGCCGGGCAGCCCATCAGGTGGCTCGCCACGCGACGCACGTCGTCGTGCATGTGGCGGAGCAACCAGATGCCGCCCAGCAGAGCTGCGACGAGCAGCGTGAACGCGATCGGCAGCAGTCGACGAGGCGGCACGCGCGGAGACTAGCCGGTTCCGCTCGCGGGATCGATCGTCGCGTTCAGCTGCGTGTGGCGGGCCTGCAACGCCGCGAGCAGGTCGTCGCGCGAGAACGGCTTGCCCAGCGTCGGGTTCGCGATGGTCGCGAGGAACTCCGCCGCGCGCGGCGTGAACGCGCCGCCGGTCATGAACACCATGCGTTCGGCGAGCTGCGGATTGCTCGCGAGCAAGCGCTCGTAGACCTCCATGCCGCTCGTGTGCGGCATCATCATGTCGCAGAGCACGAGATCGAACGCGGGATCCTTGTCGAGCACCGCGAGCCCTTCCTCGCCGCCCGAGGTGACGACCACGCGATGCTGCTGCGAGAGCATGCGCCCGAGCGCGCGTGCGAGCAGCTGATCGTCCTCGATGACGAGCACGCGCAGCGAGCCCGAGCAGCCGGTGTCCTTCGCGGTGTCGCGCTCGCGCTGGCGCGGTTGCGCCTGCGGAGGCAAGCGCAGCCGGAAGCACGTGCCGCGCTCGGGATCGATGTCGATCTCCAGCTCGCCGCCCATCCAGTCGACGACATCGCGGGAGATCGCGAGCTGCAGGCGCGGCGAGTCGGCCTTGCTCGCGCCGGTGCCCTCGACTTCCACCACCACGCGCCCGCGCGCATCGACGCCGGTGCGCACGTGGATCTCGTTGCGATCCGCGGGGCCGACGATCGCCGCGGTGGCCTCGAGCAGCAGGTTCACCAACACCTGCGACAGCCGCACCTCGTTGCCGAGCACCCGCGGCACCCGCTCGAGCCGCGTCACCAGCCGCGCGACGTGGCGCACCTGATTCGCAGTGAGTCGCAGCGCCCACTCGACGCAGGAGCGCACGTCCACCTCGTGGTGCACGCCTTCTTGCGAGCGCGAGAAGGCGCGCATGTCGGCGACGATCTCCGCGATGCGCTTGCCGCCGGAGCGCGCTTCCTCGAGCGCCGTGATCGCGTCGCCGAGCTCGGGCGTCTGGGCCTGCAGCGCACGCAGCTTGCCCAGCGCGAAGTCGAGGTTGCTGAGGTTGTACGCGAGCGGGTTGTTGATCTCGTGACCGACGCTCGCCGCCATCGTGCCGAGCGAAGTGAGCCGATCGGTGAGCGCGAGCTGCTCTTGCATGCGCCGCTGCTCGGTGACGTCGCGGAACACCAGCACCGCACCGAGCAGCTCGTCCCCGTGCAGAATCGGCGCCGCGGCGTGCTCGATCGTGCGCGGCGAGCCCTCGCGATCGAGCACACTTCCGCCGCGGTCCATCGTCTGCACCGCGCGCTCGGCCAGCGCGCGTGCGACGGTGTTCACGCGCTCGCCACCATCGGCGACGATGCGCACGACCTCGTCGATCGGCCGCCCGGCCGCCTGTTGCTCGCTGATCCCGATGAGCCGTTCGGCGACGGGGTTCACGAAGCGCACGCACAGGTGCTCGTCGCACGCGACCACCGCGTCGCCGATCGAACGCAGCGTGGTCGCGAACCAGCGCTCGCGTTCGGCGATGCGGCGGTCGGCCGCGTGGCGGTGGCGAGCGATCTCCACCGCGCTGCGCACTTCGGCCTTCGTGAACGGCTTGACGATGTAGCCGTAGGGCTGCGAGGCCGCCGCGCGCGAGATGGTGTGTTGATCGGCCCACGCGGTGACGTAGACGATGGGCACGCCGAAGCGCTCGCGCAGCATCGTCGCCGTCGCGATGCCGTCGATGCCGCCTTTGATGTGGATGTCCATCAACACGACGTCGGGGCGACGCTCGTCGGCGGCGCGCATCGCTTCGCCGCAGGTGTCCACCGCCGCGATCACGTCGAAGCCGAGCTCTTCCAGGCAGCGCACGAGATCGCGGGCGATGAGGCCTTCGTCTTCGACGACGAGCGCGGTCGGGCGCTCGACCTGCCGCGGCGCCTGCATCAGGCCGCCCTCCCGAAGGTGAAGCAGAAGCGCGTGCCCGCGCGGCGCTCGAGCACGAGGTCCGCGTCGAGCTGGCGCGTGAGCGTCGCGACCAGATCGAGGCCGAGGCTCACCGGCCGCGCGAGATCGATGTCGGCCGGAAATCCGACGCCGTCGTCCGCCACGGCGACCTCGATGCGCTCGCGCTCCACCGACCGCGCGGCGACGCGGATCGTGCCGTGGCGACCGTCGACGAAGGCGTGACGCAGCGCGTTGGTGAGCAGCTCGCTGATCACCAAGCCACACGGCATGGCCTGATCGAGCGGGAGGCGGATCGCTTCGACCGAGACGTCGAGCTCGACGCGCTCGCGCGGTCCCATCGCCTGCATCACCGAGCTGGCCAGATCGCGCACGTACTCCGCGAAGTCGATCTCGGCGAGGCTGTCGGACTCGTGCAAGCGCTCGTGCACCAGCGCGATCGACTGCACGCGCGACTGGGCGTCTTGCATCGCGGCGAGCGCGGGGCCATCGAGCAACCGCCCATGCAGCGTGAAGATGCTGGACACGAGCTGCAGACTGTTCTTCACGCGGTGGTGGATCTCGCGCAGCAGCACCTCGCGCTCGCGCACGCGCCGAGTGAGCTCGTTGTTGAGCTGCTGGATGCGCTCGCTGGCGTCGCGCATCTCCGTGATGTCGACGCACGAGCCGATGAACCCGACGAACTCACCGCTCTCGTCGTGGTGGGGCACGCCCTGATCGAGGAGCCACCGATACGCTCCGTCGGCGCGCCGCAATCGATACTCCATGCGGAACGCGCGACGCTCGACGAATGCATTCATGTAGTAGTGCATGCAGCGCTGGAAGTCTTCCGCGTGCACACCTTCGGCCCAGCCGTTGCCCAGCTCCTGCTCCATCGTGCGGCCGGTGAACTCCAGCCAGCGCGAGTTGAAGAAGTCGCACAGCGCATCCTTGCCCGCCTTCCACAACATCACGGGCGCGTGATCGGCCATCAGCCGGAAGAGCGTCAGATCGCTCATCTCGGGTCGTCCTCCACGGCGGCGAACAGATCGACGAACGGGCGCACGGCCGCCTCCGCGCGCTCCCCCCACTGTGATCGCCAACGCGCGATCGCTTCCGCGTTCTTCGGGTCGGCCGCGAGACGATCGAGCAACGCGCCCGACCATGCGCGATGCCAGGCCGCATCCTCGCCCAAGGATCCCAGCATGCGCTGCAACGTCTCGTCGCCGCGCGCACGCGCGAGCGTGGCGAGCCGAGCATCGAAGACGTCGTCGAATGCGGGCTTCACCGCGGCCGTCAGCGCGACCAGAGCTTCGTCCCAGTCGTAGGTGACCATCAGCCGCTCGATCAGCTCGCGCAGCGGCTGCCACTGCGGTTCGCGCTGCCACAGCTCGCGCGCGTTCGCGGCGAAGTGATCGTGCACGCGCTGCAGCTGCCACGTGCGCTGCGCGAGCCGCTGCACCCGGCGGACCTCGTCCGCGGCCTGCATGAGGCACGCGATCGCGATGCGACCACCCGGCGCCATCGACCCGACGTAGCTCGCCACGAGCTGCAGCCCGTGCACCGGATAGCGCAGCGGACCGAGCACGCGGTCGAGCGTGGCGATCCAGGCCGTCGGCAAGCGTCGCACCTGCGCGTCGTCGCTGCTCGCGAGCAGCCCGTCGACGAACACTTCCTTGTCGCGTTGCAGCTCGGTGTAGCGCGTGTAGGTGGTCTCGCGGGGATCACGGAACGCGTCCCAGTCCTCGCACTGCAGCACGCGCTCGCGTTGGTGCACGCGATACCACTCCGCGAGCGGCGTGCTGATCTCGAAGCCGCGCTGGGGGTAGTAGAGCAGCCGCGTGCTCGCGATGTCGTAGTCGCGCGGCTTCTTCGTCGCCGACGCGAGGTGCCAGAACGTGCGCAGGCCGGTCATGCGCCGCGCGCCTCCCAACGCACTTCGCCGGCCGCGAGCACCAGCGCGCCTTTGAACGACGGCATCACCTGCTCGAGATCGCCGGGCAGCTCGAACGGCTCGCCGAGCGCGCGCTCGATCGCCGCGCGCGTGACCACGCACGGCGCCGGCGCGGTGACGCGCAGGTAGGCGCCGCGATCGACGACCTCGACGTCGGGGTTGAGCTCGCGGATCGCGGAGACGATCGCGTTCGCACGCTCGCCGGCGATGAGCACCGGACCGACGCTCACGGCGATTCCTCCGTGGGCAGCTCGACCAGCACATCGTCGCCCTCGACCGCGACCGCGTAGGGCTGCAGCCGCGCGTTGCGAGGATTCACGCCGGCACCCGTGCGCGCATCGAACTCGAAGCAGTGCGCCGCACAGGTGATCACGCCGTCCTCGAGCGTGCCGGCCGACAGCTTCATCCCGAGATGCGGACAACGATCCGCATATGCGTGCATGCAGCCATCGAGCTTCACCAGCAGCAGGTTGCGCCCCTCGACCGCGCAGCCGCGCATCTCGCCGTCCCACAGCTCGCCGACGACCGCGATCCTATGGCGTGCCATCGTCGACCTCCGGGATCACGTCGATGCGATCGAGCGCACCGAGCCCGCATTCGGCGATCGTGGACTCGGGATCGAGCACACGCCCGCCGAACATCACGCGCATGTGCTCGCGCGGCGCGACCCGACACGCCGCCGCTTCCTGCAACGACGCCGCCAGCTCGCGGATGCGTTGGTGATCGTGCACCAGCACCACCAGCCCCAGCGTGTCGCCGTGCAGGAAACCGTGCAGCGGCACCAACATCAGCGCGCGCCTCCCATCCACGGATACGCGCCGCTGCGCGTGTCCTTGCCCCACTCGCTCGCGTCGAGCCCGAACCACCGCAAGAGCTCCAGCAGGTTCGACGGCGCCGCACCTTCGAGGATGTGGCCGACCACCGAGCGATGCGCGGCGTAGCGCTCGGGCTCGTGCTCGAAGATCCACTGACACGGCTCCGAGCAAAAGACGTAGCGACGACCGTCGTGTACGTGGGTGCGCGCGTCGTTGCGCTCGGGCGTGCCGTTGCACAGCACAAGCTGACAGAGATCGCAGAACCCGACCGGCGTCGCGCCGTGCGTGTACCACTCGACGGTCGGCCCCGCGGTCTGCCAGCGATCGGCGAGCCGCTGCCAGATCGGATCGAACGACGGCCACGTGCGCGGGTACTTCTCGGCCAGCCACGCGCGCTCGCTCGGCCCGGGCAACGGCATGTCGAACCACACCGTCGCGCGATACGTGTACGCGCTCGCGTAGACCATGTGGTGGTACGAGTCGAGCGCGGCGACGAAGCGATCCCAGTACCACGGACGCGCGAGCCCGACGCCCGCGAGCGAGCGCTCGAACTGATCGAGCACCCACTCGGCGACGAACTCCTTGAACGACGCGCGGCGATGTTCGACCGGCGTGAGGTAGTCCATCGCGAAGCCGGTGACGACGGCGAAGAACAGCCAGCTGCGCCAGAACCACTTGTCGACGAGATACTGCGCGCGCGCAGGATCCTGCGCGATCACGGTCTCGAGCACCGGGCCGCCGATCTGCGCGTGCCGGGCTTCGTCGGTCTGGATGCTCTGCAGCAACCGCTCGAACATGCGATCGCCGACCTGGTGTGCAACCGCGGCGAGCCCGATGAACTGCAGGTTGGTGAAGCCGGTCTCGAAGACGAAGTTGGTCGCGATGGCGAGCTCGATCGGATCGGCGGTCAGCAGCAGCTCGTCGACGAAGTGACGGCCGGCGATCGCCACCCAGTCGTTGGTGTGGAAGAAGCGGTGGGCCCAGTCGAACTGGGCATCTTTCGGTAGCCAGTCATGCGCGAGCAACAGCGGGAGCTGGGTGTGACGCAGCTCGTCGAGCGCGCCGAACAGCGCGGTGTTGCGCCACGCGCTGTCGCGACCGAAACGCGCCGCACGAAGATTGCCGATCACCGCGGAGAACTCCGCGAGCGGCAACGTCGCCATGTGCAGCTTCACCGCGCTGCGCCACGCGGGGTCGAGCTTCGCGAGATCGTCGGCGCCACCGATCGCCTGACGCACGGCATGCAACGCGCTGTCCTTCGCATGCTGCGTCGCGACGTACTCGCGATACGTGGTGCGGTAGGGCTCGTCCCAACCACGCCACGCTTCACCGGGCAGCCACGGCGATCCGCTCGCGACCTCGGGAAACGCCTCGCGCTCGTCGACGTACGAGAGCTCCCAGTCGAGCTTGCGCACGAGCGGCAGCCACTCCTCGCGGCTTGCGGCAATCTCCTTCGCCACCGCAGCATCACGCCACAGCGAAGCGCGCGCAGCAACGACCCCGGCCCGCACTCGGACGATCG
>DASZPU010000925.1:0-1840 GCA_035550195.1 Nannocystaceae bacterium
AGCGCGGGCGCGAGCCCGGCCGCGCGCGACGCGAAGCGCGACGCGGCCGTCGACGCGAAGAGCGACGCGCACGCGAAGGTCGAGCCCGAGAAGCCCGTCGTCGCCGAGGTCGTCGCGCCCGACGGCACGAAAGCGTTGCCGTGCAGCGAGCCGGTGCCGAAGGGCATGGCGTGCATTCCCGGTGGGCCGTTCATCCGTGGCTCCGACGACGGGCCCGACAACACGCGGCCCAAGTCCACGGTGTGGGTGCAGACGTTCTACATGGATCTCTACGAGGTCACCTACGCGCAGTATGGCGCGTGCATGAAGGAGCAGGGCTGCAACCGCGCGCGGCCGCGCTACACCGACTACGATCACCCGAACATGCCGATGACCGGCATCAACTGGTATGACGCGGTGAAGTACTGCGAGCTGCAAGGCAAGCGCTTGCCCACCGAAGCGCAGTGGGAAAAAGCTGCGCGCGGGCCCGACGGACACCTCTATCCGTGGGGCGACGATCCGGTCACCTGCGAGCGCGCGATCTATCGCGATGCATCCGGGCGCGGCTGCGGCTTGAAGAAGCAGTTCAGCAAGCCCGAGACCGGACGTCCGTGGGACGTCGGCTCGCGACCCGCGGGCGTGTACGGCCTCTTCGACATGGTCGGCAACTCGTGGGAGTGGGTCGACGACTGGTACGGCGGCAGCTGGTCGAAGTGCGGAGCCGAGTGCGAAGGCGTCGATCCGAAGGGACCGTGCGGTGGCGGTGCGAAGGCGTGCCCCGGTCACCACAGCAAGATCGTGCGCGGCGGCTCGTGGTACTGGGAGGACGAGAAGGCCACCGGCATCTATCGCCGCCATCACACGCCGGCGAACGAGCCGTTCCACCACTTCGGCTTCCGCTGCGCCGCGACGGCGGACGACGCCGCGAAGCTGCCGAAGTAGCAGCTACGGCGCGGTGCGACCGTCGGTGATGATCGTCTCGTAGAGCCGCGTGCGCGGCACGCCGGCCGACAACAGCTTGTCGGCCTTCGCGAGCTCTTCGTCGATCACCACCTTGAACGCGTCCTTCGGCTGCGCGCCCGAGAGGAAGCGACCGTTGATGAAGAACGCCGGCGTGCCGCGGGCCCCGAGCGACGTCGCGAGATCCTGCTGACGCTTCACGTGCTCGGCGAGCTGCTCGTCCGCAATGTCGCGCTTGAACTTCTTGGTGTTGAGCTTGAGCTTCTTCGCGAACTTCAGGATCGACTCGTCGCCGAGATCGCGTTGGTTCGCGAAGAGCAGCTCGTACATCGGCCAGAACTTGCCCTGCCGGCCCGCGGCCTCGGAGGCGATCGCGGCCGCCATCGCACGATCGTGCATCGGCAGCGGGTTGTGCATGAACACGTGGCGCAGCTCGCCTTCGTAGTCCTTCATCAGCTCGGCGATCGTCGGATCCACGCGCGAGCAGAACGGGCACTGGAAGTCGGCCCACTCGACGATCGTGATCTTCGCACCGGCGGGACCGCGGGCTTGTGCGCCGTCGACCGGTACCTTGTAGGTCGCGGCCTTGTCGGGTTGTCCGGGCCGCGTCGGTCGCTCGGGGGCGCGCTCCGACGGCATTCCGATGTCGCCTTCGCCTCCGCCGAGCTGTTGTCGGAGCGCGCGCAGCTCGGAGAGCAGCTCGCCTTGCTGCGCGATGATCACGTCCTGCTGGCGCACGATCGCGTCTTGCTGGCGCGCGAGATCCTCGATCGCCGTCGACGACTCGTTCGTCGGTGCGGGTGCTGCGAGCGGCTGTTGCTGGTCGCGACGACACGAGAGCAGGGCGAGCAGGACGAATGGAACGATGCGCTTCGTCATGACGACCTCGGGAGCGTAGTCC
>DASZPU010000926.1:0-14858 GCA_035550195.1 Nannocystaceae bacterium
ATCGGCGAGCTCCGCCACCCGTGCGCGCCGTGCCTCGGGATCGAGGTACGGCGGACGGATGGCGTTCGCGTCGCTCACGTCGCAGGGGCGGGCTCGACCACGTCGTCCGCTTCGGGCTCGGCGGCCGCAGCGAGCTCGGGCTCGGCCGCTTCGGGGATCGCGGCTTCGATCGGTGCTTCGATCGCTGCGTTCGCATCGACCACGAGCTCCGCCGACACCGCGATGCCTTCGATCGGCGCGCCGGTGAATGCTCGCGCGAGGCGGGGCCACGCCGACGCTGCGACCTGCAGCTCGGTGTCGTGCTCGCGCACCGTCAGGTTCTTCACGGCCTTGCCGGAGAGGCCGGTGCGGTCCGCGAGCAGATCGCGGACGTCCGCGGCCTTGCGTGCGTGCGCGCGACCGATCGACAGCCGCACCGTGACCCACTCGCCTTCGGGGATCGGCGCGTTGCGATCGAAGCCACCGTGCGAGACGTGCTCCGGCTCCGGCTCGGGCTCGGGCTGCTCCGGATCCTCGAAGTCCGTGTAGCTGAAGTGCGAGGCCCACACCTCCCAGAAGTCCTTGTGCGGGGGCACCATGAGCGCCGGCGGAGGCGGCTCGGGCTCGGCCTTCTTCTTCTTGCGACGGCGACGACGCTTCTTGCGACGCGCCGGATCTTCCTCGCTCGCAGCCGCTTCGCCTTCGCTCGGCGCTTCGGCTTCGCCGTCGTCGCCTTCGTCGTCGCCGTCGTCGGCGGACGCTTCTGCGTCTGCGCTCGCCGGCTCTGCGGCCGCGGCGGGCTCTTCGCGATCGCGCTGCGTGAGATCCTCGAGCTCGACCTCTTCGGCGAGCGTGTCGAGCACGCCGCGTCGTCGGGCCTTGAGCGTGAAGTCGTCGAGCTCGTCGATCTCGCCGAACTCGTCGCGCACGATCTCGAGCTCCGACTCGTCGATGTCGACGACGATCTCGTCCTGGCCGACCTGCGGCTCGGGCTTCACCAGCGGTGCGGTGGCGGCCGCGGGCTGCGGCTGCTGATCGGGCCCGCGCCTGCGACCGCGACGGCGACGACGACGACGCCTGCGTCCGCCTTCGCCGGCCTCGCCCTGGGGCGCACCGTCGGCTGCGACGTTGTCGTCGCCTTCGTCGTCACCCTCGTCGTCGCCTTCGTCGTCGTCGGCGGACTGCGGGGGTTGTTGCTGCTGCGCGTGGGCCTCGCCTTGCGGACGATCGCCGCCGCCACGACGGCGACGACGACGACGTCGACGCCGCGATCCGCCGCCCGTGCTCGCACCCGCGTCGACGCTCGCACTGTCGCCGGCGTGCGCGGGCGCTTCGAGCTCGTCGCCGTGCTCACCGTCGGAGAGGCCTTCGCCGAGCTCGTCTTGCTCGCCGGCGCTCATCGAGTCGCCCGCGGACGCATCCGCGATCGTGCGCTCGTCGTCGCCTTCGCTGCGCGCCTCGGTGCCCGCCTCGTCGCGCGGACCGTGCCCGCGACGTCGACGACGTCGGCGACGACGACGGCCTTCACCGTCGCCGCGGGCTTCGTCGTCGCCGCTGCGCTCGTCGTCTGCGCTGCGCTCGCCTTCGTGGGCCTCGCCGGCCTCGTCGCTGCGCTCGAGCGATGCATCGTCGTGGGTCGGTGCGTCGCGCCACGCTTCGGTGTCGCGCGCCTCGAGCAGCTCGCCTGCGTGCGGATCGAAGGCCATCACGCCGGACTCGCTCGCGGCGGGCACCTGCTCGCCGGCATCGGCCGAGCCGCGCGCGTGCTCACCCGCGTCCGCGGTGGCGCGTTCGGGTCGACGATCGCGATCGCGACGACGACGTCGACCTCCGGGCTCGCCACCGTCGCGCTCGCCGCGATGCTCGCGATCGCCACGGGCCTCGCGGTCGCCACGGGGCTCGCGATCGCCTCGCGGCTCGCGATCGCCTCGCGGCTCGCGATCGCCACGGTGCTCGCGGTCGCTACGGTGCTCGGTGCCGGGCTCGCCCTCGCGCGCACGCACCTCGCCGTCGCGCCCGTGCTCGCCACGGTGCTCGCGATCCCCACGGTGCTCGCGATCGCCACGATGCTCGCGGTCGCCACGCGGCCCGCGATCGCGATCACGCGGCCCGCGATCGTCGCGACCCCAACGCCCGCCACCGCGCTCGCGGTCGCCACGCCCACGCCCGCGATCGCGGTACCCGGTGCGCTCGCCCTCGCCGAACGTCGCGGCGTCGCCCTCGCCGAGCCCCTCGGACTCGAGCAGGCTCTGCCGCCGCGGCTGCTGCGACATCGCTTGATTGAGCAAGTACGCGATCACTCGCTCGCCACGCGGATCCTTCATCAGGTTGCGCGCGAGCAGGGTCCACTCGGGGCTCACCAGCTCGGGGAAGAGACTGCTGACGTGATCGAGCTTGAACTCGTTGCGCTGCGCCTGCAGATCCTCGGCGGGCGGCAGGTGCCGCTCGCTGAACTGGATCGTCGGGTACTGCAGCTTGAGATAGTAGAAGTTGCCGAGCTCGTGCGGCGAGATGAGGCTGATCGCCTGGCCCGGACGACCCGCGCGACCCGTGCGACCGGTGCGGTGCACGTAGCTCTCGGCGTTCTCCGGGAACGAGTAGTTGATGACGTGGCTGATGTGCGAGATGTCGATGCCACGGCTCGCGACGTCGGTCGCGACCAGGAAGCGCAGTCGCTTCTCTCGCATCCACCCGAGCACGCGCTCGCGCGCGGCCTGGGTGAGATCGGAGCTGAGCGGCTCGGCGGCGAAGCCTTCGCGCTGCAGCACCGACGCGACCATGTTCACTTCTTCGCGCGTGTTGCAGAAGACCAGCCCGATGGTGGGCTCCTCTTCGCCGATCACGTCGAGCAAGTCGCGGGTCTTCACCGCCGAGTTGCACGAGTAGTAGGCGTGGTGGATCTCCGCGGCCGCGATCGCATCACCGCTCAGCTTGAGCGGGATCGGCGAGCGCATGTAGCGACGCGCGATGCGCTCGATCTCCGTCGGCACGGTGGCCGAGAAGAGCGTGGTCTGACGATCCTTGGGGCACGCATCGAGGATCGAGTGGATGTCCTCGAGGAAGCCCATCGAGAGCATCTCGTCGGCCTCGTCGAGCACGACCATGCGTACCTTCGAGAGATCGAGCGAGCGTCGACGGATGTGATCGAGCACGCGGCCGGGTGTGCCGACGACCGCGTGTACACCGGCCCGCAGCGCGTTGAGCTGCGGCTGCATCGCGGTGCCGCCGTAGATCGGCAGCGGCAGCACGTTGGTCTTGTGCGCGAGCTTCACGAGCTCGTCGCACACCTGCTTCGCGAGCTCGCGCGTGGGCACGAGCGTGATCATCTGTACGCCGGTCTTCGCGGCGTCGCCGTGCTCGAAGCGCGACGCGAGCCACGGCACACAGAACGCGCCGGTCTTGCCGGTGCCGGTCTGCGATTGCACGAGCACGTCGCGACCGTGCGAGATGGGATCGAACGCGACGAGCTGCACGCGCGTCGGCTTGGTCCAGCCTGCGGCCGCGATCGCTTCTTTCAGCTCCGGCGGCAGCGGGAACCCATCGAAGTTCTCCGGCAGCGGGATCGCCATGAGATCCTCGGTCGCGCGCGGCTCTTCGCTGCGCGCAGGCGCGGGCTCGGGGACGAGCTCGCGAGGATCTTCGAAGAGGGCGTCGACGTCGGTCGGTGCAGTCTCAGTGGAGAGGGTGGTGGAGGGATCGTGCGCTCGAGTGCGCACGCCATCCGGCGCGTCCGCGCCGGAATCGTCGGGATTCGACATGATGAGAGGTCCTAGAGCGCGAGTAGCTCATGGCGGGCCTGGTCTTCGCGGGTGCGCAACTGAAGATGGTCGCGCAAACGATCGGCGATCGTGTCGAGGTGCTTCGTGCTCTCGACATCACCGCGGCTGGCACAGGCCGCACGGGTCTCGCGGATGAGGTTGGAAACGATTTCGTCCTGGGGGTCGCGTGCGCCGTCGAGCGGGGAACGCTCGGTGAGGGCCACGACCCGATCGCGCAGGAGCTTGACGCGGTAGACACAGTCGATCTCCTCGGGCGCAAGCCCGAGTGTCTGCTGAGCGAGCCCCTGCCAGACGCCGACGACCCCCCAGAGGATCGCCCCGACAGCACCCACGATGCGGATCCACGAAGCGATCCTCATCCAACGGGGTGGTTCAGGAGCTGGGCTCAGTTGAAGAAGAGTCTCCGCTAGCCGCGCGCATTGGTCAAGTGTCCAGCCTGCTCTGGTAGGGGGCCGGGGTCCCGTGCGCTGACGCACCTACTGGGGCGCTCAGCGCTCGGGGCACTTCATCTCGAGGTTGCACGAGCTCGCCGCCGAGTGGGCGCGTGCGTTGAAGCGAACCTGGCCGACTTGGCTGCCCGTGATGCTCGCGCCGGCGATGAGCCGGCGGATGCGGCACCGACCGTCCGTGCTCACCGACAGGCACTCGCCGGGCGCGTTGAGATCGAGGAGGCGGCCGTCGGGATCGGGCAGGCCCACCCACGACGCGACGTCGAGTGGGACGACCTGTGTGCTGCGATCGAAGGTCTCGTTGAAGTCGAGCGTGACGATGACACCGGGTTTCAACACGAGATCGACGTCCTCGAGATCCTGTCCTTCACGGAGATCGATGACGCTGATCTCTGCGGGCCCGCCGAGCGAGCCGGTGATCGGCAGCGCCGTGAGCAGGTAGACGCCGGGGTCGAGCGGCAGCACGAATGCGCCGCGCGTGAGCGCGACCGGATCGTAGTACGTCGAGACGCTGTGGAAGTAGGGCCCGAGCACGCGGTCCGTGTCCTCGCCGGGCATGCGCAGCCGCTCGGCGAACACGACTGCGCCCTCCGAGCCGCAATCGCCGTCGACCGGCGCAGCCGCGTCGCACGTGTCGTTGTCGAGCCGCACGCGGCCACGCACGAGCACGCGCGCAATCAGAGGCAGCTCGACGGGTGTCGTCGCCGACTCGGGTCCGATTTGCAGCGTGAACGTGTCGGAGCGGAACAGCGAGCCGACCGGCGATTCGAGGCGCAAGCCGTAATCACGTGTTCCGCCGTCGAGCCCCGACGCGAGACCTGGCAGCACGCAGGTGCTGTCGGTCGCATTGCACGGGATCGAGTCGCTGCGGATGCCACCGACGATGTCGTTGACATCCGCCGTGGGTCGTACGCAACCCGCCTCTTCCCACGCGTCGAGCTTCGCGGGCGTGAGCTTGAACGGAGTGTCGACGATCGCTTGCGGCACGTCGCCGGCGAGCGTGCGACCGTCGCAGCTGTCGAACCGCGGCGGCTCGCTGAGTGCAGCAGCATCCTCCGGCGTGGCGGGCAGACACGAGACATCGCAACAACGGAATGCGTCGGGCCCCTCGCCGACCAACGTGATGGGCGTGGCCTTCAGGTCGACCACCGCCTCGGAAGGAGGCCCCCAATCAGGCACACAGAGCTTGCCGGGGAGCTGCGTATCCGGGATGTCTCCGGATTCTTCCGCGGGCCTGAACGGCACGGTGAACGTGAAGTTCACCGCAGGAGCGGCGCTCGTCATCGACGCGGGCGGCGCGACGGTGACCGTGAACGCGCGATCGAATGCGAGGTCGTTGGACTCGTACTCGCAGTAACTGTTGACCTGCGCGGAGAAGGCTCCTACCGCGTCCGTCTGGATGTTGCCGTTGTCGGCACTGCGTCCGGCGAGCGCGAGCACGCACTGGTTGGTGACGGTCTCGCAGAACTCGTCCGGCGTGGCGCACTGCGCATCGCTCGTGCACTCGTCCTCGCGCTCGTCGGGAGTCGTCCCCGAGAGCGCGAACTCGCCGAGCCGAGCAGCGTTCTCGATGTCGGCATGACGAATCGTCACGCGGGCATCGGGGATCCCCGATGTCATCATGGCGGGGCTGACGATGACTTCCTCGAGCGTGTCGGGGTCGATCTGGACGACGCTGCCCTTCAGTCGCCGATCGCAGAGCTCGTTGTACGTGAACGCGTACGCGAAGGTCGGGCCGCCGATGAGCGTGCACTCGCCGACGCCGGGGTAGCAGAAGTTCGGATCGGTCGGCGCGAAGCGAGGATCGTTGCTCTTGCACTCATCGTCGGTGGTGCAGGGCTTGTCTTCGAACGTCATCGGCGGACGCAACAGGCGATAGATGGGCGCGACCATCTCGGGCGTGCTGCGCCAGACCACTCGTCCGCCACGCGCGAGCCCGGGCGGCAACACGTCGTACGGGTGATAGCGCGGCCAACGAACCGAGGTCGTCACGAGCTGCATGCTGCCTTCCTCGCCCGTCAACGTCGGGTAGTCGATGAGGGTTGGTTGCGATGCGGCCGCGAAGCGCGTTGTTGCGGTGAGCTGGAGCTTCGCCGGCAAGAGGTCGCCGACCATCGGCATGGTCGGGTCCACGTCCGGGTTCGAGTAGATCGCGAGCTCGAAGGTCTGCATGACCTCGTCGCGATCGAGGCTGAGCTGGTTGTTCGCGCTCTGCTGCGTGACGTCGCAGTCACAGCCGGAGATTTCCACGCGGAAGCCCTGCGGTTCCTGGATGTCGAACGCGAGATCGGCCCGCGGCGGCAACGCGGAGCCCGGCACGCACACGCGTGTGTCCGGCGCGCAGACTTCACCTGCGATGGTGTCGCAGTCCTCGTCGACGTTGCATTCGTTGGGCGTGGGCAGGGGCGCCACCGTGCTGCAGGAGAGCAGCAAGCCGAACGACGGGATCGCGACGCGAGCGTTCATCCGCCACCGTCCGGAGACACGCATTCGCAGTAGCGTGGCTCGATCTGCGCGGCGTCGTCGGGGTCGTCGGGATCGAGCATGCGCTGGTAGTCGTCGTGCGCCTTGACGGTCTCATCCTCCGGATCGAGGCACTCGAAGACATAATCGACGGTGGCGTAGGTCGCCCCGGCGGCGAGGTCGGGCACGCCCCATTGCGTGGGATAGTAGGCGGGCTTCCCATCGGCCGTGACGGCGGGCGCACCGTCCACGAATGCGCGCTCACGGAAGAAGGGTCGGTCGGTCACCATGACGCGCAGGTTGTGGATGCCGACGCCGACCGACGAACCCTCGTTGTCGTTGCAGAGATCGATGCGGTGCGAGCCGTCGTCGAACGGGAACACCGAGAGATCGAGCACGCGCCGCCCCACCGGAGCTGCGGTGTTGTCGTTGTCGGACTCGTGGTTCACCTCGATCAACTCGCCGGCGCGACCGGGCTCGAGGTAGTTCGAGTACGCGACCGCGTCGGAGGGGTTCGTGGCGCCGGGCTGCGGGTCGAGCAGCGCGGCGGCGTAGATGCGGTCCTTCGGGCGATCACGTTCGCGGTCGCCGTCCTCCGCGTAGATCTCGAACGGGTCGAGCGTGCGACGATCGCCGAGCGGACACACGCAGAACGAGCCTTCACTCGGTCGGACTACACCGGGCGGCACGCTCGTGCGCCGGACCTCCGGGCAGTAGCTGTAGTCGGGAGGTGGGTCGCCCTTGGGATCGCGATTGCAGATGTCGTGCATCTCGTCGAGTTGCGGTGGACGAGTGACGATGCGAACCGCGCTGAGATTGTCGATGCCGGGATCGATCTGGATGTCGCGATCGGGAATGATGCACGCTGTCGTTGCCGCCGCGAACGCCGAGACGAAGAAGACGTCGAGGTGCGTCATGGCGTCCCCTCGCTCGGCTCGACGCAATCGCAAACCGGCTCGGCGTCCACCGCCGCTCCGTCACCGCACAGGAAGACGTAGTCGGCGATCGCATAGCTCGCGCCGCCAGGGGTATCCGGGACGCCGACGGCGGCCTCCTCCGGCGGGACGCGAATCTGCTGCTCGTCGTCATCGAGCTTCGGCTCGCCGTTCGAGTCGTAGACGAACGGGCGATACCAAGGGCGATCGGTGGCCACCAGCCGCAACGAGTGCAGTCCGGGGCTGAGCTTCGGATCGGGGGAAGACGCGTTCTCGTTGCAGAGATCGACGCGTCGATCGGCATCGCCGATGGTCCAACGTCGCACCAGCGGTTCGGGACGCTCGATCGCGTCGCCATAGCTGCCGATGCCGAACTGCACCGGCGTCGCCGGAGTGGTGGGCGAGAGCAGCGTCTCGTACGCGACGAACGAGGTCGGATCGTCCACGGCGACCGGCAGATCGAGGAGGAATGCGCCGAAGATCGAGTCCACGGGATTGCCGTCGCCATCCGCGTCGGGGTCTTCGACGTAGATGTCGAAGTAGTTCAGTGCGCGGTTGTCGACGAGCGTGCCCGGACAGACACAGAGGTCGATGTCGATGAAGCCGAACGGCAGCGTGTCCGGGACGAGCGGGCACGATGCGAGATCGGGGAACGCGAGATCGCGGCACGCCGTGTCTGCGGCGATCGGAAGCGCGGTTGCTTGCACGAGCCGCACGGGGCCGGGGTTCACCGCTTCTCCGCGCGCTTCGATCCCCGTGTCGGGGATGATGCAGGCGCTGGTCAGCGCGAGCGCGAGCAGCGAGTTTCCCCAGCGCGGAAACTCGGCGCGTCTGAGCGGTTCTGAGGGCTCGAGTTTCCGCTCGGCGGAAACTCGGGGCGCGGGGCGAAGCGTGTCGCCGCGCGGGGGCATCAGGCCTCTTTGCCCTCTTTTTCGAGGTGGCGGAAGATCGTGCGGGGGTCGACGCCGAGATCGCGGGCGGTCTTCGTGCGGTTGCCTCCGTTGAGCGCGAGCACGCGGTTGATGTACTCGCGTTGCCACGCTTCCCGGGCTTCGGTCAGCGGCAGGATCAATTGATCCTCCACCTTCGCGCCCTCCGGTGCCTCGAGATCCAAGTCCTTCGCCTGGATCTGCGGACCCTCCGCGAGCACCAGCGCCTTCTTGATGTGGTTCTCGAGCTGGCGGATGTTGCCCGGCCAGCCGAAGCGCATCATCGCGTGCACCGCCGACGCACCGAATGCCTTCGCAGCGTCGATCTCGCGCCCGTACTCCTTCGCGAAGCGCTTCACCAAGTAGCGCGCGATCAAGAGCACGTCGTCGCCGCGCTCGCGCAACGGCGGCAGCTCCACGCCGATCACGTTCAAGCGGAAGAACAGATCCTCGCGGAAGCGGTTCTGCTTCACCTCGTCCGCCAGGTCGCGGTTCGTCGCCGCCACCACGCGCACGTCGACCGGGGTCGTCTTCGCTTCACCGACGCGCTGGATCTGCCGCTCCTGCAGCACGCGCAACAGCTTCACCTGCAGCTGCAGCGGTAGCTCGCCGACCTCGTCGAGGAAGATCGTGCCCTTGTCGGCCGCCTGGAACTTGCCGACCTGGTTCGCGATCGCACCTGTGAACGCGCCCTTCAGGTGACCGAAGAGCTCCGACTCGATCAGGTTCTCGGGGATCGCACCGCAGTTCACCGTGATGAACGGGCCCTTGCCGCGCGGCGAACGGTTGTGCACCTCGCGGGCGATCAGCTCCTTGCCGGTGCCGGTCTCGCCGGTGATGAGCACGGTGATGTCCGTGCCCGCGACCTTCTCGACGCGGTTGTACACCTCGATCATCTGCGGGCACGAGCCGATGATCTCGCCGAACTTGAACTGCTCGAGGCGCTCGGCCAGCTCGGCGGACTCGGAGCGGAGCTCGACCAACAAGCCCACGTTCTTGATGAACAGCGCAGCCTGGGCCGCGAACACCTTGAGCAGCTCGAGCTGCTCGGTGCGGAACAGATCGCGGACGTTGTCGTTGCCGACGTAGATGAGCCCGAGCAGCTCGCCGCGCACGATGAGCGGCACGCACATCACCGAGCACAGCTTCAAGTTGATCACTGACAGCGAGCTCTGGAAGCGCGTGTCGCTGTAGGCATCGCTGATGATCTGCGCCTGGCGGCGGGTGATCACCTCGCGGATGATGTTGTCGCTCAAGAGCTCGCTGGGGTCGTCGACCGGCTGGCGCTCGAGATTCCGCGCGACGCGGATCTGGTACGCGCCGCTGTCGTCGGCGAGCACGAGAAAGCCCTTGCTCGCGCGCGTGAGCGCGACGACCTGATCGATCAGCTCCGACAAGAGTTGATCGAGATCACCGGGACGCAGCAGCAGCTCGGAGAAGTCGACGAGTCGCTTCATCGCGTCGAGGTGATCGACGCCGCCGCTCTGCGCCGGCGCCGGCGTGGTGGGCTGCACCGCGTCGTCGACCGCGCTGAACACGAGCTCGTGCGGACCGATGGTGACGACGTCACCGTGGCGCAGCTCGTGGCTGCGCAGCTTCTTGCCGCGCACGAAGAACACCGCGGATCGCTCGGAGCTCTCGAGCAGGTACTTGCCGGGCTCGTGCACGAGCGTGCAGTGCGTCGGCATGATGTCGGCGCCGGTGAGCACGAGGTGGCACTCCGGCGAGCTGCCGATCGACGTCACGTGACGTCCGATCGGATGGCGCGTCGGACGACCCTGGGGACCTTGGTACTGGAAGTACGGCATCTTGGCAGCGCAGCGTCAGAATCGGACGTCGAAGCCGAGCCCCACGCCGTAGGGCGAGACGCTCGGAGCAGCTCGCAGCCTAGCACGGGGCCTGCCCGCGCGCGGCGTGGTGCGACCCTTGCTGTCGTTCGCGCCGGCTCTGCGCTCCGCTTCGAGCTGCTTGCGGGGCTTGCGTTCGACGGTCTTCACGCGGGTCGGCTTGAAGAGGATCTGCGCGATGACGATGTCGAGCGCGACGGTGCCGAGCAGGAACCAGGCCATGGCCTCTTCGGCTTTGCGTCGACGTGCGATCTGATCGCGACGCGCTTCGATCACTTCGGCGTCGTTCTCGCCGCGGATGTCGCAGACGAGCGAGCCGCTCTGGAAGCCGCGCGTGCGCCGACAACCATCGACGACGTTGCGGCGGATGAGCAGGCCGAGACCGGCGGCGCCGAAGATCAGCTCGGCGGCGAGGAAGGTGCCGCCGAGCGCATTGTTGCCCATGTAGAAGTGGCCGAAGCCGCCGGGGATCGCGGCGAGGATCCGCGAGCGCTGCACGACCTGCTGCACTTCGACTTCCTGCGCGTCGTACTTGCGCTGGATCGCGGCGACCTTCGCCTTCTCCGACGAGATGGTGTCTTCCGCGGTCGCCTTCTCGCTCTTGCAGACGATGAGGCCGGCTTCGCACTTCTGTCCCGCGCGACCGGCTCGATCGACGCGCACTTCGACGTAGAGATCGTAGAGCTCGGGCGAGTAGATGTCGCGAGGCATGCGCCAGCTCGCGTCTTCGTCGAGGATGCGCTCGAGATAGCTGCGCGCCTTGTCGCGGCGATCGGCGGCGTCGAGCGAGCTGTCCGACAACGTCGAGTCGGCGAGCAGCACGAGCATCGTCTGACGATCCTGCGGCTCGAGCTTCAGCTCGGGATCGTTGGCGAGCGGCTCGAGCCAGCGACGCACTTCGGCGTAGTCGCCACGTCGCCACGCTTCGTCGGCCTCGCGGATCGCCGCGTGCGCGAACGGGGCAGGGGGACCTTCGGTCTTGCCGTTGCCGTTCGGCTTGCTCGCCGGCGACTTCTTGCCGGGCGTGGGCTTCGGCGCATCCGAGCCGCGCACGGGTGCGACCGCGACCGCGATCGCCAAACAGACGCTGAGCACCGAGGGCATCCCGCCTGCTTCAGCCTACCTCAGAGCCCCGCCATCGTGCGAGGTGCTCGCCCGCGCAGCATCATCCCGAGGTTCGCCGCTTCAAATCCACTGGCAGCGTGTTGGGCCCGGGATGCAGCGTGTATTTCTTGCGCGCCGTGATGAAGTCCACGGCGACGAGCTCGAGCGTGACGTCGAGCGAGTCCTGGCCCGGTTCGAAGGACAGTGCCGGGAACTTGTCGGCCATCACTTGCTTCGCTTCGCAGCCCTGGACGCAGCTCACGACCATCTGGTCCGTACCATCACCCTTGAACACGACGCGTGCGGGCTTCGGTGACACCGAGAGCGTCGCGCCTGCGAGGCAGTCTTTGCGGTCCACGTGTCGCGATCCCGACCACCCAGCTTCGGAGATGCTCACCCTGGCCGCGGTGCCATCGAAGGAGAACGACACTTCGAGGCCGGTCACCTTGACGATGTCCCGCTCGCCGTCGTCGGGCTGAACGGCGAGCGTCCAGTTTCGCGCCGTCGATGGCGCGACGCCTTCGATCGTGATCTTGCAGTCCGTCTTCAGCTCCGCACGCGGCGGTGCGGGCTTGCTCGGCGTCGTTTTGCCCGGTCGCGGCCGCGCATCACCGCCGGTGGTCGAGTCGGCGACGGCATCCGCATCGTTGCCGCCCGGCTCGGGCTGCGGACGCGGCGGGCTCGTCGGCGTCTTCGCGTCGGGCCTGCGCGCGACGTCGCCGACCGACGCGCCGATCGGCACCGGCGGCTCCTCCAAGCGCCCATCGGCGATCGCCGGCGGATCCGGCTCCAACGCACCGGGCGGGATCAACACCGCGACCGCGCCGACCAACCCGACCGCACCGAGCGCAGCGCCGCCCAGCACGACCTGGCGCATTCGTTTCGCGCGCACGCGCAAGCGCGACAGCATCGCGCGCGCTTCCTTGTTGCTGCCGTCGATCTCGAGCACGCGCCCGAGCAATCGGATCGCGCGCGCATGCAACCCTTCGCGCGCCGCTCGCTCCGCGTGCGCCATCAAGGCCGTCGACACCCGCTCGTCGAGCTGCGCGAGGTAGTCCTTCGGACCGCGGAAGTACTGCTTCAGCTCGCCGACCTCGGGATCGACCTCGATCTCCGCGAGATAGTTCTCGAGCTCCTTCGCGAGCGCTTCGGTCGATTGATAGCGATCGTCGGGGTTGCTCGCGAGCGCCTTGCCGATGATCGCCTCGAGCTCCTTGTCGCACAGCGGACACACCGTCGACGGCAGCGGATAGTTGCCGTCCGCGATGCGGTTGAGCACCTCGTGGGGGTTGCGACCGGAGAACGGCAGCTCGCCGGTCGCGAGCTGGTAGAGCAGGATGCCGAGGGAGAACAGATCGGTGCGCGCGTCCAACGGACGCCCGTTGATCAGCTCCGGAGCCATGTACGCCGGGCTGCCGATCAGCTGCCCCGTCATCGTGAGCTTCTGGTTGTCGAGGATCTGCGCGATGCCGAAGTCCATCAGCTTCACGCAGCCGTCCTCGCGCCGGATCATCACGTTCTCCGGCTTGATGTCGCGGTGCACGATGCCGCTTTTGTGCGCCTGCGCCAACGCGAGCGCCAAGCGATGCACCACCAACGCCGCGACCGCGGGCCGCGGCACGTAGTCCTCGTCGAGCCACTGCCGCAGCGTCGGGCCGTGGATGAACTCCGTGACGATGTAGCTCTCGGCCGCGGCCGGACCGGAGTAGTCGAAGATCTCGAGGATGTTCTCGTGGCGCAGCTTCGCGACCGCGAGCGCCTCGCGGCGCAGCCGCTCGCGCGACTCCTCGCGGTCGGCGAGATGCGGGTGCAACACCTTCACCGCGACTTCGCGATCGAGCACCGTGTCGCGGCCGCGATACACGACGGCCATGCCGCCATGCCCGACTTCTTCGAGCATGTCGTACTTGTCGAGCTTGGTGCCTGCGAGCGTCGGCAAGGGCGGTGGTCCGGGCGCGTGCCAGCGAAGACGCGCCGAGCGACATGGATGGGCTCGGACGCCGACAAAGCTTCAGGCGAAGAGAAGGACGCGGCGCACCCCTTCCGGTCGCGGCCGCGTGCCGGGAGTCTAGCCGGATCCCGGCCGACGCCGAGGGGCGAGGGCCGATCGACCTGCGCCTTTGCGACCCGGCCGAGCGAGCGGTGACCGACCGAACAATCGCCGCGCCTTGTGGTAAAGGATCAGCGCCGCCCGTCCGGGGTGGCTGCATGCTCGGAACCGCGTTCGAGCCCGCGTCCGGCGCCTCCGAGCCCGCACGCAATCTCTTGGCGTCCTTCGCGGCGACCGTGCGCCGCCGTGCGTCCAGCCCCGCTCTGCGCGCGCGCGTGCTCGGGGCTTGGCGACCGCTGTCGTGGTCCGCGTGGGCCGAGGCCTCCCGCGAGATCGCCGCCGGGCTCGCGGCACTGGGCATCCGCACCGGCGATCGCGTCGCGCTGCTCGGCGACGCGAGCACGGCGTGGGCGATCGCCGATCTCGGGATCGCACGCCTCGGCGCCGTCTCGGTGCCGCTGCCGACCAGCCCCGCGCCCGAGCTCGAGCTCATGCTGCGCGACGCCGACGCGAAGGCGATCTTCGTCGAGCCCTCGCGCGCGACTCGCATCGTCGGCGTGAAGCAATCGCTCGTGCGCATCGGCATGCCCGCCGACGGATCGAACGACGATCGCAACGACGAAGGCGAGGGCTGGGAGCGCTGGGATGCGCTGCGTCGTCGCGGTCGTCATGCGATGGAACAAGATGCCGAGCTGCGCGCGCGCATCGACGGCGCGGAAGATCGCATCGCGCCCGACGACCCGCTCACGATCCTCTACACCGCGGGCACCACCGGCATCCCGCGCGGCGTGATGATCACGCACCGCGGCGCGGTCTTCCAAGGCGAGGCGCTCGCGCGCGCGGCCGCGGTGTCCGGCACCGACGAGCAGCTGCTCGTCTTGCCGCCCGCGCAGGTGTTCGCGCGCGCGATGCTGTGGGCCGCGATCTCGAGCGGCATCGTCACCTCGCTCGGAGATCCCGGCGGCTTCGAGCGCGACGTCGCCGAGGTCGCGCCGACGTTCTTCGCCGCGGTGCCGGAGCTGCTCGAGCGCATCGCGATGCGTTGGCAGAAGTCGCTGCCGAAGGCCGCCTGGGTCGCGCCCGCGATCGAGCGCGCGCTCGAGGTCGGACGCAAGGCTTCGGTCGCGCAGCAACGCGGCGAGCCGCTCACGCTCGGGCTCTCGCTCGGGCGACGCATGGCCGACAAGCTGCTCTTTTCGCAGCTGCGCGCGCGCCTCGGCGAGCGTCTGCGCTTCGTCGCGTGCGGCGGTGCACCGCTGCGTCGCGAGCTCGCGGAGCTCTTCCACGCGATGGGCGTGCTCGTGCTCGAGGGCTACGGCCTCA